>NZ_JAFLCJ010000013.1:0-203630 GCF_017302695.1 Leptolyngbya sp. UWPOB_LEPTO1 | reverse complement strand
CGACCATGCTTAACGACATCCACACTCTGGCAATCGGGACATTGAACAGGTTCTAGGACCATCTCGACTCAGCCCTCTAACACATCGTTTTCATTCTGCCATATATCCACATATCTAGAACACTACCACCCTGATGAATGGTGAACGGAGTTTTTTTGAATGGTGGACGGAGTTTAGCTAGCACTGCATCGGTTCATGATGGATTGCCGATAGTCTCTAGGATTTACGCCAAACTTTTTGCGAAACGCGATCGCGAAATGGCTGCGATTGCTCAGTCCAACTGCTTTTGCTGCTTCTGTAATACTGAGATCCCCTGACTCTAGTAACTGGCGAGATCGCTCCATTCGATAGTCTTGCAAATAGCCAAAGACCGTCGTCCCAAACACCTGTCGAAAACCGACTTTCAGCTTACAGTCATTGATCCCAACTAGCCGAGCTAACTCAATCAGCGAGGGCGGATTCTCTAATCGAGCAATGAGCAGTTCTTTGGCATAGTGAATTTGCTCAATGTCGGCTGATTTTAACAACTTAGTCTCGCGCTCTGGACTAATCTCGACTGTCTGAGCAAGGTGCAACGCAATGAGTTCCCACACCTTGCCTTCTAAATACATCTGCTGAGTCAATCCCTGAAACGGACACTGCAAAATCTGTTGAAGGGTAGACTGCATCGCGGCTGTCGTCCGGCTGATTTGGCTGTAGTAAGGTTGTTCGATCGGTCGCAACCAATTTCTAATTTCGTCTGGAGTCTGCTTGGGCAGTCCCGACATCCGCTGGCAAAAAACAGAAGGATCAATGTGAATAATCACCTTCAGATTGCGTTGCTTTGCTTGAATATCTAGCACTTCACCTGGAGCCATGCCACTTCCACAAAAGAGGTACTGTCCCGCATTCGCACAGTCTGAATTCGATGCTGCGGTTCCAATCAGCGTATAGTTGAGTTCTAAAGGATGCTCGCGATCGCAAGTGATGATTCTCAAGTCTTCGTGGAAGCAGTCTTCTGCGATCGCGAGTTCAACGCCATCGCGAACCTGAATTTCTCGATAATATCCCTCTCCAACAGCACTACAGTACTGCCAAGTCCGATCTATCTCTCGCGATTGAGACGCTTCTAAGTCATCAGTCTGGGAGGTTTCAGGACAGATAAGTTCCCAATAGTCTTGCTGTGAAAGGGTAACAGTCATAAGCTGCAATTCGCGATCGCAAAATTTGAGGGCATCTTACCACAAATGCAATTTATTCTCAATTGCTATTCTAGAACTTGAGCGGCTTCCCGGAGGCCAGATGAATTGTCATTGTGCTTGCCTAATTTAGAGGGGCTTGGTATGGGCTGAGGGCAAATCTGCAAAGGTTCCCTCTAATTCGATCCTGCTCTCGTGGAGTAAAATAATGCGATCGGCACGTTCCATCACTGAGCGGCGATGAGATACAACCAGAATAGTAGGGTTCCACGTTGGTGAACTGAGCTGAAATAGCTTTGACCAAAGTTTTTGTTCCGTTTCTACATCTAGAGCACTGGATAGATCATCAAAGACAAGTAACTCAGGTTGCCGAATCAGCATTCTCGCCGCAGCAACGCGCTGAATCTGTCCCCCAGACAGCCGCATTCCTCTAGAGCCAATTTGGGTATCGAGTCCATCAGGCATCATGGCTAAATCTCGATCGAACATCGCAAGCGAGATCGCGGCTAACACTTCTGTATCATCTTTCTGTAGCCCCAGCAAAATATTCTCTCGTAAGCTGGTGCTAAAGAGTTGCGGCACTTGGGAGGTGTAAGCACTGCGAGGCGGGACAAAAAACTGAGCCGGATCAGAGATCGTCTGACCATTCCACAAAATCTCTCCTGATTGCATCGGTAACAATCCCAATAGCACCTGCAATAGCGTTGTCTTGCCCGACCCAATCGATCCCGTGATCACTGTAAAACTGCCGCGTTGAAGCTCCAAAGAGATGTTAGTAATACCCACCTTGCTATTCGGATAGTGATAGCTCAAATTAATCGCTCGTAGTGCTTCTAAGCGATCGCAGGTTTCGTCCTGACGAGGAACAGGTAACTGGGATTTTCGTCCGGTCAGCGTTGGCAGATAGAGAGGATAAGGCTCGACGAGCGTCTGAGCCTCTGCATTGACTAAAGCTTGCATCCGTTCAAACGACACTTCGCTTTGTTTTGAGAGCGCCACAAATCCGCCTAAAAACCCTAGAAAATAAGTGACGTAGGCTAAGTAGTAGACAAATAGCGCAAAGTCCCCAACGCTGAGTGTTTGGCTACTCCGCATCGACTGGGCAGCAAAGAATAAAATCGCACCTGTGCCTAAACTAATGAGATTATCAAAACTAGAATCTAAGATCGCCGTAAGCAGTTGATCTTTGACGATCGATTGTCGGCGCTGATCGCAGAGTTGCCGAAAGTGAGCCAACACACTTTTTTCGGCTCCAGCTACCTGAATCGCTTGCACTGCGGTAAACATCTCACCAACCATGCCTGTCACTTGTTGGGTTGCCTGACGACTGGCGCGGCGATAGCGTTTTATGCGATCGCTGACCCGATGTAGAATCACAGCAATCAACACTAAAGGCAGAAAGACAAATAGCGTAATTGTTACGTTCACACTTAAGAGCAACAGCAAAGAAGCGATCGCAAAAACTCCTTCCCCTAAAACCTCATTCGTGCCCACCACATTATCTTCAATCTGGCTAGCATCCTCCCGAAAGAAACTCATCACTTCCCCCGGTGAAATCGTTTCCGCCCGAGCCATCGTTAAACTCTCAGCACCCGGATGTTCTAGCAATTTCCTGAGAAGATTGTGCTGGATCAGACTATTCATCGTGAAGCGATGTTGCGTTTTGGTGATGCGTCCGAGAATGATCGCAACAATTTGCGCAACCCCGATCGCTAAAAATAGCGCAATCCAACCTTGAGCAGAAAACACCGAAGGAGATTGCTGGGTGAGTTGATTAAAAAACTCTCGAATGACGAGTCCCGGCAGCACGGGGAGTCCTGCAATGCAGAGCCAGATCAAAGTGTCAGTCCAGTACAGCCTTGGAGCATAGCGGATCAGTTTCCAGAGGAGCAACCCAATAGATGCGCGACGAAGTGTTGTCATGAATTTCCTCCTCTTGACGATCGTTCCACTTTAAATGAGAATGAGTTGCATCAATTTCAGCTTGTTGATGCGAAGTCTCTTGCCAAAGTTTATGACAAAACATACTCTCTTTGTGTGCAAATCCTGCCATCGTTCTGAAGAAGAACTCGCAGAAGATCAAGCTTGTGATGGCAAAATCTTGCTAGATACTTTGACAAATTTAGCAGCTCAACAGTTCGCGCCAGAAGACCTAGAAATCAAATCCGTTGGGTGTTTGTGGGCTTGTAGTCGCGGTTGCGTTACTGCTTTTGCTCATCCGGAAAAACAAACTTACTTACTCATTGATCTACCACCCGACGAAGAATATGCTTCCGCATTACTCCAGTTCACTCAGATGTATATCAGCAATCGCAAAGGTGCATTCATCTGGGATAAACTCCCAGAGCAGTTAGAATCTGCGATGTTTGCCTGTATTCCTGCTCTATCGGCAACCGAGCAAAATGCAGATGAAGAGGATGACTTGAGCTAATTGCGCAAGCAGAGGACTACGATCGCTGGCTAGGAGAAACTGCTTGCAACGCATCATCACGACCAGAGAACTTCACAGTGCTCGAACCATTGCCCTGTTCATTGTGCCAAAAACGTTTCATCAGGATTTACAAATTGAGTGTTTTGAGTCAACAGCAGACGATGAAATTCGATCGCTGGGTTCGCTCCCTACTGCTCTTTGCCCTCACCGCTTTGCTCACATGGGGCTGTAGCAGAACTATTCTCACCACCCTGCCTCTCACATTGCCCTCAATCCATTGCCAACCGACAGCACCAAGTACAGACTGCGATCGACCTCGCAAAATTGCTGTACTTAGTCCCTATGGATTGGATCTGCTGTTGTCTCTGGGAGAACAGCCTGCTGCCTATGCAGGCGTTTCTGCAAGTCGGCAGCCGTTCAATCATCCCATTGAGCAAGTTCCTTATCTCGGTCGGTATGTGACGACTCAGCCAATCAATTTGGGCGATCGTGCTTCTCCTGCTCTAGAAGCACTCGCTTTACTCAAGCCAGATCTGATTGTGGGTGAAATGTGGCAAGGAAGCCAAGGAAGAGACAAATTGTTTTCTCAAATTGCGCCGACTCTCTTGCTCGATGATCAACAAGGAGGTTGGCAGGCAAGCCTTCAACAACTTGCAAGCATTCTCGATCGCTCCAATATGATTCAGCAAATCATGGCTGCTCGAAACGAGCGAATCACCCAAGCTCGCCAGAAATTAGCTGAGATTGCCAATGCTCATCCCCGTGTATTACTCTTGAGTTCTGGTGAGCTAACAAGTAACTTTTATGCATTTGGGCAAGAGCGCAGCATCTATTCCGATTTGCTAGAAACATTGGGATTTAAGATGGTTCGCTTCGATGAATCGTTGCTAGCAACAAAAGATGCATTTCAGCTTCCTGCTGAAGTGTTACCGCAGCTAGACCCTGATATTCTGATTGTTCTAGGATGGAATAAAAATGATGTGGACAATCGCCCCTTAAACTGGCGACAGCTTCAACAACAATGGAACCAAATTCCACTGTTAAAAGCAATGCCGATCTCCCAATCTGGGCGAGTCTATTTTATGGATGCCCACTTAACAATGCTGCGGGGTTCCCTTGCAGAAGCACAGATTCTCAATGACTTGCTTCAACAGTTAGCACCGAATTCTTGACAATCTCAGGTTATTTTTTGCGATCGCGAATCAGCAGATAGAGGAAAAAGGGCGCACCGATCGCGGCTGTCACGACTCCACAGGGAAGCTCGATCGGGGCGAACAGTGTTCTCCCCACAAAATCAGCCAACACCACTAACACCCCCCCAAGCAGTGCAGAAATTGGAAGTAATTCTTCATGTCGATTGCCGACAATCTGCCGTCCTACATGAGGAGCAATCAACCCCACAAATCCGATTGTTCCCGCAGTTGCCACTGATGCCCCCGCTAATCCCACCGCTACAATGACAAGTAAACCCCGCTGCCATTCAACTCGACTGCCTAATCCTTTCGCAATGTCTTCTCCTAAGTTCAACACATTGAGATGTCTTGCTAATCCAAATGCCGCTGGAACAAATACAATGATCCAAGGCAAGAGTGAAAAAACTTGCTCCCAAGTGCGACCGTAGACACTTCCGGCAAGCCACACTAAAGCTTGACTAACATCGTAAATCGAGCCAAAGGTGATGAGTAAACTGGTGAAGGCACTGGCGATCCCAGACAGTCCAATTCCCATCAAAATCAATAAAATCGGCGAACTTCCTTTGTTCCAAGCCAGCCCATAGATCAATGCTGCCATCACTGCCGCACCTACAAATGCAGAGAATGGGAGCGCGTAGATCGGCGCATCTGGAAACAAGACAATCACCGAAACAGCGGCTAGACTTGCCCCAGTATTGATTCCAATCATGCTAGGGTCAGCGAGTGGATTACGGGTTAAGCCTTGAAAAATAGCACCTGAAAGAGCAAGCGCCACCCCAACCATGAAAGCAACCAGCGTTCGAGGTAAGCGCAAAGTGTGAATCACAAACGCATGATCCGGGTTGCCTGTATCAATACCAAACAAGGTTCTTACAATGTCGAATCCTGCGATCGGGTATTCTCCTCGCCCAACATTGAGGATAATCGCTGCAAATCCAATGACAGCAAGCAGAAGCCCGATTGCAGGCACTCGTCGATCGAGGCGAAAAGATAGTACGGGAGAACGCCACTCATTCATTTTTTCACCTTCGTTTTTGCGAGATAGACAAAAAATGGTGCGCCTACAATAGCAGTCATCACACCCACCGGAAGCTCTTGAGGCTTCAGTAATACTCGTGCTGCAATATCCGAGACTAATAGCAGAATCGCACCGAGTACGGCTGAGTAAGGCAAAATCCAGCGATAATCTGTTTTGATAAAGAATCGAACCATGTGAGGTACAACTAAGCCAACAAAGCCAATTGGACCTGCGATCGCCACTGAACTTCCAGCCAAGAGAACAATGCTTATTGCGGTCAATCCTTTAATCCAAAGCGTCTGTTGACCCAAGCTCGTTGCGACTTCCTCTCCTAAACTAATTGTTGTGATCTGCCGACCCAGTAAGAATGCAATCAGCAATCCAGCACCTAAGAATGGCAAGACCTGTAAAAACAGGTCAAAATCCCGTCCTGCGAGTGATCCTGCTAGCCAAAATCGAATCTCTTCAAACGTGCGCTGACTCACAATCAAAATGGCAGTCGTGATGGAAGAGATCAAGGCAGACAGCGCGGCTCCAGCGACCGTCAAATTTAAAGGAGTTGCACCGCCGCGTCCCAAGGTTCCTAACAGATAAACAAGTATCGCCGCGATCGCGGCTCCTAAAAACGCTACCCCCGCATAAACTGTTAACGATGAGCTACCAAACAGAAACAAACTCATCACAACCGCTAAAGCACCGCCTGCTTCAATCCCCAGGATTCCGGTTTCGGCGAGTGGGTTGCGGGTTAGACCTTGCATCAATGCACCGGAGACCGCCAGAGCAGCACCGACGCAAAGCGCAATCAGCGATCGTGGCAATCGCACCGTCTGGATTACCAGATGATCAAAGGAGTTATCAAAGGTCGTGAACGATGCCAAAATCGTCGGCAGTGGAATGTCTCTTGCACCCAGTGTGACGCTGTAAATCAAAACAATGAGCAGAACAATTGAGCCTAACCCGAGTCCCAATAACAGCGAAATGGGGGATTTAGAAGCTTTAGGGAGAGTAGCAGTCATCGTAAAAGAGGACTCTTAATGCGAATAAATCCTAATTGTATCTGTTTATGGGCAAAAAACAAGGGCACTTAGAGTCTCAATTTTGCAATTCTAGAGATGTTGAATTCATGACATTAAGAGAGAAATCCATTCTCTTGGAATGGACTACTTCTAGAACGCCAAATTGGATGATAAATCGAGTGGACTTACGCATACTTCCAGTCATCACAGGATTACAGAACAGGTGGTAGCAATGAGTGAAGATGACATTGTTAAGGCGATCGCACTTTGTCTCATTTTAGGATTCTGCTTGATGATCATGTCACAAGTTGCTTGATGGTGCGGCAGATCCAGAATAGTCAGCCCTAATATGTAAAAAATAACATTAAAGTTCTCAGTCAGTGTGTTGATTAGTGTTATAAGAGACTCATTCTACAGGGATGAGTTTTTCAATACAGCACGTCTGATAGGGTTTCTAGCATGACTGTTCGTAAGACTGAAAGCCGCTTGCCCACTAACTTTCAAGCAAGTGATTTAGGGGAGTCCGCTGTCGCGATCGATGGACGATCCGTTCTTGTATCATTTGTGACTGCGCCCTTAGCTGTCGATCGGGAGAACAGGTATATTGTCTTGGTCACTGATGCAGGGCTAGCTAGTGCAGTGCAATCCTTTGAATGGAGCTTTATCGAAAACGGAGGTACGCCTCAAACTCAAACTACCACGATCGGTGAAGTCAACTACCGCCCACAGACTGTCGGAACATTAGTTGTGACAGTCCGATTGCTCGGCACAGGCAATACAGAGCAAGGCAGTTTGAGCTTAAATCAGACCGTCATTGTCTTGAATGCTGAACTCGAAACCCTGATTGCAGAAGCACAGAATCAGCCTGGAGCAGGTGCATCGAATCCAGAGGTGTTGCGGGAATTAATTAATGATTTAAGTCCTTACTATCAGGCAGTAACTTTAAAAACCTCTGAAAGCGGGGAGGGCTTTGAGAAGTTCGTCTTTAGCTTAGTTCATGATGGCGCGTTGCAGCGTCCAAGCTTAGCGCGACAACAGCAGTTAAATCAGTTAGCTGCTGCTTTGAATGGAACTGGGGATTTTGTAACGCTAGCAGCGTCGGGAGTTGGAGTGTGTGGGATTCGCTTAGCCCTCTTAGCAATGGTCTTACCTCAAACACCGGGAGGCTCGACTCCGATCTTACCCTGGACAGAGTTGCCTGACGTGCCGAATCAACGGGTGCTAGCAGATGAGCAATTACGGCAAGCATTAGCAAACTTAGAAGAAAATCGGCGGATTGATTTGTTTAACTTGGCTCGGTTTCCCAAGAGCAATATCATGCTTTGTGGTCGGATTTTGGAGACATTGCGCGATCGCTATTTTAGCGGCACAAACTTCAACGACGTTCTAACAGGTCTATCCGGAACCCGTGCCCACTGGATCATGCGCCATTACCGAGAAGGTCCACTCGTGAGATCCTGACGACTTCACGCTCTGACGCAGTTCGACACAATGAGTAGCAGAATGTATGTGCAAGACTACAACAGGAACACAAACGGCAACCCAAGATCGATATCGCACGATCGAACGAGGTAGCTCTCCGGGCGGATCGGGCGGCAGTAGTCCACCCGATCCAGAAGCCAGTGCGCCAGCCCCCCTCTTTGGTATGCCTGACTATGTTCCTCAGTACACCTTCATTGCTCAAGCTTCGCCCCAAGACAATGGGTTTATCGAACTGGCGAATCGCTACCATGAAAACGCCGGACTCGCACCTAAAACCGTTACTTCGATCGAACATCTCTTAGATTTGTTGAATAATCCCAGTGAAACGGGAACGGGAATCATTAACCGGATCAGAATTGTGTCCCATATCTTTGTAGATAGCCAAAATCTGATCCAGCCCACGAATCTGCTGATTCCATTTGTAGAGAATGGAACTCGGCTCTCTCTAAAACGTCATTTTGAGGGATTTGCTCGCAATCGGATTGCTGCGCTAAAAGCCATGATGAGCTTTGAGGTAGCAGTCCCTCTTGTTGAGACGACTTACTATATGCATCGAGGAGCAGTTGCTCCGATTCTCAATCATTTAAGGTCGAGTCAGGCAACGATTATCAATCAAATCCCGACTGATGCCTCCGGAGAACCGAGCGGAGATTTTCTGGACTTTATCAAGATTGCAGCGAGTCAATGGGCACTGCAACAAAATGTCCTGAACAACGCAGCAGCAGTTACAGCCGCAAATAATGGCTATGACGTGTTACTCGCAGATGTGGCGAGTCGATTGCAGAACAATCCTCTGAGCCAAGGTCAGTTAACGACCTTAAAAACTGCGATCGTGGGATTAGGCAATAGTGTGACTCTGAATTCTGCGCTACCTGCCCGACCTGCTGACTACGCGACGAATGTGACCGCAACCTTGGTATCGACAAATGGAAATGCCTTTCAGACCAAACTGATTCAAGCGAGGCAGCGGTTTAATCGCAATAGCAAAATCGACATTCGCGGTTGTCAGGTTGGTCGAGATCAAGATTTTTTACGGGCAATTCAACAGTTCTTTGGCACAAGTGACACTGTTCGACCGACTGTTTCAGGGCCGCGCTGGTTTCAGCATTTTAATGAAATTGGTCACATTACCGGACTCACGAACAATGCCGGAGTCGTCGGACTCTACAACTCAGGGTTTTCGCCTTACAGCGCAACACAAGTCCGTCAACAGTTTGAAAATTGGGCAACTGCATTCGGCATTACACAAGCTCATCTGACATTTTGGCAAACGACTCTAGCATTAGGAGCATTAGCGTTCTGTCGTTTGCAGTGGCAAGCTAATATCCCTGAAGCTCGAATTCCCATCAGTCGCCTCAATCGCATTCGTTCTGCTGGATTTACAGATGTATTTGCTGCGATCGCGAATGTCTTGTTATTCAACACGAATCTGCCGAGTACTGCGCAGATCAGTGCGATGAATGCTCTGTTACCGAATCTTGCAGCTTGGATCAGCCAACTTGATACAGCGATTCCTGGTACGGCGACTCCGGCTCAACTCGCAACGCGATTCACGGAATTCAAGACGATCTATGAAGCAGTCGATCGGCGCTTTGGCAGTGGTGGTGGAGTCAGTGCAGCCCAACGAGTGATTCCGGCGACTGCGCCTTCTCCGTTGACGGTAGCGATACTCAGCGGCTATCAAACACAGTTAAAGACCTTTATTGATAGCAACACAAATTCTAAGTTCCAACCTGTACAGCGCTATCTCACAACTACGATCGCTCAAGTTCAGGGCAATCCAGCCAAGATGCGGTATTACTTGGGGCTGGGATTACCCTTTCTGCTGTATAACCCTGCGGCAACGAATGCGAATCACAATCTCTTAATTGCCTTAACCGATACATCTGGTGCGGCGGCAAATCGACGACAGAATGACGCGATTAAATATTGGATTCGCGCTCAATGGCAAGGCAATATTCCAAGCGGCTTAGGGGCAACGGCAACCTTTGCCCAGTCTCGTCATACCCCTTGGCTTGTCGAAAATCGACAGGCGACGACTGGACTCTCAACTCCGCCTTTTGTGGTCAGCCCTACGACCGAATATCACGCCAAAATTGTCATTGTTCCTGCCTAAAAGATTGCGCCCATGATTGTTTGAAAGTGAGAACTGAGATGCCCCAACAGGATGCCCTGCAATCGATTCTGACCGAGACCAGTTTAGCGATCGCGCCCCTGCGCTCAATCCGAACGCCAGACCAAGCGATCGCGTTTTTTCGGCAACTTGGATTTGAACTTCCAGCCGGGGCGGGAGGCAGTTCACTCACCGCATTAGCGACTCAGGCGGGAGAATTAGTCGAGGCGATTCGGCAGTTACTCTCTGCGAGTGGAGAAGGAGCGGTAGCAAGTGCGATCGCGACTGTTTTTGCCCGACTCGGGACGACTGTTGATGCGATCGCTCAATTCAAAAATCAGGTGCAATCATCAGGGGGAGCATCGATTCCTAATATTGATGATTTGCCTCGGCGGCTGACAGATTTTTTGCTCTTAGACTATCTGATGCAGCAGAAGACGCAAGTCCATGAGGCACTGTTATTGTTGGGGCTAATTGAGCATGAACCAGCACCTGCTGCTGGACAAACCATGCGACGGATTAACTGGGATAGGCTTGGCACGTTTTTTACTGACCCCATTCAGATCGCGAATGCAGTCTACGCTTGGGAGAGCGACTTTGATTCAGATAAGTTTTTAGCTCGGTTGGAGCGATTGATGCGATCTGCATCGCTACCGGGAGGACGATACACTCAATCTGATACCACGCGAACAGTGTTGGGCAATAGTTCAACAACCTTGCAGGATTTGCGGTTTCCACTGTTGCAGAAAGGATTTACAGCAGAGACATACAGCCAGTTTGGAATTACGATCGCACCTGTCCAGGCGCAAGCAGGTAAGCCAAAAGGCGTGGCACTGTTGCCCTATTTACTCGGAGGAGCAGCGTTTGAGTTTGGGGTGTGCGATCGCGGTGAATTAGTGTTTGAGTCTACAGCCGATATCCAGGGTGTGGGATTGATTGTTCGTCCACCGCTGAATGTTGAAGGGATTCTCAATCTGGTTGGAGCTTTTCGCGCCGCCGTTACGATTCGAGAGAAGACGAGTCGTGCAGATGAAATCGTTTTAATCGGTTCGCCCGGAGGCACGCGATTAGCAGTACAAGGATTAGGGGTGTCCTGGTTTGCTCAAAATCCTCGTGGAGAGTTGGATCTGGGCATGGCAGCCGAGATTGGTGCTTTGCGATTGGTGGTGTCTGGGGGCGAAGGAGATGGGTTTCTCCAGCAGATTTTGTCGAGCTTGAATGTGCAGGCGGAAGCGAGTCTAGCACTGGGCATCACGTTACTTTCAGGGTTTACCTTCCAGGGAGGCGCAAAGCTCGCTCTAGAATTAGCTGTGCATTTGGATCTCGGTCTCTTGCAGATTCAGGGATTACGTTTGGCATTAGAACCAGCAGCAGATCGCTTTAAGGTGGAAGCGGGAGCAGTACTGAAGCTCAGCTTGGGACCCTTGCAAGCAGTGGTTGAGAATATTGGGGTGCAGGCGGCGCTGGTGTTCCGGCAAGGGAATTTAGGATCGACGGATTTAGCGATCGACTTTAAGCCTCCCAATGGTGTCGGATTGTCCGTTGATGCTGGCGTGGTGAAGGGTGGCGGGTATTTGTTCTTTGACTTCGATCGAGAAGAATACGCGGGCGCATTGGAGTTAGTGTTTAGTGGATTTCTGACGCTTAAAGCGATCGGGCTAATCACGACTAAGATGCCTGATGGCTCAAAGGGATTCTCGCTCTTAATTATCATCACAGCGGAATTTGGGACAGGATTGCAACTGGGCTTCGGATTTACGTTGCTTGGGGTCGGCGGATTGTTGGGACTTAATCGCACAATGCAGTTGCAGCCGCTCGTCGAAGGTGTCCGGACTGGAGCGCTCAATAGCATTTTGTTCCCCCGCGATGTGATTGCCAATGCACCGCGCATTCTCAGTGACTTACGAACGTTTTTCCCACCGCAGCAAGGTAAGTTTTTGATTGGACCGATGGCGAAGCTCGGTTGGGGAACGCCGACGCTGATTTCTCTGTCCTTGGGCATCATTATCGAGATTCCGGGCAACATTGCGATCTTGGGGGTGTTGCGAGTCGCACTGCCGACGGAAGAAGCCGCGTTGCTGGTGTTGCAGGTTAGTTTTATTGGTGCGATCGAGTTTGATAAAAAGCGGATTTACTTCTTTGCCACTCTGTTTGAGTCGCGGATTCTGTTCCTGACGCTTGAAGGGGAAATGGGGCTACTCGTTGCCTATGGCGATGATCCCAACTTTGTCGTCAGTGTGGGCGGGTTCCATCCTCGGTTTAATCCACCCCCCTTGCCGTTCCCCAGTCCGAATCGGATCTCGGTCAATATCTTAAATGAATCGAATGCCCGGATTCGGGTGATGAACTATTTCGCAGTAACCAGCAACACGGTGCAGTTTGGGGCACGTGCGGAATTGTTCTTTGGCTTTAGTGCCTTTAGCGTGGAAGGTCATATTGGCTATGATGCGCTGATTCAGTTTTCGCCTTTTTACTTCATTATTGAAATTTCTGCTTCAGTGTCGCTGAAGGTATTCGGAGCAGGCGTGTTCACGATTCGATTGCAGTTCTCTCTCGAAGGGCCAACGCCTTGGCGAGCTAGAGGAACGGGCTATCTCTCGATTCTGTTCTTTGAGATCTCGGCAGACTTTGATATTACCTGGGGTGAGAAAAAGGATACAACGTTGCCCCCTGTGCCTGCGATGCCGATTCTGAAGGCAGAGTTTGAAAAACTGCAAAATTGGCGCGCGATCTTACCGCCCGAAAACAATTTGTTCGTTTCTCTCCGCAAGCTCGATCCGTCTGTAGAACTCGTTTTACATCCAGTCGGTATGCTTCGGATTAGCCAGAAAGCCGTGCCGTTGGATGTGGCGATCGATAAAGTCGGCACTCAAAAAGTAAGCGATGCAAAACGCTTCTCGGTTGAGGTGGCAAGCGGGGGATTAGCCAAGACGGCAGATGTCACAGAGCAATTTGCGATCGCACAATTCCAAAATCTAGACGATGCAAGTAAACTGTCTCGCCGCGCCTACGATCCACTGACGGGCGGACTCGATCTTTCTGCACCTGGAAAAGCACTGCGCTCTAGTAAACTGGTTCGACGACGAGTGCGCTACGAAGAAATCATCATTGATAGTAACTACAAACGATTCATCCGCCGCTTCCGGATTTTTAACGGAGTGTTGTTTATACATTTCCTCGGCAGCAATAGCATCAGCCAATCCGTGCTATCAAAGGCTTACCGTACCAAACTACAGCCTTTTAAGGAAAAAGTTGCTGTTCGAGAAGAAGCGTTTGTTGTGGCATTTCAAGCGAACAATCAAGCCTTTCAAAGTACGGCTCAATTCAACAGTCAGACCCAAGCACTGGCTTATCTGCAACGGCAGGTCAACCAAAACCCTGATTTATACGATCGCTTACATGTGATTCCGCAGCACGAGGTGAACCGATGAGTGATGCCCTTTCTACCTATTCCTTTTTGCCCTGGTTACGGCAGGGTATTGCAAACAATATCCAGTCGGGCAGTTCCAAACTGCGAGCAGAAATCCCCGTGCAGTTGACCCTCAAAGGCGAAGGGATTAGTCCGTCCCCTTTGAGTGATTCCATTAACAAGTCGATTCAAGTTTATGGGCCTGGGGATGTCGTCGGAATTGAGAAACGAGCGATCGTCAAAGTCGAACCGCGTCATTGGATTACGAATTTTGAGCCGAACTATCTGCCTTATATTGAGTTTTACGACGAAGATTTTCCCTGGCGCTACACTCCAGCGGCTCCCGATCTTGCTAAGCATCGCCTTACACCTTGGATCATGCTTGTCGTGTTGACGGAGTCTGAATTTGAATCGGGGAAGAACATTCAAAATCGACCGCTCTCTTACATTGAGATCGCTCAAGCAGAGACAGTACTTCCTAAGTTCGATCAACTTTGGGCGTGGGCGCATGTTCATGTCAATCGAGATTTAGGAGCGACGGGTGAAGGAATGTCATCGACCCAAACCGATGCCTTCTTAGCCAAGTTACAAACGGCGCTCAATGAGAATCCAGACTTTGGCTATTCGCGGATTCTCTGCCCACGCAAGCTTGCTGCTAATACGGCATATCATGCCTTCTTGATGCCCGTCTTTGAGTCCGGTCGGCTTGCAGGGCTAGGGCTAGATCCAGCAAAAACACCTTCAGTCACAGCCTTTGCCGGAGCAAACTATAGCGGGCGGCTCGATTCCACCGCTTACCCGTACTATCATCGCTGGTATTTTCAGACGGGGAGTCAGGGAGATTTTGAATACTTAGTTCGGCTCTTGCAGCCGAAACCTGTGGATAAAAGCGTTGGTCGGCGGGATTTAGATGTGCAGCGACCCGGTGCGAACCTCCCCGGAATTTTCGATTTAGATGGCATTCTCAAACTCGGTGGAGCGTTACGCGTTCCCTTGGAAAGCTTGAACCCCGAAGAACAAGGAGAAGTGTTGACCTATGAAAATTGGGCACAGCCTTCTCCTCACCCGTTTCAGTCGGCATTAGCTTCCTTGATCAACTTGGCGGATGACTATACTGTTCAATCCGCACTGGATGCAAATCAACAGTTGCCCGTCCCTCCCACAACTCCGATCGAGCCAGAACCATCGTCTGAACCTGTGCCGGAGACGGAAACAGATGCCGATCCGCTGATTACCCCACCCATCTACGGTTGCTGGCACGCGCTGACTCAACGATTGTTGAGCGATCGAGCATCAAATCCCCTCCCAAACTCAGAGAACTGGGTGCATGAGTTGAACCTCGATCCGCGTCATCGAGTCGCGGCTGGCTTTGGAACAGATGTTGTGCGAACCAATCAAGAAGACTACATGAATGCTGCTTGGGAGCAAGTCGGCGATGTGCTAGAAGCAAACCGACGGATTCGCTGGGCGCAATTAGCAAAAGAAGTGTCTTGGGTTTGGTATGACCGACATTTGCGCCCTTGGCGACAGGTGAGTTTGAACTCTGTGCTTGTGTTTACAGCCCCGTTGCATCGTCGAGTCGTCGATCCAGAGCAAGGATTAACAGTTCATCACCAGTTGCAGACAAGTCGAGTCGTGCCTGCGCTGATGTCAACGCCAATGAGAAGAGTGTTGCGATCGCGCGGTCGGATCATGAAATCGCTGCCTTTCTCTGGAACGATTCAACCGACAACATTGCTCGATCGTGTAAACACAGGAGAAGTTAGCCCTGCTCCACCCAAACAAACGCCCGGTGGAGTTCTCACGGTCGATGAAGTCGCGGACATTGTTGAACCGGATGATATTCCAACCCCGATCAAAGATTTGCTGCGTCGCTTTCCTTGGTTGCCTTTGGTGGTGCTATTGTTGCTCTTTTTGCTCGCAATCCTCGTCTTGGGGCTGAGTGGACTTTTAGTGCTGGTTGCTGCGATCGCGTTTGGGGTGCTGTTCCGGTACTACGATCGCTTACAACGCTGGGCGCAAGGAGTCCAACAGTCAGTTGCGATTCGCGAAGTGGATCAAACCCCTGCCTCAGTTGATGAGATTCCCCGCAGTCCTAATTTTGAAATCGCAGAACCAGGATCAGAGATTCGACCAAAACTCGGTGATACAGATAGCCCAGAAGCCATCACATTTAAAGCCGCACTCAAAGACAGTTACGAACTGATCGAAGCCAGTCGCGAAGTCGGTCAAACGCCTTACCGAGGATCGGTTAATTTGCCGAACTTAGGAACCACGACTTTCGAGAAAATTAATCCCGAAGTTACGATTCCACGCCGTATAGAATCCACAATCTTCTTTCCAGAACGGCTCAAAGATCTCCTACCGCAACTCGCTGAAACCTTTATCGAGGCAATGGCATATCCGGAGATCGATTTGCCCATGTACAAACCTTTAGTCAGCATTTCCTCAGAACTGTTCTTGCCCAACATCAACAAAATTGAACAAAACAGTATTACGCTGCTCGAAACCAACCAAAAGTTTATCGAAGCTTACATGGTGGGACTGAACCATGAGTTTGCTCGTGAACTCTTGTGGCGAGAATATCCCACCGATCAGCGTGGTAGCTATTTCCGTCAGTTTTGGGATGTGAGTAGTTTCTTGAATCCTGGCAATCTCAATGATGCAGCACTCAAAGAAAAGCTCCGTGACATTCCTCCGTTACACCGTTGGTCACAGGCTTCTAAATTGGGCGATCACGATCACCGAGAAGCTCAGGGTGACAAGGAAGAAGAGGTTGTCCTAGTCATTCGGGGTGAACTACTCAAGAAATATCCTACGGCTGTGATCTATGCTCACAAAGCAGAATGGGCGTTGAAAGACGATGGCACGATCGATCTTACGAAAGAACGTCGCCTGGTTTCCCTTAGCGATGCCGAACTTGCCAATCCGCCCCGCACTAAGGTGAAAACACCGCTATATCAAGCACAAGTATCGCCTGATATCTATTTCTTTGGCTTTGACCTTACGGCTCTAGAGGCGCGAGGGGGTTCGGGAACTGAGCCGGGCGATCAGAACAAAGCAGGCTGGTTTTTTGTGATCAAAGAGCGACCTGGAGAACCACGCTTTGGTCTAGACATTGACCATTCTGGCGCGCCCAATGTTTGGAATCTCTGGAATGACCTCGCGTGGGAAGATGTGCAACCCGCTCCTCCTGGCTCATTTCTGGAGATTAACCGCAGTTTTACGCTGACGGCTCCTAACCCCGGTGCGGATGCCGAAGGACCTGCCCGACTCACTCAGCACAATGAAGATCGCGACATTCGATGGGATGTGGACACGAATGCTGCTGATCTGGCTTACATCCTTTATCAAGTTCCGGTTTTAGTTGCAGTTCATGCAGCCGAAATGTTGTCAGCCCCTTAACTGCGAACCCATTCAACCTTTCAGAATTGTCTTTTTTAACAATCACTCAAGGAAGCCCCTATGCCAGAGTTTGAAGATTTTAGAACCGCTCTGAATCAGGCTCGCACCCAGAAGCAGCAGGCTCACTTAGACCTGTTCAAGAGCCAGGAGCGGCAACAGCAAATCCAGGCTGAACTGGATCAACTCGCCCAGATTTTTGATCCACAAAATCAGGAGCATGTGGCTCGGCAACAAAGGCTAAATCGGGCTGCAATCCAAGCTAGGGGAACGGTGCAAGCAAATCAGGAGCGCTATGATCGCAATTTTGAGCTAGAATCTTCGAGCTTTGAGCGGTTCAAAACCTTATTACTTGATCCACGCCAACAGGTAGAACGTCTCTCCGATGACTATCCGATTCTCCTATTGCCCCTGCGTTTAGAAACTCGCTTCAAAACGATTACAACAAACAATGCGCCCCGCACAGAACTCTGGGTGCGAGTCTATCCCGATGATTGTGCGATCGACACGTTTGAACCTTTACTATCTCAATCTGAATTAAAAAACGCCCAAACTTATTGGACTCAAAGCTGGCAAGCGGGAGGACGCGAAGATCAAGAGCGCGCAGCTTGGCGCGGGTTAGTCAGCAGTCATGGGTCAGGGCGATCGCGCTGGATTCTCGATCGCTATCGCCCGATGAATCTGGATCAAAAACCAACATTCGACGCTGAAAACACGCCGGCTCTCATCTTGACCATTCCAACCGACAATCTGCCTCCAGAAGCAGACGCACTGAAGGTCTACTGGGAATCGGTATGGCGGCTCAATGGAGAAACTGAACAGACGCGAAATACCTTAAATGGAACAGTCGGCGCAGCGCGGGCGGAAGTCCTCATTCAACAATACATTCCCAATAACTTAAGCGTTACACCTCAGTCTCCCTTAACTAAGGAAAATGCGTCGATCACTGTAGACTTTGTAGTCTTTCCGAACGCTGAAGATGTCGCAGTCAAACAACTATCCTGGAGCCAGGCTCCCAAAACCACGATCCTGCCTGATTGTTTCGTCCTGATTGGACAAGCTGGCGATATTCGCTTTGAACAAGTTGGTCGTCCGATTCCTTCACCCTTAGTTGTCGGCCCCGATCCCAATGCACCTCCAGAACAACAGTTGCGCCAGGAAAATGGCGAACTATTGATCAGTGACGAAATGCGTTGGATGGTCGATTTTGAGCGAGCTGTCGAGTGGGGAATGGGCTTCAAAGTGCCCCTAGATGCTGAGCAGGCACGCAATGGTCTCGATCGCTTAATGGTACTGGGGCTAAAACTCAGTGCAGATGAAAAAGCAGGACAAACCCAACTCGAAACGCTCTTACAGCATCATCACTGGGGACGCAGTGGCTTGAGTATCCTGCCTCAAGGGACACCCACGAACAATACTGATCAGATAGGGGCTGGATTTAGTCGAGCAGAAGATGCTGATGCAAGCTATGACTCCGTGTTTGGCACAACGTCTACTGATGATCCGTTTGCTGAAACCGATATGTTTCGTAAACGAGATGGTCAGTGGTTAGCGGAAGCCCTTGGGATTGATCCGCAGATTTTGAGAACTGTGCCGAATTGCGATCGTACGGATCAAACAGAAGCTCGTGCGATGAATACCGCACTGTGGTCTGCAACCCTGGGCTATAGCCTGGAAACTATGCTGCATCCCGTATTAACAGATAGTGCTGTTGACGATACTCGCTGGTTTTTCAATCGCTTCGTCAGTGGGCGCGGCTCCATTGCTGCTCTACGAATTGGACGACAACCCTACGGAATCTTGCCTACTACTGCTTTTTCGCAAATTCAGTGGGTGTCTCCCGAACGCCTTCCGAAGCTATTAGGAACATCGAAGCTCGAAATTTCTCGCACGTTTTTGAGTCGCTTGTATGAGATTCTTCAGATTATGGATGCTGATTGGGCAGCGCAGGTTGCGAAGGTTTCCTGGGTTGGCAAACCGGGAGATGCTCACAAGACGCTTTTAGATATTGTTGGACTTCATGCTAGCTCTGTAGAATACTACCAGCGCTATGCCGAGAGCTTGCAGCAGTTGTTCAATCGACTCAATTTGCAAGGTGGGCTAGGCGGTCAGTTTTTTGCGGCGTTAATTGCAGCAGGCTATACCCAAAGCGGTCTAGATTTACTCCGAAAACTCGGATATCGCGGTGAGCAGACACCGGATGTATTACAGAAATTTTTCCTCTCCAGCCAAAACCTGATGAAAGGTGCAGTCATTGACGATCGCCCTTTATCAGAAGTCGATCCGATTCGGAGCTATACCGCCGATCGTAAAAACTACATTCAGTGGCTACAAGAGGCAGCATCGACTTCTCTAGAAACATTGCGCCAACAGCAAGGATTTCTCGACAACAAAGCTCCGAATGCCCTCTTATATCTGTTCTTGCGCCATGCGTTGCTCTTGGGCTATTGGGATGTCAGTTGGCGGCTACATCGCGGCGCAGAAGTGCTTTCAGCGAATGAATTAGAGCAACTGCGGCGAGAACCCAACTTTGTGCATGTCAAGACTCAGGCAAATACGAGTGAGAGTCGCTGGCAACTGCTCTATAAGACCGAGGCTCGGATTACGGGAGAAGGCGATCGCACGATCGCAGATTTCATTCCTCAAGCTCTCACGCAATTCGCCTTTGAAACTCGCTATCTCAACGACCAACTTCGCGCACTAGACCACTTAAAAGATGTCCCTACCGCAAGATTAGAGCGCCTCTTTGCTGAACATATCGACTGTTGTACCTATCGACTCGATGCCTGGAAGCTTGGTCTAGTCAATTTTCAATGGATGGCAATGCGGAGTCGGTCTGCACCACCCGCACCAACGCCAACACCTGCACCTCTTCCTATTCCTCGCTTTCAACAAGAAGCTGTAGCGTCTCAGCCCTCAAATCGTCGAGGTATTTATCTCGGAGCTTACGGCTGGCTCGAAAATATTCGACCTGAAAATAAAGTTCTCACCCCAAAAAACCTAAGTCCAGACCTTGCAAAGATCTTTGATCCCGCACCGGTGCAACAGCCCCCTGTAACGGCTCCTCAGCGGAAAGCGCCAGCCGCGCGCGTCGTTTCTCGATCGACAATTTTGCAAGACAACCAAAATGCTGGCTATATCCATGCACCTTCTCTCAATCATGCTGTGACCGCAGCAGTATTGCGGAATGGCTATCTGTCTACTGCTCAACCCGATCATCGCAAAACTTTAGCAGTAAATCTCTCATCTGAACGAGTACGAGTCGCGCTCGCTGTTCTAGAAGGGATTCGCGAGGGTCAAAGCTTAGGAGCACTACTCGGCTACCAACTGGAGCGAGGATTACACGATCGACATAACATGGCAGAAGTCGATCAATTTATTTTCAAATTACGCAAAGCATTTCCGCTTCGAGCCGATCGACTTTCACCCACGCGCACTGATCCAAACGTGCCCATTGAAGCGATCGAAGCTCGAAACGTCCTAGATGGGCTGAGTTTAGTGAATCACGTTAAACGTCAGACCAATCCTGACCAACGAGTCTATCCTTTTGGCAAAGCTCTGCCCTCTGCTACTTCTGCTCAAGCGGCTGCGATCAATGCCGAAGTCGATCGACTCCTCAATCTCCATGATGCGGTTGCAGATCTCGCTTTAGCAGAAGGCGTTCACCAAGCAGTACAAGGCAATTACGATCGAGCCGCAGCAACGCTCGACACCTATAGCAAGGGAAATTTTCCACCCGAACCCGAAGTTGTGCAAACTCCCCGCAGTGGTATTACGCTCACCCATCGTGTCGGGCTACAATTGCAGCCGGGTTTGGATTCTACGACCTCGCCTATCGCTGGTTTGCCGATGACACCTCGCGCTCAGGCAGAACCCGCTTTGAATCATTGGTTAGCTCAGGTCTTACCCGAACCAGAGCGAGTTGCTTGTCGGATTAGCTACCGTCATCCCGTCACAAATGCCGTATCCGCGCCGATTACGGTCACACAGCAAGATCTGGGGTTGCAGCCGATCGATTTGCTTTACCTCAATCAAACTGATAGTCAAGCAGGCATGGGAGAGTTAGACGATCGCTTGCGTCGATGGCTGTTTGATCATCCACCGAGTGGAGCTTTACGACCGGATACAGCTATCACACTGCACTACACAGAACGAATAGAAAACAAAATCAGTTTCTTTGAGGTGTCTGCTTTGCTAAACCATCTGCGATCGCTGATTTTGCGATCGCAACCTCTCAAAGCCAGTGATGTGACTCCTCCGACCAGCACTCAAAGTCAAAGCACTGTCATTGATCAGCGTCCTCGCCTCGAACCACTCGTCACTTCTCTGCAAAATGAACTCACGAATCAACTTCTTCCATTCCGAAACTTGCTTCAGGGTTTACTAGCCGATTTAGAAGGGAATCGATCGCAAATTCTCAGTCAAATCGACAGCCACTTGAATACCTTTATAACCCGTATGGTTGCACTCAGCATCTATGGGTTACCGCAAACAGGCTGGGGGCTAGCCTACGATCAAAAACGTCAGCTTTTTGAATCTATCCTTGAGCAAGTGCGATCGCGGGTGAATCTCTGGCAAGAGCGACAGCAGCAGTTCACCTTACAGTTAGCAGCTTATGATGCACTGCCGCCTGAAACTTCGGATCGCGATCGTATCGATGCTTTAATTGCTCTAGAGCGGCTAGTTGCTAGTACACCTAGCTCCACCCTACCTGCTAGCTTAGCGGACTATCGAAGCGCGATCGTGAATCAGTCTACGCTCTTTGCTAATCAACTCAGTAGCTTCCAGGCAATTCTAACCACGAGCGAAGTGAATCTCGCACCTCTGCTCAGTAGTCTTCAAGTGTCGATCGCAGACTTTGATGTTTTGCCCCTAGATCTCAGCGCTCCAGAACAGCAAATCATCGCGCTCACCGAAGATTTGCTGCGAATTGTCACAGCCGTTGCCCAAGATATTGTCCTGCGGCTACAAACGATTCAGACCCAATTCACGACCTATGACAACAGCGCCAATCCTGAAACCCGCTTAACTGCTGTTCAAGCTGTTGCTGCTGCTCTGTTCGGCGATGACTTTAAGCTCATTCCTGAATTTACGCTTGCTCCTGACGCTGGCGCGAGTTGGCAAAACGCAATGACAGCTAGCCTCAACCAGGATCTATTCAGTCACCTGAGTGCTGCTGGCATTGACTTCCCCATTGATGACTGGCTGTATGGTATCGCTCGTGTCCGTGAAAAGATGCGCCATTGGGAACAACTTGTTATGCTGAGCGGTGCGTTTGGTAGACCTGAACCCGAACTTCAGCCGATTCAACTCCCTTATCGTTCTGGCGATCCGTGGTTAGGCTTGCAATTTCCTGAAAATTTCCAACTCGGTGAACAGTTAAAAGGCGATCGCTTACTCTATAGCGCCTACTACACTGTGCCATTCAATCCTAATCAGCGCCAATGTGGACTGTTGCTCGATGAATGGACTGAAGTGATTCCGGGTGAGACAGAAACCACGGGGATTGCTTTCCACTACGATCGCCCCAACTGTGAACCGCCCCAAACCTGGTTATTCGTCACACCGCCGCGAGCCACGGGCAATTGGCAATGGTCTGACCTGACTGGGGCTTTAATCGAAACCTTAGAGATGGCGAAAAAACGAGCCGTTGAACCTGACCAACTCGACGACACCGCCTATGCCCGGTTTCTCCCTGCCACGATCATGGCAGCGACCCTCTATCAGATCTCGATTTCCGCCAACCTTGCTCTCAACAACAAAGTCCATGACTTTCTGCTAAACCGCGACTCATGAACAAATACACCATTGCCAATCTCTCTGAAGCCCTAAGCCGTCGCACCTTCCCCACGATTACCCTATGGAATCGGTTAGAAGGTCGCCCCCGCACTGCAAACTTCGATCGCGCGCTCAAAGCCGAGGTTCGCGATGCCTTGTGGATGTTGACTCGTCAATGGCAGCTTGGAGAATTTCAAGGAGACGATGCGGGTTCACCCGTTTTCGCCAAACTGCACGTTGCGACGACTCGACTGACTCGCTATCAAGCCAAAAATCATCCTCCCACCGACTTTGCCGATCAACATC
Organism: Leptolyngbya sp. UWPOB_LEPTO1; assembly: GCF_017302695.1. Lineage (NCBI taxonomy): Bacteria > Bacillati > Cyanobacteriota > Cyanophyceae > Leptolyngbyales > Leptolyngbyaceae > Leptolyngbya > Leptolyngbya sp. UWPOB_LEPTO1. Next base: position 180,304 of record NZ_JAFLCJ010000013.1, on the reverse strand, counting down.
CCCTAGAAGCCACGGTCGAACGTCGAGCGATCGCTTTAACCCAAGGACAACAACGCCTTTCTCTAGATTTGCGCCTCCTGATGGGGCGGCAATGGCTCAAACTCATTCGCACTCCGCCGTCTGGCACTGACTATCGTTCTGCTTATCAAACCCGATACCCGATCGACTTACCTGATCCAATGAGCCGGACAGATGCCCCGATTTGTGCCGACCTCAACACTTGGCAACAGGTTGCAGCCGTCGCAGGACGACGATTAGATGGCGGTCAATTGTACCAATATTTAACAACGCCTGCTCCTGCGGGTGAGCCAACGCCTCAAGTTTCTGACGGCATTGCTGTTGCTCCGGGAGACGAGACTTTCCTAGCAGAACAAGCGGTGAAATTTGTGCAATGGTTTCAGAAGCTCTATGATCAGCCGATCGCAGAAAACGATGCCTGGGATGCTGCACGCTTAGAATACCAGTTTGCCTGCTCTGCACCTATTGCAACCAGTGAAACGACCTCTAGAGAACAAGTTCTTGTTGCTGATGAATACTACCAGGGACATCTCGATTGGTACAACTTCGACATTGATCCTGCTGCTGAAAGCCTACTGCCTAAGCCAGAGTCTACTGAACCGCCAGCACGACCTTCAGTTTTACAAACTGATACCCAAACACTGATCCCTAACCCGATTAGCTTTGCCGGAATGCCCAATACGCGCTGGTGGAGCTTTGAAGATCAAAAAACTAACTTTGGAGATATTAAGCCAGATACCACTGACATTGCCAAACTGATGGTGATGGAGTTCGGCTTGGTCTATGCGAATGACTGGTTTTTGATTCCCTATACTTTACCGGTCGGCAGTCTGGCTGAAGTGCGTGGGCTAGTTGTCACGAATGTATTTGGAGAACGTACCTGGATTGATCCCTCTGGAGCAGGAGCCGATAATGACTGGCAGCGTTGGAGCCTCTTTACGATTAGCCAAAAAGATTCTCCCGACACGCCCTCGATCGTGGGCAAAACTTTGTCAGACCAGCAACCTGCGAGTAATCAATTATTACTCTTGCCAACGGTACCCAAAATTCAAGAAAGCAGTCCGCTAGAGTCAGTTTTGCTCGTCCGCGATGAGATGGCAAATATGGTTTGGGGAGTTGAGAAAACAATTCCGACGGCTAGCGGCATCAGTCAATCTGGCGATGAAGCTGCGATCTCACTTCACAATGTCTATCAACGGCTCCTCAATCAACAACTCGCGGTTGCTCCGGTTCCAACTCCTCTTGATCGAGCGAACATTCGGTATCTGGTCATGACCTCAGTCCCCGAAAACTGGATTCCTTTCATCCCCGTGCATCAATCAGGTGACTCTCGCCAGATTCAACTACAACGGGCTGCCCTGCCGCGAATTTTAGCAGGTGATCCCAACCCACCGCTGAAAGTCCGCCCTAGAACCAATCTACTGCGCCCCGGACTCGATCAAAAACAAGCCTACTATATTCATGAAGAAACAGTTCCAAGAGCGGGAGTGCGAGTGACCCAATCTTTCCAACGAACTCGCTGGCGTGATGGTCGGGTAGTGGTTTGGCTAGGCGCACGTAAACAAACTGGACGAGGCGAAGCTTCCAGTGGTCTAGCCTTCGATCGAATCGTTGAAGGACAGCCTCCAAGCTAAATGAATCACCAAGGATCGTAAATTAACATCTCGCATCGTCATCAAGCTTCATGTGCCTAGATTTTGGCAGAGTTGCTGTGGTAGCTGTTTCAGCGATCGCTGAAAGATTTCAGGATTATCCAACCCTTGCGCCACAATCAAACTGCCCTGAATTGTAATTACCATATCTTCTCCGCGCTGCTGAGCTGTCGTCAAATCCAGTCCTGCATCTACTAAAACCTGTGCCACTGCACGAATCCAAGCAGAATATCTAGCTTGAACACGATCGTGAAAAAGATCGCGCGCTGACCCTAAGAGCAACGTGGCGGTTATACAAGGCTGGCGACCCGCTTCATAAAGTTCGCTTAAGCGATCGCACATTCGCTGTAGTTTTTCCAGAGCAGAATCATCCCCTTGCAACGTCGGTAATACATGCTCTGCCAACCATGCATCCAAATAATCCATCACCGCTTGCACCATCTCATCCTTGCCTCCAGGAAAATGGTGATACAAACTTGCCTTTCCTAACCCTGTCGCTTCAGAAATCCTCGCCAGTGTCGCTCCATCGTAGCCGTAATGCCGAAACAGTTGCAGCAAGCAGGGGATGTAAGTGTCTTTAGGCATGGTTTAGGTATGAAAAGTAACTTTAGAAAGATGCTATTGACATTATACCGAACGAACGGTACAGTTTGACTAGACCGAACGAACGGTACAAATCTTTCTCACTTCGAGGATCAATCATGATTAAGCTCTATGGGCACGAAATGTCTGGCAACAGCTACAAAGTCCGCCTTTTTCTGGAACTGCTCAGTGTTGAGTATGAATGGATCAAAGTAGATCTGATGAAAGCAGAACACAAATCGCCAGAGTATCTAGCACTCAACTCCTTTGGACAGGTTCCTTTGCTCATTGATCAAGAAGTTAAGCTCGCGGATGCTCAGGCAATCTTAGTTTATTTAGCGCGACAGTACGGTGATGCACAATGGTTACCGCTCGATGCGTTGCCATTAGCTCAGGTGATTCGGTGGTTATCTACAACTGCTGGAGAAGTCCGTCAGGGACCAGAAAATGCGAGGCTCTACCATCTGTTCGGCGCGACGAGCATCAACATTGAACGCACTGAGCAAAAATCAGACTATATCCTGACTCAACTGAATCAGCACTTAAGTACACGCACGTGGTTAGAGTTTGAACATCCCACGATCGCTGATATTGCTGTGTTTCCTTATGTTGCCTTGGCACGAGATGGAAAAATTGATTTGGATGCCTATCCTCATGTGCTGGCTTGGATTGATCGGGTGAAGCAATTGCCAGGTTATATCTCGATGGCTGGGCTATAGGCTGCTCAACTCAAGTCTTACAGGAGGAACACGATGGCAATCTCAGGCTGGACGCGCACTGAATCTCCTTTCCATGCAGGCGAATTAGCAATTCAAGCCCGTCTGGGAGTCCAGGAACAGATCGATCAACAAGGGCGGCGGATAATTCGAGAATTTCTTCCCGATCAACATCGCCAGTTCTTTGCTCAATTGCCTTACGTGATTGTAGGGACAGTCGATACAGCAGGCAATCCCTGGGCTTCTATATTGGTCGGAAATCCAGGGTTTCTCTCCACTCCCGACGATCGCACTTTGCACATTGCTGCAAAACCTCTGTTTGGCGATCCGTTAGCAACCACTCTGACCAATGGCATCGATATTGGATTACTAGGCATCGACTTATCAACTCGTCGCCGGAATCGATTAAACGGAGTTGTGACGGCAACTGGAAAGGATAGCTTTGAGGTACACGTTAGACAGAGCTTTGGGAATTGTCCTCAGTATATTCAAGTTCGTCGATCGCAATTTGCTGAGATTGATCCGACAGCACTCAAACCCGTCCAGTCGATCATTCAGTTTGGAGCATCAGAACGATCGATGATCACAGCGTCCGACACATTCTTTATTGCAACTGCTTATCAAGCGAAATCCGCAGGATCTGCGAGTGGTGTTGATGTTTCCCATCGGGGCGGTAAACCGGGGTTTGTCAGGATTGATGACGATCGGACGCTCACGATTCCTGATTTTGCTGGCAACAATCACTTTAATACGCTTGGCAACCTAGAACTGAATCCTCGCGCAGGATTGGTGTTTGTAGATTTCGAGCAAGGTGATTTGATGTACTTGACAGGAAGTGCTGAGGTTGTTTGGGAAGAGACTGAGATACGTGCTTATAAAGGAGCAGAGCGACTGTTACGCTTCAAACTTGAGCAGGGATATCGGGTGGAAGGTAGCCTTCCCTTGCGCTGGTCAGCTCCAGAGTTTTCGCCCTTTCTCGATCGCTAATTTCTCAGCAGTCTCAATCTACTCATCAAAACAAGACAAACAGTTACTAAAATTCGTCATGGTGATTCAAAATGCCTTCAACCCACTTTCCCTCTTCGGCAAGATGTAAATGAGCTTCGGAAGTTTTAGACTACACAGCTTGCTATGTGAATATTGCGATGAAAGAGCCTAAAATCGATCGACAGCGTGAACATCAAGCGAATGAGCGAACCTTTCTCGCGTGGCTTCGCACCTCAATTGCACTGATCGGCTTTGGGTTTGCACTGGCTCGATTTGGGCTTTTTCTCACCCAGTTGAACCTGAGTTTGACTCAACAGAATACGCCCCCTCATCCCTTGTTCAATTCGCAAAATTTGGGGCTAAGTCTAGTGGTTTTGGGAATCGTGACGATCGCGCTTGCTGCTTGGCGATATAACCAAGTTTTTTGGCAGATCGAGCGCGGTGATTATCGCCCAGATCGATCGCTGGTGTGGATTATGACTGGAGCGGTGATTCTGTTGGGTGGATTAAGCATTCCGCTGATTATGTGGCGCGATCGAGAACTGCCGCAAAAGCCTATCCCTCAGAAATTGCTGCAACCGAGAATGACTAGGCGGCAGTAGCTTATATTTTTCAATTAACCGTGATGAGATACTGCTGGCGTTCATCGCTCAATAGGTTTCAGAGAACAATTCTCTAGAGGCGTTGACAAATAGTTCGGGCTTCTAAATGAGTTGAAGAGTTAGCAAAGTATCCTTTGAACCAGCCACAGCTTGACTTCATTAAGCGATCGAGGTCTGAATCCAAGCGCCACACTTTTACCGTATTGTCATACCCCGCAGAAACCAATGTTTTACTATCAGCACTAAAACTGAGACTGAGAATCTGATTACTATGTCCTTCTAAGGTTCTCAGAAGCGATCCATCGGATACTTTCCAGAGATTAATCGTGTGGTCACTACTTGCCGATGCAAGCATCGTGCCATCGGGACTAAACTTGAGTCGTCTGACACTTCCACGATGCCCTCGAATTGTATTGATTACGGATTCCGTTTGAATATCCCAAATCTTAATTAGACTATCATCGCCTCCCGTTGCAAGTCGCTGACCATCCATGCTGAAATCGGCGGTGAGAACCTGATTACTATGTCGATCGAAGGTTTTGAGCATTGCCCCCGTTTCAACATCCCAAATTCTCGCAGTTAAAAGATTACAAGCGGCTACGATTCGCTTACCATCTTCACTCATGCCAAGGCTTCCAATGCCACACCGCTTTTTAGAATCATCTTGAATCGTTCTGACAAGCTGCCCAGTTCCAACATTCCACAGATTAATCTTCTTACCGTCTCCACCTCCTGTCGCTAAAAGCTTGCCATCAGAACTAAACCGAACACTACCAAAACGATGATCATCCTGTAGATTGCGAACGATTGTTCCCGTTTTAGCATCCCAAATCTTGACAGTGCGATCGGAACTCGCAGAAGCAATCTGTGTTCCATCTGGGCTGAATCGCACACTTCTCACAGCATCTCGATGTCCTTTCAACTCTTTTATCGGTCTTCCAGTTTCAACGTCCCAAAGCTTAATCGAATGGTCTGCTCCACCTGCTGCAAAAAATTTACTATCTGGACTCAGACTTACGCTAATCAAATTCTTTTGCGAAACCTCGAAAGACTTCGGCTCATTGACCTGTAGCTTCCAAAGCTTGACGACTCCATCGACACCTCCCGATGCTAAAAATTGTCCGTCTGGACTCCAACTCAATGCCCATACTCGCCCATAGTGCCCTTTGAGAATTTGAGGGTGAGTCGTTTCATCTTGAATGTCAACCAAATTCCGTTGCTTGATTGCTCCATCAGAATCGGCTGTTACGATCGACTTGCCATCGGGACTAAATCTCACATTCCAAACTGAACTCGAATTATCAATCTCTTTGATCAGCGAACCATCTGCGACTTTCCATAACCGCACCGATCCGCCTTGACTCGCTGAAACAAGCTGTTGTCCATCTGGGCTGAAATGAACGGCTCTCACGACATCAGGATGACCCGGCAATTGGAGGCGTGCTTTTCCAGTCTGCACATTCCATAATCGCACCGTTCGATCGGCACTGGCTGAAGCGAGAGATGTGCCATCGGGACTAAAGTTGATGCTCGTTACCCAACCCGTATGACCTGAGAGCGATCGCAAAAGCTGTCCATCCGAAACTCGCCATAGCTTGATCAATTTATCAGAACTACTCGTAGCGAGCATTTGACCATCAGGACTAAATCGCACACTTCTTACATTGTCTTGCTCAGTCTTTACGGTCTTGACCAGTTCCCCCGTTTCAACGTTCCAAAGTTTCACGACCCCATCTCGACTCGCGGAAGCCAGTAACTTTCCATCTGAACTAAAATGAACACTCCAGAGGCGATCTGCGTGTTCTAGTGTTCGTATCAGCTTTCCAGTTTGAGCTTCCCAGAGTTTTGCTGTGCCATCTTCACTGGCTGAAGCAATGATTTGACCATTCGGACTAAAATTGAGTTCTAAAATGCCATTCGCATGTCCTTCTAAGCGGTTGTATTCTCGAACTCCATTGATAGCTTGATGCAGCATCGCAGTAATCTGTTGCCGGATTTCTGGTTTGATCGATTGCGATCGCTCTAAAGTTTGAAGTTTATGCCCTGCTTGAATTGCCATGAGCAACGCCTCAAAAGGGCTGGATTCATAAACTCTTTGAGATGAGAGATTGAGTTGCCGCAGTTCAGCTTCATTCAATTCATGTCGTGCTTGCTGAACTTGGAAAGCAACCAGACCAGCCGTGAGCAAAGAGAGACCTAAAATTGCTGAACCGATCGCGATCGTACGTTTCGCTTTCTTCTGAGCAGCGTTTAGCGTCAGATTTGCTTCCGCGAGAATTTGACTCTCTTCCGCTTGGACAGCAAGCGCATGTTGAACTGCTTGTTTCTCTAGGTCTTGGCTTGCTGCTAGAAAGCGATAGTCTAAAACGCTTAAATCTTGATATTCTGACCATTCCAGCGCATCTTTTAAGGCTTGTCCTCGAAGTAATCGCGATTCATCCTGGCACTCAGAAGCAATCCACGCATTGAAAGCTTCTACGTAAGGGCGGCATTTCTGGAATTGTTTCTCAATCCACTCTAGATTGAAAACTTGAGCATAGATCTTGTTATAGACTCGCAATTTACCTTGCTGTTTAACAACTAATCCTGAAAGCTGGAGTTCTGTTTGTTCAGAGCTGCTGTCTGCGATGAGTTCTCCTTGCTGTAAGATTTGCTGGTAAATTCCTAAAAGGCGGCTGACTCGCTGTTCATTGCGAAACAAGCGATCGCGAATTGTCCTCAAATGTTCTGGTTCGTCCTGTGCTTCCCAGTTGTCAATAATTCGATCTTGAATCAAGCAGCTAATCGAATTAAATTCTGGATGCTGAGTCACAAGTTGGCAGATTTTCTGAGTGAGAAAAGGTTGCCCACCTGTCCAAGCGAGGATTTCTGCTAGTGCAGCTTCAGGATTTCCAAGATGAGACAGTCCTTGTGCCAGCGTTTGAGCTTCTTGAATCTGAAAACCATGAAGTGCGATCGCTCGTCCGATATTAAATGGCGTTTGCGTTTTATCTGCAATCAAATCAGAAGGAGTCGCAACGCCCAAAAGCGCAAACGTGAGCCGATGGTATTTAGGATGATCAACCCGACAATTGTAAAAGTATCGAATCAGCGCAAAGAAGTCATCAAGTGAGAAATCCTGACTGAGAACGCGATCGATTTCATCAATAAAAATCACAATATCAGTGCGAATCTCAGTCAGCAAAATTTCATCAATGAATAGATTGAGTCGCTGAATGGGAGAAAGGAGATCTTGCTGCGATCGCCACCAGCTTCGCCAATTTACTTTATTGCCTAATTGGCAACTACTGACGATCGCATTGACGATTCCCGCATACCACTTTTCAGCCGTAACTCCTTGCGTCCCGATTCCAGTCAAATCAATAAAAGCACAAGTAACCCCATCGGCTTGCAGTCGTTGCATCGTTTGAACTCGCAAGCTAGATTTACCCATTTGACGAGAGTTCAACACATAGCAAAACTCTCCAGCTTTTAGCGCGCGATAAAATTCCGCATCTGCTTCGCGTGTGACATAGCTTGTTGCTGTTGCTGGAAGACTTCCACCAACCTGGTATGCGTAGTGTCGAAGTTGCTCTGCCATAATCTCACCAGACCAATGCTGATTCAATCAATGTACTGTAGTTTTCTGGCACTGAGTTGGATCTCTGCAAAGACCCGACTTTATCCCATCTATTGATTCAATGACCTGACTTTATACAGCAGCCAACACTCGACCAAAGTAATCTCGATACAAATTGCACCAAGGTGTAACAAAATTGCCTCGTCTCTGAACTAACCCCATACTATGCAATTTGTAAATTTGCATTGAAGCGAGTTCCACCGCATTCGGCGAGAGAACAACCGTCTTAAATGCTTCCAATAGTTGCGGTAACTGCTGTAGAACTTCCAAATAATGCCGCAGATGAGCATTATAAACTCCTGACTCTGTAGCAGCTTCCTGCAACAATTGTTCTAATGTCACTCTCCCAGTTGCAACATAATACAAAGATAAACGCACTAAATAAGGATGTCCGCCTACCATTTGCATCAAAGCTTCAACCTGTGTTGGGTTCCAACTGAGTCCATGCAATTGTGCCAGAGATTGAATCTGTTCTCGATCGAATTCCGACAATTCTACCGGAACTCCTGCATTAAAGAGAGATTGATTGATATCTAAAGGAATATACGCCTCAGTCGAATGTGCAATCACTAATCGTAGACGTTTCCATAAATCGACAATCTTGCCTTTCTCATGCCAACTTCTGAGCATTCCGAGAACATCTTCAACCACTGTAGAATAAGGAAATAATCGATCGACTTCATCAATACCGAGAACTAACGGACAATCGATTTGAGGGAGTAAATATTCTTCAAAGTAAGCTGTGCAGTTATCATTACTTCCCAAAATCTCAGTATCCCAATAGTCATCTAAGCAATTTTTCAGTTTCAACTGCCGACCCACCATGCAGCATAGCCAGCGCAGAAACTTATCTAAATCAGTTAAAATTGCGCGATCGACACTGCTCAAATCCAGATACACAGCTTGACAATTATGATTCGCTGCATAGGATAAAATTCGAGTGAGCAGAGAGGTCTTACCCATTAAATTCGGAGCTTTGACTCGAATCAATGCTCCAGGATTGAGAACAGTCTCATAGCAGAGTAGCTCAACTCCCGTACGCTCAACATACATGGGCGAATCTAATGCCACTGCTCCTTCTGGAAACGGTAAATTTGGAGTAACTTCAATACTTCTACTCGGTTGAGATCTTCTCAGAGCTTCCTTAAAGTTCTTTTTCGTCACTCGCTCCCCAATCGCGATCGACAATTTTCTCCAAAGCTTATTGCCAATATCTTTATTCAAGTACTCTGCACTGTAACCATAGCTTTTTGCCATATCATCATAGGTTTGTTCTTCCCACGATGCTTGCAGTACTTTGATTTCAATATCACTTAAATGTTGATTGAAAGCACGAAACACAATATTATCTGCGATCGCTTTAGCGTCAGCCCACAACAGCTCTGATTCTAGCTCCATCATGTCAAGTTTCCCTCTTGTCATAGCTGTTCTTACGCTGACCTTATTTTAAATATGCACTCTGGATTTGACGATTACCCACTCGGCTAATCATTTTCATCTCCTGATTTAATCTGATTTTTCCAGTACAACCCGTCCAAAAAGCCTGATTTTACTCCCCTGGCACTCGACAAATTCTCAGCCGACAATAGCCAGTAACAAAGTCACCCAGCGCAAGCATATTTACAATTTGTTCGCCCTATAGACTTTGTGCCATCTATTAATGAATGAGGACAATCACCATGAAACGCCATCTTTTAATTGCTTTGAGTTCTGTCGCTGCTCTCTCAATGTCTGCTGTTAGCGCGATCGCTGCCACTCCCAATCCTCAGCCGGGTTGCCCCGATGGTTGGGTTCCCCGTCCCCCCGAATTGAATCCTGCTCTCGGTGAATGTATGCCAGGTGAGATTGCGCCCCCTAGCGGAGGTGGAATTCTGAAAAAACAACTTCCTGATCTGAAAATTAGGGAATATCAGTTTTCTGAGCGCGCGCCGCAATCTGTTAGAGTACAAATTATCAATCAGGGTAATGCGATCGCGAAACCAAGTAACCTAAGACTGACGGTTACTCAAATCAAGGGAGTAAAAGTCAATCGAATGCTTGAAGTGCAGCTTCCCGCGTTTAAGCCGCATCAATCCTCTAACTTTCTCGTGAATGCAAGTGAAATTTTGCCCAGTGATGTTGATCTCAAAGATACAACATTTCGCTTGAAAGCAGATGCAACACTGCTAGTCAATGAGTCCGACGAGTCTGATAACGTTGCTCTACATCATCCCTAGCTCAGTAAGCTCGCAAGATTTCTAAATCTACTCGTTTAGCTTGATGAGCAATCAGGTTGTATCTTTGCAAAACATTTAGCCATCAAGATACAACCTGACGACTGCATCCTCCACATTGCACAATCGTGAAGGCTATTCATTTCGACAACACACTTTGATTCTGTAAGGTTACTGACCATGAAACGAATTGCGATCGCTACTTTAACAATGCTAGGTCTTGTATTTCCCCTTGCTAGTAAGACCTTAGCAAGCCCGATTGATGATCCAAATAATATTGATTGGGCATCGATTCGAGGCTATGACAGCAAGGATTTTAACGAATACTTCAACAAGAAAAAAGCAGAAGGATACCGAGTCGTTGATCTCGAAGTCGATGAAATCAATGGCAAAGCAAATTATGCTGCAATCTTTCAGAAAAATACAGATCAAAGAGGCTGGGCAAGCTTACGAGATTTGTCTGACGAAGAGTTCTCCAAACGCTGGAATGAGTTCAAAGACAAAGGATTTCGGCTGATTGATCAAGAAGCTTATACCTTAAATGGAAAGCGTTTCTATGCAGGCGTTTGGGAAGAAAACAAAGGAAATCTAGGATGGGTTTCGTATCGGAATGTTGACGGAGAAGAATTTGGCAAGCGCTTCAAGCAGTACAGCGATCAAGGCTTCCGCATGATTGATACAGAAGCCTACTCCAGTGGTGGTAAAACGCTCTACAGTGCAATCTGGATCAAGAATACAGACAATGTAAACTGGGTTGCGTTCCGTGATATGTCTGAATCTGCCTATGCAGAGAAGTTTAAGTCTCTCAATGAGCAAGGCTATCGATCGCTAGATTTTGAATCCTACGTTCGCAATGGTGAGCAACAATATGCCGCGATTTGGGTGAAAAACAATGGGAGAGCCTGGGCATCTCGACGCGATATGACGGCAAATCAATACGCGAACTGGTGGAAAACCTACACCGATGAAGGCTACCGTTTAGTAGACTTTGAAGCCTACAACACTCCCCAAGGAACTCGCTATGCAGGCATCTGGCGGCAAAATGGCGAAAAACTTTCCTGGCAACCGAAAAAGGCTGTTGATAATGCAATTTCAGACTATCAAAAGCAATTCAATATTCCTGGAATTAGCGTCGCGATCGTACAAAACGGCAAACTAATCTACACTCGTGGTTTTGGCTATGCAGATATCGAACAGCAGAAGGTTGCTCACTCTGGCACAGTTTTCCGAACCGCATCAGTGGCGAAACTCATTACAAGAGCTTTGACGTTGCGCTTGGACGACCAGAATGTGTTGTCGATCGACAAACCGACTCGAACCTATGTGCCCATTCTTCCCCAACATCACACTCACACTGTTCGCCAACTTTTAGAACATCAGTCAGGAATTCGGCACTATCGAGGCAGTAACCGCAAAAATTGCGAAGTTCCCAATAATTCAGCATGGAAGGATTCGAGCAACACTCAATACGCCACTTCAACTCAAGCGACTGAACTGTTCCGTGATGATCCGTTAATGTTCTCTCCGGGAGCTAAAACTTGCTATAGCACCCATGCTTATACAGTCGTAGGCGCGGCAATCGAAGGAGCATCTAAACAATCTTTTACAGGCATCTTCGATCGCGAAATTACTCAAGGATTAGGACTTTCTACTTTACGTCCTGAGCTGATTTCTCAAGCAAATCCGGAGCGTGCTACACTTTACCGCGACAAAACCAGTTCTGCTGCCAAAAACGTTCCCTCAACACGAGACAACATCAGTTGGAAAATAGGCGGCGGCGGACTCGAAACTTCCAGCGTCGATCTTGCTCGATTTGGCATGAGATTACTTCCTGGTCAGTCCTTCCTCTCCCAAAAATCTTATGATGACCTATGGAGAGGGCGCAAAACGATTCAGCATAGCGGTGCTCAGAATGGTGCAAATTCTTATCTCCGAGTTCATTCTGAAAAAGGAACAGTGATTGCAGTCCTCTCGAATCAATCACTTGAGCTTGGGGAGAATGATCCCAACCAAGATGAAGCAGGTGTAGGTAAGTTGACCGATGCAATTAGCAGCATTATCCTGAAGGATTAACAATCCAGATAGCTGGTTGAGAAGAGAGATTTCACCCTCTCTTCTTATGCTTTGTCTAACGACTTGAGAGGCACGTATGCCATAGAAGCCGATAGAAAGGGCGCAGGGGGTAGAGATCGGAGATTTTGTCTACTTCAACAGAATACGATCGCTGTTGTTCGATCTGTTCGATCTGATTGTGCATCGTTTAAGTAGCTAGGCGGAATTAAACTTAAAACGCTCTAGTGCATATCCCCCAAATTGACTGCGGACTTCCATGCCTTGGATCACCGCCTTGGCTAAATCATACTCGTCTTCAAACATCCGTCCCGCAATCTCATGCGCTTTGAGTTGATGCCACTGACCTTCGATCAGATTGAGATGAGCACTGTAGGGCGGCAGAGAAAATAGCAATAATCCCTGAGTCTCCCATCGCTGCCAGTGGGGTTTGACGAGTTCGCATGTGTGAATCTTACAATTGTCCTGCACCACGACCGTTAACCATCCTGTTTCTGCCAAAGTCACCGCTGCTTTGTCCGCAATCCAGTCCATGACTTTGAGATAACTCTCGCCCTCAAACCCACCTTGGGCAAGGGCATAATCGAACTGCTGTTCAGGTTGCCACAGTCCCAGAATACTGATACTGCAAGTCAATCCCAATTTTTGGAAGCGACGAACGACCCAGTAAGTGCCGAGGTCAGACGGAACAGAATCAAACCCACAGCAAGGAATGATCCGCGTACCGCCGAGCGCTCAGCGCTCATGATAGCGATCGATTAACGTCCTGACCCAAGGCGTTTCTCCGGTGATATCGACATAATGGGTTTTGAACCGAACACAGGCATCAACGAGGGTATTGCCGTACAGGGCAAACGGTCCAGCAGTAGTGAGGATGACTCGTGTTTGAGATAAGATCGCATCGATCTCTGACTGATCCTGACTGTCGGCAACCAGTACATCCACCGTTACACCCACTTCGTCTCGAACAACTTCTAGCTTCTGGCGATTTCGTCCCGCGATCGCCCAACGTAATTGCTCAGAAGAAACATATTTGGCAAAGTACTGCACCGTTTGTTTACAAACAAACCCACTCGCACCGTAGAGGACGACATCATAGGGGCGCTCAGACATGACAAAAATACTCTCAACCTAAGCAATTTTGGAGGGTTGAATAAACTCAGACCACTGATCTTGAATGGCATCTGTTGCAGCTTGTCCGACCGCACTCCAATCGTTCGGAGTCAGGAACGAATAGAGCTTGGATTTAACTTGAGAACGAAGTATTAACTCAGCAGGTTGTGACTGGTCTTCCTCAACTAACGCAGCGAAAAATGCTTGTTGCTCCTCGTTGAGTTGGGTTAACTGGTGACGAATTCGTCTTCTCGCTTCGGTGATGGCAGCTTCTGTACCACCCCCCAAATTTGCTGCCTGCATCAAACTCTCAAGCTCAGTAAACAAGATTGACTGTAATCGCACTTTTTTCATTGCTTGTTTCCAAAGTGCGGGATCGACGGGTTTAGGATTGAGCGAATAAGCAGAGAAACCAGCGCCAATCGCGCCACCACAAGTGTCCTCTGCCTCAATCATTTCTTGCAACACTTCAGAATCGTGCAACACATCAAGCAGGTTGCCAGTTGCTTCGTATTGCTGCCGTAGTCGTTGGTCATCCATCGTGGAACCCCTGCTCTTGAATCACATGACTCCAAATTCAAAATAGCGCAGATCCTCTTTGTCTGGATCTTGTTCATAGTCTGGCATATTCTGACGCTGGTAAAATTCTTCTGCCTCTGGCAACGAATGCAAGCCGACGCGCCCCTAATAGCCCAAACTAACGCTTCGCTGCCGAGCGAACAGCAACAGGGCGGAGCCAACACCCTTGAGATAGGGCGGGTCTTCTAGATTTTGTCGATTCCAGGGGGCAGAGGTAAGAGCTTCAACGTAAACGAGTCCATGGATAGGATTCGGCCAGGAACGATGCCACTGAGTTTCGAGCCACATCAGCCCTTGTGTGAGTCCTTCGTACTCGATCGCATAGGCTTCAAAGCGAGCGTCATTATTTGAGAGGCGCTTTTTCATCGCCCAACTCCAAAAAGCGTCCTCCTCATTTAATTCCAGCAGCATCCCGCGCCAAAGGTTCTCAAAATCGTCGAGATGACGAGATTGCACGATAGCCGGAACATCCTTCAAGTCGATAATGGGGCTTTTCACAGAGCGAAAGATCTGGTCGTCCTAGAACAGATTTTATTAAGAAGGCGGCACCCAGATTCGAACTGGGGGTGGAGGTTTTGCAGACCTCTGCCTTACCACTTGGCGATGCCGCCGAATTGCATCGCTACTATCATATCACTTTGTGCCGAATAAACGATCGCCTGCATCCCCAAGTCCCGGAATAATATATCCATGCTCATCTAATCCTTGATCGATCGCGGCTGTATAGATGGGAATCTCAGGATGATGCTCTTGAAAATGCCGAATTCCTTCCGGGGCTGCCAAAATGCAGAGAAACTTGATGGATTTAGGATTGGTTTGCTTGAGACGATCGACAGCAGCGATCGCAGAATTGCCCGTTGCCATCATGGGATCAACGACCAACATATCGCGCTCTTCGGTATCGTCAGGCACTTTGAAATAATATTCGATCGGCACAAGCGAATGCGGTTCGCGATAGATTCCGACATGCCCAACTCTTGCCGAGGGAATTAATTGCAGAATGCCATCGAGGATGCCTTGCCCTGCTCGCATAATCGAGACGACGACTAATTTTTTGTCGGCAGCTAAGACGGGAGCTTCCATTTCAGCCATGGGAGTTTGAATCGTTTCGTAGCGCAGCGGTAAGTCGCGAGTGACTTCGTAAGCCAGTAACATGCTGATTTCGGTCATCAGCGATCGAAATTTTGCTGTGCTGGTCGTTTCTCGTCGCATCAAACTAAGTTTGTGCTGAACTAAGGGATGCTCGATAATCGTTAAATTTTCAGCCATAGTCAAAAAACAGTTCCGTCACTAGAAATTTGAATCGGGGGAGTTCCACTAGGGCGAAGAACAGCGGCAATTTTGCGTCCAGCTGTCCAGGTTCCACCTTGCAGAACTTTGACGAGTGGGAGAGATTCAGGCGTTAAATCGAGTTTGTTGCGAATCGTGGCAGCAATGCGATCGAGTAAACACACGGTCAAAGCTCGCCATTCAACAATCAACTCGGAATCAGCAGCATGGGGAATCTCTGTCAGTTTGGGATCTTTGAGTTGAAGTAGCCCCAGATCGAGACATAAGCCACCATTTCGGTATTCGGGAAGCCCAGTCATTTGATCAAGATCAATGATTTTCAGTCCTAAATCTTGCAAGGGTTCGAGTAGAGAATAGGTCAACCATTGCGAGAGCTTGTGAAACGGAATGAGTTGATCCCCTGATAAAGACGAATGTTTCCACACGTCCCCTAAGTTCACGCCCTCGATCGATAATCTCCCTGACCAGATTTCACCCAATCCAATCAGAACGGCATTCAACACAACGATCGCAGAAAGCTGTCCTTGGTCAGCGTGAGCGATGAGATAATTAACCAGATTGCCAGGACGAGGCACATCACCAAACAGATCGGGGGATTGTTCGATCGTCTGTCCCAATTTTTGCAGAAGCGCGGATCGTCCTTCCAAGCCAACCAAAGGATTTTCAGAACCGACTTGAAAAAACGCACCGATCTGCTCAGGTGTAATCTGCTTCAGGGCTGTTGCATCCGCTTGATAAGGATGCTTCGAGAAAGCACCTTGGCAGAATGCATCAAACGACGCGATCGCTAAACCTTCGGATCGCGCCCAAGTTTTCTGAGTCGTGGCTTCATGATATTTCCAGCGATCGCCTGCGCCTGCATCAAGCAACACGCTCGGAATCACGAGATCGAATTTTGCTTTTGCTTGCTCGATTTTAGACCGTGATTCGATCGCCTGTTCAAGCTGCCGGACGCGAGGAATATTGCCGACTTCAAAGTGTCGCCATCGACTATGAAACGGCACATCCAAATCAGGGTAATGTTCGCGAATTACAGCGATCACGTAATCGGCAACGGCATCAAGTTGCGTCAGATCGACTCGAAAATAAGGGAGTTGATCAGCCTGGGCTAGCTCGAAGAGTTCGTTGCAGCGCTCTCGAATCGCGGTGGGCGATCGCAAATATTCAACTCGATTAGTCACTCAGTCCTCGTCCTTTAATCTCAGCTAAGGCTTCTTCGGTGAGCACTTCACTTTCGGTGTAGTATCCTGCCGCTTTTTTTGCCTCGATTTCGACCATTGCATCCGCTGGAATCAATTCTTCTGGAATCGGCACGCGCGTCACAATTTCAATGCCCGATCGCGTCACAGCATCGTGTTTCATATCGCTCATCGAAATAAAGCGATCGATGCGCGTAATCCCTAACCAGTGCAGCACATCCGGCATCAGTTCTTGGAATCGCATATCCTGAACGCCTGCCACACATTCGGTGCGGGTGAAGTAAGCATCCGCGCGATCGCCGCCTTCTTGACGTTTCCGAGCGTTGTAAACCAAGAATTTAGTGACTTCGCCGAGGGCACGTCCTTCCTTACGCAGATAAACGATAATGCCTGCGCCACCTTGTTGAGCAGTTTGCACACATTCTTCGATGCCGTGAACCAGATAAGGACGACAGGTACAAATATCAGACCCGAAGACATCCGAGCCATTGCATTCGTCGTGAACGCGGACGGTAAGCGATCGATTAGGGTCAGTAATCGCGTCAGGATCGCCCACAATATAGACGGTGATGCCACCGATTGGGGGCAAGAAGACTTTGATATCGGGACGGGTAATCAGTTCAGGGAACATGCCGCCCGTTTGCTCAAATAAGGTGCGACGTAAGAGGCTTTCTTCAACGTGCAGGCGTTTTGCCAGTCCGGGAAGATACCAAACTGGCTCGATCGCGGCTTTAGTTACGACTAAATCGCCGCCTTTTTTCATGATTTCGCCATCTTCTTGCAGGCGACCTTTGGCGATCGCGTCTTGCAGTTCTGGCATGTTGATGTGCGCTTTGGTAATTGCGATCGTCGGTTTGATGTCGTAGCCTTGCTCATAGAGATCGCGATAGACTTCTCCGACAATTGCCCCAAAAGGGTCGAGCGAGACAATTTTATCGGGATCTGACCAGGCTGGATGGGCGTGAAGCAAGGCAGCCGGAGCCGTATTCGTTAAATCAGCGCGATGGTTGGCATCGAGTTTGCCGCTGGCGACAGCGAGAGCACGATAGACGGCATAAGAGCCAGAATGCGTTCCGATCACATTACGGTGGGCAGCCGTGGTGAGTGTGCCAATAATTGCACCGCGTTTGATCGGATCGGCTTCGCCCCAGTGGATGGCGATCGATTTAGAAAATTTGGCGGGATGAGATGTGAGAACGATCGGACGTGGCGTTGAACGTTTGGGCTGACTGACCATAGACACTTCGCACCGAGTCGGGTTTTAAAGTTCTGATCGTATCAAGAGACTTGAACAATGAGTAGTGTCTTAGGTAGCAGACAATCGGATTTTCTTGTAAATGAATTTTTCTCGAAACTTATTGCTTGCCATAAGTGAAAGGTGTCCCCCACATTGTCCAGTTCTCTTTGTTGAAGGGAGAACGCCAGCGCTGGATCAGGGCGAGTTCGAGTTTTTGGCGATCGCGGGTTTTGACAGGAGCATTTGACCAGAAGGCGATGCCGAGTGAGGAGGGGAGTTGATAGTCGTAGTGCGCTTGCCGATAGTTGAGTAAGTAGCGTTTGCAGTCGTGTTCGCCTTTCCAGCGTTGATTCGATTTGATGGTTTCACCGACATAGAGAACGATCGGAAGTTCGTAATCAATCACGAAATAGAGGGCTGCAACGCCTTGATCTTCGGCTTTTTGTCGCCAAAATTGGGTGTTTTGTTGGGGAAGTTTGAATGGGTCGATCGCGTACGGATCAGTTTCGATCGACTCAAAGAGTGAGACTTGCTGTTGGGGAGTCAGAGCCGTTTGATAGTTGAAAATTCTCTGTTTCCAGTCTTTGAGCACAGACTCGCTGAGGTTTAAATGCTCACGTGAGGCAGATTCGTTTGACCAATCAGCGTTGGTAAACAAAGAGGGCTGTTCAACAATCATAGGGGGCGTGATGATCGACTGCGATAGGATATCACGCTATTGCGAAGTTGAGGATTTCGGTTGAGCAGGTTGCTCAAATAGACTTCTCGGAGCAGCTTTTCGGAAAGCTCCGCAGTAGTGCATGGTCAGAACTGCTTTATATGCCCAATCTTGAGGAGAAACATCGACAAAGGGATTAGGCAGAGTCTCAGCTCGATTTTGG
This sequence comes from Leptolyngbya sp. UWPOB_LEPTO1, assembly GCF_017302695.1. Taxonomy (NCBI): domain Bacteria; kingdom Bacillati; phylum Cyanobacteriota; class Cyanophyceae; order Leptolyngbyales; family Leptolyngbyaceae; genus Leptolyngbya; species Leptolyngbya sp. UWPOB_LEPTO1. The sequence goes on along the minus strand of NZ_JAFLCJ010000013.1, from coordinate 161,546 downwards.
GTGCACGCTTGGTAGATCTCTTCAGAAGTGGGTTGGCGTACAGGAGCCTGGGCAACTGTCGGACGCGAGAGCCATAAGGTCGTGGAGAGAAGTGATTCTAGCATTGTGACGTTGAAGCGCAATGCGATCGATTCTAGCGCTGAAATCCTTGAAGTCGGGCAACTTGCCCGACTCCACCGTTAATCCAGTTGTTTACTTGATGGCTTGAAACCCAGTTGGGCAAGCGGCAGGCTGATTGTTTGGCACATTCAAAGGCAACTTGGGTAGAACTGGCTTCGCTTCTTGACTGACACAAAGACGAGTCATCGATACCTTTTCCTGCGAGCCACGGGAAGTCGAGACTAAACCGATATAAGTTTTGAAGCCGCCCGCTTTGGGAACCGCAGCAACGACCGATAAACGAGTGCGATCGCCCTGAGAAAAGACCCGATAGGCATATTGCTCAGAGTCTTCTAATCCCAACTGTAACTCGTCAACTTTAGTAGCAAATTTGGTATGTTCCAGCAAGTAAGCTTGCTGGGCGCGCATCATCGCTTGTACATTCGGAAGCGTCTGGGCTTCGGCTTCCTTTTGTCGGGCATCGGTTTCGTTTTGAAATGCCTCGGCTAAATTGGCATTGCGGGTCTCTTTTAGGCTCGCCCCTTCTAGAATTGCGGCTTTTAATAAGGCAGATTGTAAATCAGCACGATCGAGCACTGCTCCTCTCAAATTTCCTTGAATCAAACAAGCATCCCTGAGGTTTGCGCCCGTGAGATTTGCATTGGTCAAATTGCCCCGAATTAAGACTGCACCCGCAAGATTTGCTCCAGCGAGATTGCTCCCAACCAAATTTGCAGGCACAAATTCTAGCCCAAGCCGCCGAAACTCTTCGTTCTCCTTCTCAGGACTGGGGAAAGGTGCATTCTGGCAAATTAGGGCAGTAAACATTGCAGGAGAGTACGTAGACCCAAAGAAGGGGATTGCAGTGCTTCGGATCGATCGAAATCCACTGAAGAACACGCCACTGAGATTTGTCTCGCTTAAATCTGCACCCTGTAAGTTCACACCAATCAAATCAGCATTCTGAAGTTTTGCACCGCGCAGAGTCGCACCTCGAAGTTGCACACCTGTGGTCGTTGCATTCTTCAAATAGGCTTGGGTCAAATTAGCCTGCGTGAGATTGGCATTTTCGAGGGTTGCTCGATCGAGATAAGCCTGCTGCAAATTTGCACCACTTAAGTCGGCATCGCTAAAGTTTGCCGAGCCAAGATTCGCACCTTTTAAAATTGCGCCTTTGAGATTCGCATTGGTTAAATTTGCACCGAATAAATTTGCGTCTGTGAGATCAGCGTTACTCAAGTCACAATTTGGACACTGATTTGTCTTCAGTAACCGCTGTAAATGATCCGGGTTGGCAGCGTTAGCAGGTGATACGGTTGCAAAGAATGCAATTCCGGGGAAAATGGCGAGAAGAAGTCGTCTCATCGTGAGAAAATGCTACGTTCAAATTGAGTTGACATATGATACTCGAACGATCTCCCGCTCAGCCTACGATTAAAGTCGCGGATTTTCGGCGCGATTTTGAGGCAATTCAAAGCATTCGGATACGTGTTTTTCAAATCGAACAAGGCGTAGATGCCGCACTAGAATTTGATGGATTAGACGCAGATGCCGTACACTTTTTAGCCTGGGTTGGACAAGATGCAGTCGGAACATCAAGAATTCGATTTCTCTCTCCCCAAACTGCAAAAATGGAACGATTAGCCGTTTTACCTGAATTAAGAAAATACGGAGTTGGGCGCAAAATTGTCGAAACCGTTTTAGAATTTTTGGCTAACAAAAATATCGCGACTGTGCAAATTCATGCTCAAAGTGCGGTGGTTGAGTTCTATCGAAAACTTGGATTTATTTCTGAAGGAGAAGAATTTGAAGAAGCAGGAATTCCGCACATCAAAATGAGCTATACATTTTAGAGAATTGGGATAGGTGTGAGTGTTCGCAAAACAGCAATCTTCGGCTTGGAGAAATGGAATTCCGATCGTGGTCACGGTCTGGGCAATCGGCTTTGTTGTCGATCGCGTTTGGTTTTGGGTTGATCGATCGGTTCCAGCGTGGGATCAAGCTGAGTATTTAACGGGTGCAATGAATTTCTGGCGAGCCTTCCAGCAACCAAGCTGGTTTTCGCAAGAGTGGTGGACAAGCGTTTGGCTTTTGACTTCTAAGATTCCACCGCTTGTATATTTAATCACTACTCCTTTTATTCAGATATTTGGCACCGGGGAAACGCAATCTACGTTAGTCAATTCATTGTTTAGTGCGATTCTACTCGCATCCGTTTATGGATTGAGCCTTCGACTCTTTAATCTCCAAGTCGCCCGATGGGCAACAACACTGTGCTTATTGCTACCAGGATTGTCTGTAATCCGATTGGATTACTTGATCGATTTTCCACTGAGTGCGATCGTTACACTGACATTTTTTCTATTAACGCTTTGGGCGACGGATACGGTTCGCCCGGTTGCGGATCAGCAATCTCAAGTCGTGACTCAGCCCAGCGTTGTTTCTGTGACTCAATCGATTGCGATCGTGCAGTCTTTCCCATTACCTCAAATTTCTGCTTTGCGATCGTGGTTGTATGCAGCAGGATTTGGGGTTTCGTTTGGGCTTTCGTTGTTAACGAAACAACCCGCACTATTTTTCTTATTCACTCCGATTGTGTGGCTGAGTGTTGTTTCCCTTCGGAAAAGAGCTTGGCGACGATTCATTCAGTTAGCAGTGGGAATTGCGATCGCCATTGCAATCTGTTTACCGTGGTATCGCACGAATTGGTTAATTATTCTGACTGCGGGAAAACGAGCAACCGTTGATAGTGCGATCGCAGAAGGTGATCCTGCTTTAACGAGTATTGAAGCTTGGATTTATTACTTCAAAGCGCTGCCGGGTTTAGTGTCTGTGCCTTTATTTGCGGCGGGAATCGCGGGATTGCTTCTGTATTGGAAGCGATCGGTGATCGAACAACAATGGTCGCAAGTCGAAGGGCGCTGGCTCAAAACTCTGGACTATCGAGGTATGGGGCGCAGAGGTTACAGACGAGAAATTTATCAGGCTTGGTTTCAGTCGGTGCGTTGGTTGTTGATCTTTTTGATCGGCGCTTATCTGCTCTGTTCGTTGAATGTGAATAAAGACGATCGCTATATCACACCTTTACTGCCCGTATTAGCGATTTTGCTCGCTCAAGGCTTGCTGCTCTTTCCCGATCGCTTAAAGATTTTCCGCTGGGGTGCGATCGCGCTTTCTAGCATTTTGATGATGTTCAGCTTATTGCCGCTCGAACTCAGCCCGAAATTTCTGCAACTTCCTCATGCACGTCATGCAGTACTCGCGAGCGATTGGCATCAAGCGGATGTCGTGAATGCTGTGATTGAAGCTGACCCTGCTTTAGTCACGACGATCGGAGTTTTGCCTTCGCTACCAGAATTTAATCAGCACAATCTCAACTATCAAGGCACGCTGAGAAACTTTCAAGTGTACGGGCGGCAAGTCGGAACGAATGTGAAACAGGTCGAACAAGATGCACGATCGCTGAATTGGTATGTCACGAAAGACGGTGCTTCAGGAGCAATTCGACGACCTCAAGCGTATGCTGCTTTAAATACTGCGATCGCTGAAAACCCAGATTTCCAATTGCATCGAATTTGGAAGCTCCCGGATCAAACTCAACTTCAACTTTACCGCCGAGCGATTGCGCCGATCCGTGTTGCTCCCCATCCCCAACCGATCCAGCAAGTCAAACTCGAACAAATCCGGATTCCGAATCAAGCGGCTCCTGGAAAACCGATGCCTGTAACCTATCGTTGGTCAGGGTCTTGGAAACAGCTCCGCTCTGGCTTACTGTTACTCACTTGGAATCGAGTTTCAGACGATGCGACGACTGCTGCAAATCCGCCTGCGACACGTTGGTTCCATGACCATGCGATCGCGCTTGGCAACCTACAACCGAGTTCGCATCCTGAGCAGGCAGCTTTGCAAATTACAGAACGGCTTGCGGCTTTACCGCCTCCCAATGCTCAAGGAACCTACACGTTAACTGCCGCTTATCTAAACCGTGAAACGAAAGCGACTTATGCGATCGATGTTCCCGACATTCGCTTAACGATTTCTCCGACTGCGACGACTGAAGCTCCAGAGTTAGATTTTGTGACTCAACTGCGCTCACTTGCCACAACGATGCCGCAGGGCATCAAAGCGCTCGATCGTATCTTTGAGAAAGTGGGTCAACTCAATCAATATGATCCGGTTCAGGACTATGTAACGCAGGCTCGGCAGATTCTCGAATACCGCTTCAATCAAGAGCCAGATAATCTTGAGTTTGCCTATGGATTAGCACTCGCCAATGTCCTCAAACGCCGCGTTCAACCTGCGATCGAAACGTTTGAGCGGATTACGCAATTAGATGCGAAAAACCCGATCGCTTATGCTTATCTTGCTTTCGTGAATTTGTATGACTTCCGAGCTTCAGCGGCTCAGAAAGCTTTAAATTCAGCGATCTCGCTCAATCCAGCTTTGAAAGAACTACGATCGCTCAATGCTGTAGCAGGATTGATGCAAGGAAATCTCGTACAAGCTTGGCAGGAATATCAGCGATCGAGCTAAAGCAATCAAACGTTAGACTGCGGATTGCTTCTAGACGATCGCACAACTCTGCCCGACAGATAACGTCAGTTCGGGTTAATGTTTGGGCGGCTGGCGAATGGAATTCGCGCCTAAACAGACAAAGTGCGCCGCCGCGCACTCACAGCCCTCTTCAAAAATTAGTCCACGACGGTGGACTTCGTTTGTCTAGCCGCGAATTCTATTCGCATCGGCACAGGGGCGAAATCCCTTATCCCAAATTCACGTTAGATACACTTATTGAGTATGTTGAGTGGCACTACGCACAAAACCATGAAATAATTTCAATGCTGCACAACAGGCAAAGGGTGCTAGTGCTCAAGCTAGCTCAAATCCAACGTGCTTTGCCTGAAGGGAAATAGCAATCAACTTGTCCTAGCCATCTAACGCTGTAACAGACTAGGTTCAAGAAGATTTCCGCAATGCGCTGACAGAAATGGAGAAGGTCGAAAAAGTCGCCAGCGCCTTAAGCGCTTTTTAGGAAAGGCGTGATCAAACCGCTTAAGACTCTGCCCCAAACGACAATAACGCGGCACATTTTTTCAAATCATCAGGCAGGCTATCTTCCTATGTGCCTGATAAGCACTGATGATTTGGAAGTTGGCAGTTCGTGTGAAGGTCGTGAGATTTTACAAACTGAATCGAGTGAAGCGAAATATCAGGAAGGGTTTTGCTTGAACGCCCCACACCCCTGCTCTTTTCTGCGTTTGAGAACAAAGCAAAAGTTCGAGGTCGCTCGCGCGACGAAAGCGGAGACTAGAGCATCGGTGAGCCGGGTTCTAAGCCCCATTGCTGTTTCAGGAAGTGACGATACATCGCTTCGCGCATCAGCATTTGCTCATACAACTGGACGAGGAACTCTTGAGCCTGTTCACGGCTCATTTGCTGCACCTGGGTCTCGAACGACCGAATGCTGAATTGTTGTTCCAATGAAAGTTCTACAGGTTGACTCATACGTAATACACTCCAAATGAAAGAGAGTAGACCAATTACAGGATGACATGTCCCTTTTGTCAAGGTAGTTTATCCTGAACGAACCGGATGATTCTTCGAGGATTCCCTGACTCAGTTTCAAATCCTACACTTGATATTAAAAAAGATAACAAGCATTTGACAAAATAACCATCCGCCACTGGGGTAATAATTGCAGAGATAACCGTACATCTAGGGAGGGGCTTATGATTATCGGGTGGCTGATTTTAGCCTGGATCGGGGGAGTAGCAACGATCTTGGGGAGTTTGATGACGATCGCGAGTTTGATTTTCAGCGTCGTCATTGAGGGTGATTTGAAAGGAAAATTTAAGCTATTAGGATTTTCAATCGGATGTACGATCGCTGGTTTTTTAATACTGCGATTCGCTCCCGTTCCATTTGAGTAAGACGACTTCTTCTCGCAATTGCTCTTTGGTCGCAGTCGCTAAGCGGGTTCGGAACAGCTCAATATCGACGACTTCATAGCCAAGGGATTTGGCTAGGTCTGCAATCAGCTCTCCGGTGCGAATCATCACCCGAAAGTAAGAGGCTTGATCCCCGACGACGTAAGCAAGTTGTGCTCCAGGTCGCAAGGCTTGCCGCAAGTCTGCTAAATGTCTTGCCATTCCGCCGAAATAGAGTTTTGTCGCTCGGGCATATTGCCGCTCAAAACCGCTGGTTTTTTTGAGTTCAATTCGTTTGGCTTCGATTTCGGCTGCGATGCGTTGAATTTCTGGATGGTTCGCGACCCAGTGATCATCGTCATCGGTTCGGTAAACGCCGCGCGAGTTCGATCGCATTAATCCCTGTTTCATCGATCGTAGGTCGATTTTCGTTTGCAGAAATCCCAAGACGACCGATTCTAAACGGGTAGCACGAGTGTAATCCTTCTCATTCGGATACGGGGGCGACGTGATCACAGCATCGATCGAGTTTGGCTCTAAAACTTGCAATAAGCTGCGCGAGTCGGCATGGTGAACGATTGCAGGAATCTCTTTCAATGGGTGAAGATGTTGCAGATCTCTTGAAATTTGCTGCATTTCATTCAGCCACAGTTCGATCACGGGCGCATCTTGTTTGTATTTTCCAACACTGACTTCTGGGGCAAATTTTAAATTGCTCACCGAATAGACCAGTATTTTTGCCAGAGCGAGTTTTTCGTAGCGATCGCAGTTTTCATCCCGATGTTGCTCTAATTGATCGAGTAAAACTAAGGCTTTGTGCAAAGGCAATTCGCTGATGGAATTTTTCAGGAGTAACTGCGATCGCTCTTCGTCTAACGTGCGTAACGGTTGATCCAGATTGGCATGGGCGAGTTCTGCAATTTGAGTGGCGTGAGCCATTAAGCGATCGGCTTCCATATGCCAATTCACTTTTGTAGTTCCCGCGAACCACGCCATTTTATTCGCTTCAACTCCGACACTGGGAATGCCTAATTTTTTACATTCGACCACAGTTGTTCCCGTCCCGCAGAACGGATCGAGTACAGTTTGATCGGGTCGAATTGCAAAATCTTTGAGATGTTTCTGAACTAAATGTGGCGGAAACGATAATACAAAGCGATACCAATCGTGAGCGGCACGATCGTGATCTCGAATGTGATTGAGATCAGAACTACGCCGCTGACGACGCGCTCGCATAGGATGAATGGGTAAATCGGGGATAGTAGGCTGATAATATTCCAACGGATTCAACAAGCGCGCTTTAGCACTGAATTGTAGAAGAGCGATCGATTTCTGGCAAGATTTTGCTTAGCGGTAACAATAACACAATGCTGCATTCGAGAACATTGCTAGAAATGCCGCAACATTAGAGTTTCAGCAACCCTAAATAGGGGAGCGATCGCACAAATTCAATTAGTTCATCAGTGCCTGCGATTTCTGTTTCATCTTCGCGAGAATGTTGTAGAAACCATTAGCGCGAGAGGGGGTCAGGCTCACATCAAGTCCAGTTGCTTTGATAAAGTCAGGTGAAAGATCGACAACTTCTTGCGGGGTTAAACCACTTAAACCTTCCACTAAGAGAGCAACTAAGCCTTTGACTAATTGCGAGTCTGAGTCTCCCTGAAATTGAATTTTGTCATCTTCTAAATTCGCAACGACAAAGACTTGAGAGGCACAGCCAGCGACTTTATTTTCTGGTGTTTTTTCCGCTTCTGGAAACGGTTTGAGGCGTTGCGCCAGAGTGATCAAAAGTTCGTATTTGCGTTTCGGATCGGTCGATCGAGCGAGACGTTGCACAATACGATCGAGTGCGGGTGGAAGTTGGGCGGATGACAGTGACATAACTCACGACTATCTAAGTCTTTGTTACTTAATTGTAATCTGTTCGGTTCGATCGTAGGTCAAATCTCCAAGGTCTGGGAGAACTTGGAGATCTGACTTGAACCCGATTGGAACATCAACCTAGCGCATGGAATCCGCCAGGTTGATGAGAGTCACAATTTTATGAGCGTCACAATTTTATGAGAGCCTCATTGCCGTCCCAAAGTTTTGCGTCCAGTAACCGTCGTAGTAGCCCACTCCGATTTCTTGGAGATTGGGGTCGAGAATGTTTTGGCGGTGTCCGGGGCTATTCATCCAAGCTGTAACAACATCTTGAGCAGTCGGCTGCCCAAATGCGATGTTTTCTGCGGCTCTGGAATAGTTGTAGCCTCCTGCCCGCATACGATCCCAAGGTTGGGAGCCGTCGCGACCTTGATGGCTGAAATAGTTATTGCCTGCCATGTCTTGGCTATGTTTTTCAGCCACATCATTCAGGGTGAGATTGAGGCTCAAAGGAGCTAAGCCAAACTGTGCCCGTTGTTGATTGGTCAGATCGAAAACCTGTTGTTCAAATGCACCAAAGCCTGCATTGGTGGATTGAACAGGGGCAGGAGGAGCGGGTTGCAGAGGGGGAGGACTGCTGGATTGGGATGGAACCGGGGTGAGGTTCGATCGAGTTGTGAGTTGAGTTTGGAAGCGTCCACCGAAGGCGGCTTGGTTTGCTTGCAGTATTTGATTCAGATGGTCAACTGAGCGAATAATCATGTTGATTTTCCTTGAATGACAATATGCAGAAAGCAACCTCATGCCAAATTTGACCTCGCATTGAGATCTGACGAAGATTGGTTTCCTGGGGCGATAAGCTCGATCGCCGATTAGACAACTGTGAAAACTTGCCTGAGTCCGAATAAGGTAAGACTCAATGAGGAAAGGAACACAATAAAAACCTGATTAGAGGATTGCTCGTACAGACTTATGGATTTAGAGTTCGTTGACAATGTACTGAGCAACAGTGTGATCAATATTGCGGTGGATGCACGGGGGTTAATGTAAAAGGAAAGTAAACTCTGTCTTTTGGCATATGTGCTACTTCTAATTTTGGAACAGGGTTACTTGCGGGAATTTGGGGGTCAAATTGGAAATTGACCCTAGAATCTAACTTCTAAGGTCAAGCTAAAATGTGCCAGTTGTTAATCTGATCGAAATTAGAGATGCGATCGTACACTTTTTCTTCATCGCAGCTTTAAACACGTCGAGGATACAGGTAATTATTTTGTTTCCATCCAGTTATTGCCTGATCGAATATCAACCACTAAAGGCACGCTCAACGAAACGGCATTTTCCATTACGGACTTAATTTTGGGCTGTAATTCTTGCCAAGCATCCGGTTCGACTTCAAACACCAATTCATCATGTACTTGCAAGAGCAATCTCGCTGGATAAGCTTTCAACACTTCATGTAAGTTCGCCATTGCAATTTTGATGATGTCAGCGCTAGACCCTTGAATCGGTGCATTTGCAGCGGCTCTGAGAGCTTGAGCTTCAAATTGGTCACGCAGTTTGATCTGATCGAGTTTAATCGTGTCAGGTGATGTGCCCCGCAGTTTGAGAAGTGACTCAGACGTGAAATTAAAATAGCGTCGTCGCCCTTTGATCGTTTCAACATAGCCATTGGCAATCGCTTCTCGTTGCATCTGCTGCAAATACTCGAAAACGCGGGAATAGCGATCGTTAAATCGTTCAATAAAGGTCTTCGCCTGAGAGGTTGGAACGCCTGCTTCTCGCGCAAATCGCTGCGCTCCCATGCCGTAAATCACGCCGAAGTTAATAATCTTTCCGAGCCGCCGTTCTTCTGAGGAGATTTCATCTTTCTCCATTAATAGTCGAGCAGTGAGAGAGTGAACATCTTCATTGTTGCGATAGGTCTCCAGCAAGACAGGCTCTTGGCTCAGATGCGCTAAAATTCTCAACTCGATTTGAGAATAGTCTGCCGCAACCATAAGCCACCCGTCTTCAGGAATGAACGCCTTACGGATTTGACGACTAAATGCCGTCCGAATCGGAATGTTCTGCAAGTTAGGATCAGACGAGGATAGCCGACCTGTAGAAGTGACTGCCTGATTGAAATCGGTGTGAACGCGATCGGTCTTCGGATTGATCAAATTTGGCAGCGCATCGACATAGGTTGATTTCAGTTTTGATAAGGTGCGATGTTCAACGATCGCATCGACCACGGGATGATCGCCTTGTAGTTTCTCCAGGGTTGCTGCATCGGTAGAATACCCTGTTTTCGTTTTGCGAGATTTCTTTTTATCGAGTCCTAGTTTTTCAAATAACAGCTCACTCAATTGTTTCGGAGAACCGAGACTAAATTTCTGATTTGCCGAGGCATAGGCGCGTTCTTCGATCGCAGCTAGTTCTGTCTCTAAGGATTTTGAAAATTGGACGAGATAATCTCGATCGATTCTCACCCCGGTCGCTTCCATCTCAGCTAAAACAGGCTCTAAAGGCTGTTCAATTTCTAAAAGCAGCTTGTAGAGAGCAGGAATTGCTTCAAGTTCCGATCGCAGAAGCGGAACTAATCGAAACACAGTGTAAACATCCATTCCACAATAGTCTGCGACTGCAGGAATGGCAATATCAGCAATGGTTTTACCTTTGGGAACGAGATCAGTATATTCTTTTGCGTGAATTCCTAAATTGCGATATCCGAGATCGCTAAGTTTATGACTCGCTTCAGGATTAAGAACATAGCTGGCTAACATTGTGTCGAACACAACACCAGCGAGTTCAATTCCTTGAAACCGAAACACTAAGCGATCGAATTTTGCATTCTGGAATGACTTCGGATATTTCACGTCTTCAAGAATGGGACGCAGCGCTTCGAGCACGATCGCTTTATCGAGATTTGTGCCTTCGATATGACCGATCGGAATGTAAGCCATTGCATCGGATTCTGCACCCCAACAGCACCCAATTCCCACTAAATCAGCTTTGATCGGATCAAGATCGGTCGTTTCAGTATCCCAAGCGATCGTTTCTTTTGTCGTTTTTAAGCGATCGACGAGTTCTTTTAGTTTCGCTTCTGTATCAATAATTTGTGGAGTAATCTCGACTAATTCAAACTTTTCAGCATTTGCCGTATCTTCTGCGCTGAAAAACCATACATCCTCATCTGTATATTGTTTAACAACAGGTGTATTCGTTGCTGATTTTGCTGCACTTTCTGTTGTACTCAATTCGCCACTGAGTTGTCGCTTCCATTTCTCGATCTTGTTATAAAACGATTTGAATTCTAATCGTTCAATTAATGGCAGGAGTGTTTCTTCATCGAATCCCTGAAGTTTACAATCAGCCGGATCAATTTCTAGGGGAACATCTAAGTGAATTTGCGCCATCCATTGAGAATGCCGCGCGGCATCGATTCCTTCTTCTAATTTCTTTCTGACTGCACCTTTGATTTCTTCGATCGAGGCGTAGACATTTTCTAATGATCCATATGTTTTGAGTAACTGACTTGCCGTTTTCTCTCCAATCCCTTTTACACCAGGGATGTTATCAGATGTATCGCCACAAAGCGCTTTGAAATCTACGACCTGAGAGGGCAAAACCCCTAGCTTGAGTTTCACCTCTTCTACTCCAAATTCTTTCGGAGGCGGTGCGCCTTTGCCATAGCTGGTACTCATATATAAGATCTTGACTTTTTCGTCTGGATCAACCAGTTGAAACAAATCTCGATCGCCACTCAAAATCTTCACGTCGAAGCCTTCTTGACTGGCTCGCCGCGCCATCGTTCCGATTACATCATCCGCTTCGTATCCGGGGACAACGACGATCGGTAAATTCATCGCCTTCAAAACTTCTTGGAGATTATCCAGATCTGGCTTAAAGTCTTCCGGCGTTTCAGGACGACCCGCTTTGTAAGTCTCGTCTGCATCATGGCGATACGTTGCGCCTCCTAAATCAAACGCGATCGCTAAATAATCCGGCTTTTCTGCTTCCACCGTTTCGAGCAAGGCTTTAAGAAAACCGTAAGATACACTCGTCGGAATGCCAGATTTTGTTCGCAATCCACCATCGCGACCTTTCGCAAACGCATAATAGGCGCGAAATGCCAGCGAATGACCATCGACGAGAACGATTTTAGGGGAAGAAGTAGCGCTCAAAATATCGACTAACCAAAAAAGACAGATCTTATTGTAGCGATCGAACGCGAGTTAGACCCTCTGCTCAAGGTTAGCTTCCAAATTGGGCAACAAGGTTTGGTTGATCAATTCTTCGAGAGTCTGAAACTCTTCGGAATTCAGGTTGCCTTGACGATAAGTCTGATAACAATGCTGCAACGCCCACTTCACAGATTCGCGATCAGCGCGACGTTTGGCAGCCGTGCGAGCCGAAAACAGCGTGGGGTAATTTTGGCGATCGCTGACCGCCAAACGACAGCCGGGAAGCCAGCAATTGAAGATGTACCCCTCTGCGTCAGTCAAAATCTCAATGAGCCAGCCGTGATATTTTTCTTCAAACATGGTCAGAGTTGAAATAGCGAGCGGTGAAGGGAGGGCAAGCCTTGACATAAAAAACCTGCTCGCAACGAATCAAGCGAAACTCGTTACGAACAGGTGAGAAACTTCGGTTGATTTAGTTTGCGACTGCAATTTCCTCATTCACGGAGAGTGCAGCGCTTCCCTTTCCCAGCGACCGAAGCTCTTGCGCCGTTTGAACGCAAAGAGATTTCCCAGATTTCTCTGAATTCAGAATACTCAATTCGGGTGAAATTGCGGGGGAGAATTCGGGGAGTTTTCGGGGAGACAAAAAAGCGACATCTATCAAGAGTCAGATTATTGGGATCAACAGGGTGAGATCTGAATTTTGAAGAAGCAGAAAAAACCGAGGGCTGGAGTTGATGCTGTCGTTAATAAAGTTCTCATAATCGAACACCGTGTTTCTACGTAGATTTTCCTCAGGGTAAATACTGAAATATCAGCCAGGAAAATTGGTATCAAAAGCGATCGCTTTCGCAGAAAATTTAACCTCTAGCTCTCGAAAATGCGATGGGACTTAGGTTTTAGAAGATACGCAGCTAGAGAAAAGTTGAGCGTTCCCGCTAAATCATATCTTCAAGATTCTCTTAAGAAGGTTGTCATTCTCCGTAAATACCAGTAAGCTCTTAAATAAGTTAAGTCGTGTGTACCAGCATCTATCGCTTATCCTAATCAATCAGAATTTTGATCGATCGCTGTTGCGGCAATATCAGGGGCTTAGATTAACTCAAACGAATCTAAAACAGGGTTGCACTTCCACTCGCCTAAGAATATGTGGTTTCAGAGTCCTGAGATCAGGCTCAAACTTGCCATGCATTCAAATCTAGGGCGAAAAAGATGAAAAATCCTTGAAGTTGTGATTCAGCGCCATGGTCAAATCTTATCCCAGCCTGCATCCTCACCGATTACTGCTTCGTCTCATTCATCAGCGTTTGACGGGATGCTTGAAAGTCGAAACCAGTATTGCGGACTGGTCAATCTACTTCAGTGAAGGCGAACTGACCTTTGCCACCAGTTCTCTTAGCCCATTTGAAAGACTAGATCGGCATTTGGGGCGGTTGAGTCAGCATATTCCCACCCTAGGCGGTGCAGTACGATCGCAGGTTCGTGCTTTGTTCGATCGTAAGCCGCTCACTAATCACAGTCGGATTAGCCCGGATTATCAAGCGATTTTAAGATTAGTCGAACAACAATATCTATCGATCAGTGAAGCCCAACAGTTGATCAAGCAGTTGGCTCAAGAAGTGCTCACCGGATTTTTGATGCTGTATGAAGGTGAAACTCAAGTCATTGAACGTGCAGAGTTCGATCCCTATCCAGAGCTTTGTCGAATTGAGCTTTTACCGCTCCTTGCACAACGGTATCAGCCTGCTAAAACAACGGCAACGATAGTCCGCGATCGAGCAGTTGGCGATCGAACACTTGGAGATCGAACAGTTGCTGTTGCCCCAGTGATGGAGCGTCCGATTCAGACTTTAGAAGTTCCCTCAAAGCCTGTTCAAGCCTGTACACGATCGTACAAAATCATTTGCATTGATGATAGCCCCTCAATTTTGCAAGCGATCCAAAGCTATCTTGACGAGCAGTTTACGGTCTTCATGATTCATGATCCTCTCAAAGCCGTCATGCAAATCATGCGGCAGAAGCCGGATCTGATTCTCTTAGATGTAGGGATGCCGAACTTAGATGGATATGAGCTTTGTTCGATGTTGAGACGACATCCCGGTTTTCAAGCAACCCCGATCATCATGGTGACTGGACACACTGGATTCATCGATCGAGCCAGAGCCAAATTAGTGGGAGCGTCTGGATATTTAACAAAACCATTTACGCAAGCTGACCTACTTCAAACTGTAGCTCAGTATCTTCCAACAAGAGGATAGAGAGAAATACAGGAAGCATCTCCCCACCTCCCCACTCCCCACCTCTCTACTCCCCACTCCCACCTTTACCCCGCCTAGGCTTTACTAACCGATGATGAGTACAGTTTTAATTGTCGAAGATACCCCGTCAGAACGTGAGCTTCTCAGCCACTACTTACAAGAAAGCGGTTACATCGTGATTGAGGCTGTGAGTGCCAAAGAAGCACTCGACAAAGTTGCAGAACAGAAGCCTGATGTTGTCGTGACGGATGTCGTCATGCCCGGAATGAGCGGCTTTGCACTCTGTCGGGCACTCAAAAAACATCCCGTAACCGAAGATGTCCCAATCATTATTTGCACTTCCAAAAACCAAGATATCGATCGACTTTGGGGGATGAAGCAGGGCGCAGATGTCTACATCACGAAACCATTCACCCGTGACCAGTTTATCCGTGCTGTTCAATCTGTAGGAGGCTGAAGACATGCAAAGTTCAGCAATTACTCTGCGCCCAATCCCAGATCGCTTGGGGCAGATGTATCTCAAATTTGATTTGGGTGCAAAGATTTCTGTTGTCGTTCCAATGACTTATGTGCGAGAAGCGATTTCTCGATCGCTGCAACAACTCACCCCTATGCCTGATATGCCATCTTATGTGCTGGGACTGATGCATCGTCAGGGACAGGTGATGTGGGTGATTGATCTGGCGAATCTACTCGATGTTGGCGGAATTCCTGCCCCGATTCATTCTCCAGTATCCGCACAGGATTTGCTAATTCTGCGGGTCGGTTCTACCTCTTTTGCGATCGCCGTTCAACACATTCATGGCTCCATCTGGTTTCCCGCTGCCGATATCCAGCCTTCACTCAGTCATGCAACTGCAAGATTCTCACATTACTTAAGCGGGTGTGTGTTGCAAAAACAGGAAGTGTTATTTGTCTTGGATGCTGAAGCGATCGTTCAGTCGCCGAACTTTCAGCCTCAAGCTTAAACCATCAAGCTTCAACAATATTGCCCGATTCACGTTCTCCCCAAGATACTTACTTGACTCATGGTTGATCAATTGTCTTCTACAAATTCAAGAGTGTTCCCGACTCAATCTGCCTATACAATGGCGGATGCTGCGCGATTGCAATCGCGTCGCGCCTTGCCCGACTGGCTCAATCGCATGAGCTTAAAGCAAAGAACTGCACTCTTAGCAGTTGTACTCAGTACGGTTCCGATTGCGACGATGGGCGCGATTAATTACGTTCTCGCAGATCACGCAATCACACAGCAAGTGACTGGCGCACAGCAATTAGCTGCAACTCGACTGAGCGATTTGATCAGTCGATACATGTCACAGCGCTATGCAGAAGTTCAAGCGTTGGCAAACTTCCCATTGCTGAGCGAAACTGCTCCCCGGAATGCAACCAGCCAAGCAGATAGGAATGCTGCCCTCACCCGCATCGCTCAAGCCTATGGCAACTACAGCGATGTTGCCATCTTTGATCTCAATGGCAATGTGCTTGTGCAAGCGGGCGATCGCTCAAATTCCAATCAAATCGGTCAAGCTTACTTTCAAGAAGCCATTCGCAATAACCGTGCTGGAATTAGTCAACCGATGATAAGCGCGGATGGAAAACGCACTGAAGTCTTTCTCACAGCTCCAGTGCGAGATACTCAGACCGGAAGAACAATCGGGATTGTGCGGGCGACCTTACCACTCGAGAAAATGTCTGACCATCTCGTGACCTACACGCTGATTGGGCGAGAATACAGCATCATTGATCCAGCGACAAATCGAGTCATTCTCACCTCGCGTCCAGAGCGCTTTAATCAAGAAGCGCCCGCCATATTTCCTGAATTTTCGCAGATTGCATCTGCGGCAAAAGTGAATACAAGATCGGTGAGTGAATCTCAAGGAGCGTACATTTTCACGTATAGTCCTTGGACAAAGTTAGACAATCTGCCGGAACTAAACTGGCATTTGGTACTCGGGAACAACGTTGAGAATGCCTTTAAGAGCCGTAAAACTCTGCTCATTGCTTTAGCGACGAGTAGCGTGATTGTAACTGTGATTGTCGGTTGGATTGCAATGATCCTAGCAAATCGCCTCACTCGTCGAATTGTGTCAGTTGCAAAAGCTGTGCAGCGCATTGGGCAAGGGCAACTCGATACGCGACTGCGAATGGTTGGTGATGACGAGATTACTTTGCTCGGGAGCAATATCAATTACATGGCAGGGCAACTGCAAAAGCTGATCTTTGAACAAACGCAGACCTCACAGAACTTGCAGCGATTGAATGAAGCAACTTTCAATATTCGCAAGACTTTAGACTTCAATTTGATTATGCAAGCGGGGGTCAATGAAGTTCGCAAGCTCATTGATGTCGATCGCTCAATTGTCTACTTATTTGATGAGCACTGGAAAGGTCGAATTGTCGCCGAATCTGTTGGGTTAGAGTTTTCCGCAGCCTTAGGCACTCAGATTACAGATCCCTGTTTTGCAGAGCATTTCATCGAGAAGTATCGGAAAGGGCATGTGCAAACGATCTCGAATATCACAGATGCAGATCTCGACCCGTGCTATCGCGGGCAGTTGGAAGCGTTCCAGGTGAAAGCTAACATTGTTGCTCCAATGGTTGTCGATGGCAATTTGATCGGGCTATTAGTTGGGCATCATTGCACGGCTCCGCACTACTGGGAGTCTTGGGAAATTAACTTGTTCACTCAGATTGCAGTGCATTTAGGCAATGCGCTGGAGCAAGTAAAGCTCACCGAGCAGCAGCAGCGAGTGACAAGTATTCAAGCCCTAGCAGAAGAACGTCAGCAAACTCAAGAAGCCTTACAAACTCAACTCCTGCAACTGCTGCGCCATGTAGAGCGGGCGGCCATGGGAGATTTGACTGTGCGGGCGGATGTGACAACGGGCGAGATTGGGACGGTGGCAGACTTCTTTAACTCGATCGTAGAAAACCTCCAGCATTTAGTCGGTCAAGTGAAAGAAGCATCGCTCCAGGTCAATTCTTCACTCGGGAGCCACGAATATGCCGTGCGCGAGTTGGCGCATGATGCGCTGAAACAGGCGGAGGAAACCTCGGCAACCGTTCAATCGGTGCAGAAAATGATGGAATCGATCGAAGCGGTGGCTCAAAGTGCGCAGAAAGCTGCAGAAGTCAGTCGAACGGCAGCCGTGACCGCAGAAACAGGTGGAACTGCAATGGAGTTGACGGTACAGCAAACCTTAGGATTGCGGCATACGATCGGAGATACTGCGAAGAAAGTCAAACGGTTGGGAGAATCTTCGCAGCAGATTTCTAAAGCGGTCTCGTTGATTAATCAAATCACGGTTCAGACGAACTTACTTGCGATTAATGCTGGAATTGAAGCAGCACGAGCGGGCGATGACAGCCAGGGATTTGCAGCGATCGCGGAAGAAGTCGCGGCGCTAGCCGCACGGGCAGCGGACGCAACTCATGAGATTGAACAGTTAGTTGCAGGGATTCAAAGAGAAACGAATGATGTTGTCGAAGCGATGGAAGAGGGAACATCTCAGGTCGTCGAGGTGACGCACTATGTCGAAAACGCGAAGCAAAGTCTAGAACAGATTGTCTCTGTCTCGCATCAGATTGATCAGTTGGTGCAGTCTATCTCAACGGCGACGGTTTCCCAGGTTGAAACGTCTCATACGATTACGAATTTGATGCAGGATATTGCTCAGATTGCAGAGCGGACTTCTGATTCGTCAGTTGAGGTGTCAAATTCACTGCGGAAGACGGTAGACATTGCTCAAGAACTTCAACAATCGGTTGGGACATTTAAGGTGAACTAGGGGTTTGTCAAGTTGAGCATGATGCACCTGACTGAACTCCTAGACATTTCGAGAACCTAAATTTTCAAACCCACATCAAACTTTCAATCTTGACCTATGCCAAACGAAAAGGAAAACGAAATCCGGCGGCAGTTTCTAGATGAAGCACAAGAATATATTACGAGCTTGGAAGCTTCGATTTTAGAAATTTCTCAGACGAGCAATGCGACGACTATCAATGCGGCACTCCGAGTCACGCACTCGCTCAAAGGAGGAGCCGCAATGATGGGCTTTAAGTTACTCAGCGAGCTAGCGCATCAGCTAGAAGATGCGCTGAAAGTCTTTAAGATCAACGATAGTACCTTACCAGATGCGGAAACTGGGCACTTGTTGCTGCTGGCTGTAAGCTGTCTCTATCAGATTGTTGATTTTGAGCGCTACGGTGAAGCAATTAATCCAACTTGGATTAGTAAAGAAGTTGAGCCAATTTTCACAGCACTGCGATCGCGTTTAGGCGATCCTCAAGATGAAACGGCTGCATCCGTTTTGTCGATGGAGAACAATCAAGACTTAGTTCCTTTGCTGTTTGAAACAGAAGTCGAAGAATGCCTTCAGCGTCTTGAGACTGTCCTTGACAGCCCGAATCAGTCTTGCCTGCGCGAAGAAGCAACCTTACTCGCACAAGAGCTAGGCGGATTAGGCGAGATGTTGCAGCTGCATGATTTTAGTCAGCTTTGTGACACGATCGAGCAACAGATTGCTACCGCTTCAAATGATTTACTCATTTTTGTTACACGGGCTGCACTGCAAACTTGGCGACGTGCACAGGTTTTAATTTTAGCAGGACAGCTTGATCAGATTCCTCTGGAAATGGATGCAGTTGAAATTAATCCAACGATACCTGCACAAGTTGTACAAACGATTTCGGCAACGGCTGACGTGGAAGACCCCAACACCACTGTGAGAGTTTCACTGCGTCAGTTGAATCATTTACAAGATTTGTTTGGTGAATTGACGATCGATCGCAACGGGCTGGATCTGAATTTGAAACGGCTCCGAGGTCTAATCCGCCAGTTATCTCAACGACTTCAGACGTTACAGCATGTCAATTATGAGCTAAGAACCGTTTACGATTCTGTTGCTTTGACAAACGCCCCTGTTGCCGTTGCATCTGTGAGAAGTAGTTCGCTACTCACAGAGTTTGATCGGCTAGAAATGGATCAATACACAGACATTCATTTGCTCTCTCAGCAAGTCATCGAAACGATTGTGCAATTGCAGGAAGTTGCAGATGATCTCAGTTTAGGCTTAGACGAGACTGAGCAGAATGCTCGAAATTTAACAAAATCCTCAAAGCAACTGCAATCTGGGTTTACGCGCCTGAAGATGCGACCTTTAGCAGAATTGGTCGATCGCTTTCCGCGAGCCTTGCATGACTGGTGTGTGGAATATGGCAAGCAGGCAAAATTGACGATCACAGGGGAGTCGATTTTGCTCGATCGCAGTGTGATCGAAACGTTGCAAGATCCCTTACTGCATCTGCTCCGAAATGCCTTCGATCATGGAATTGAAACGCCGGAAGCTCGAATTGAGCGCGGTAAGTCTCCAGAAGGTCGGATTGAGATTCAAGCCATGCAGCAAGGCAATCGGACGTTGATTACAGTTCGAGATGATGGCGAAGGTATTGCGATCGACAAAATTCGCGATCGCGCGGCTCAGATCGGACTCGATCCGGCTCTCCTTGAAGTTGCGAGTGAAACAGAATTACTGTCTCTGATCTTTGAGCCTGGGTTTAGTACTAGCGATCGTGTCACTGAACTATCCGGGCGCGGGGTCGGCATGGATGTTGTTCGCACACATCTACAACAGATTCGGGGCGAGATTACGATTAATACTCAAGTCGGAGTCGGCACAACCTTTACACTATCTGTTCCAGCGACGCTCTCCACTGTGCGCGTAGTCCTTGCGGAAAGTCATGGCATGTTGCTAGCAATTCCGAGTGAAGCGATTGCTGAAGTTACGATCTTTGAACCAGAGCAGGTGATTCAAACTGGAATTGGCGAAGCGATCGAGTATCAGGGGCAGCCGATTTCTCTGATTCGACTCCAGCGACATCTGAACTTCAACTGTATTCGTGCTCGACATAGCTATGAAACACCTCCTCTGCTGCACTCTGAAAGTGTCGTCATCATCCAGCAAGGCGGAAAACTGACAGCGCTACAAGTCGATCGCTGTTGGACGGATCAAGAAGTCACTGTACGATCGCTCTCCAACCTCTTACCTCTGCCTTATGGCTTTAATGGTTGTGCAATCTTGGGCGATGGGCGCGTGGTGCCGTTGGTGAATGTTCCAGAGTTCTTATATCAGGTTACGGCTCCGCCTAGCCAACCTTCTTTACCTGCCTTATTGAGTGCGGCTTCCAGCGTTTCTTTGCCGACTTTGCCAAGTGTTCTCGTGGTCGATGATTCGATTAATGTGCGACGATTCCTAGCATTGACGCTTTCTCGATCGGGCTATCAAGTCGAAGAAGCGAAAGACGGACAAGATGCGATCGAGCGATTAGAAGCAGGTTTAGCCGTGCAAGCGATCGTCTGTGATATTGAGATGCCCAGGTTAGATGGATTTGGGTTACTGACAAAATTAAAAGCAAATCAGAAGTTCAATCATATCCCGGTGACGATGCTGACTTCTCGAAGTGGAGATAAGCATCGTCAGCTCGCGAATCAGCTTGGTGCGGCGGCTTATTTCTCCAAACCATACAACGAGCAAGTCCTGTTGCAGACCTTAGATCACTTAATTCATGCGTAAAACAAAACCCGCCTAAGCGGGTTCATTCCATTGCTGGAACTTGATTGAAAAAGTTCTGTTTACGATCGAGCATTCCAAGTCTGAGCTGCATCACTCAAAGCTTGATCAACGGTCTTCTGTTTCAGCATTGCTGCTTGCAGATTTTCGTAAATGGTTTGCTGCAAAGTCTTGATGTTCTTAATCACAGGAATCAGGACTTCTGCTTCTTTGAGTTGTCCAGCACTCACGACTCTAGCTTTGTCGATGCCAGTTGCATTCTCAGGTAATTTTGTGAAATAAGGATCTTCGGCTGCTTTTACAGTCGAAGGCAACACATTCGCCGCTTTGGCAAATTCAAGCTGATTGGCATTATTGGTCAGAAACAGTGCAAACTTCAACGCCGCATCGGGTTGATCGGTATCCCTGGGAATCGCGACATTCATCACCGCTACATTTTTCTTGCGCGTATCGCCTGTGATTTGAGGCGCAGATTCTGAAGCTTGCGCGATCGTCGGTGCATTTTTCGCGATCGATTTCAAAAATTCGGCTCCCGATGCCAAAATCGCCGTATTGCCTTGTTGATAAAGATCGATCGCATGACGATGCCCTTCGGTTAACACTTCTTTCGGCATCAAGCCATTCTGATAGAGATCCACCCAATACTGAAACGCCGCTTTCCCTTGAGGCGAATTAAAAGCTGCTTTGCCCTGGTCATCAACCAGCTTCACTCCCATTTGCACAAAGGATTCCATCACTTCACCAGAATCACTAGGAACAACGGTTGCGAAAAAGGCGTATTTTCCAGTTTTCTCTTTGATCTGCTTTGCGGCTTGTGCAAGTTCAGCGTAAGTCGCAGGCGGTTTTGTAATGCCTGCTTTTTTCAGCAGATCCGTGTTGTAAATGGCAACGCGCGTCGTCAGATACCAAGGAATCCCAAACGTTTTGCCATTTAAGGTGCTCGCTTGCCAAATTCCAGGAAAATATTGATTTTTTACATCGGCTGGAATCTTTTCATCAAGCGTCATCCAGGCATTGCGCTCAGCAAGCTGTGAGGCAAATCCAGGATTGAGATTGACAACATCCGGAGCCGTCTTTGCCGCAACCGACGTTAAAATTTTTCGCTCCATTTCTGCCCAAGGCACATCTGTCCAGCGAACTTTAACGCCAGGATTTTCCTGTTCAAACTTTGCAAACAAAGATTTGAAATAGTCATCAAACTGCGGACTCAGTTGCATTGTCCAAAAATCAATTTGCCCTGTGGCTGAAGTCCCCGCATTTGGCGTACCTCCGCCACAACTTACCAGCCAACTGAGGACAACCCCCAATAGCGAAAAAATCGCAAATGTCTTCCAAGTTCTACTTTGACGCATGAATTTGATCAAAAAATGACAGGACTCGATTGTAGTTCATCACTTTACCGAGTCCTGTCATTTCTCGAAACCGCAATGGCTTAGTTCGCGCCTAAATAAGCTGCTAGATCTTCAGACCCCCCAATCAAGTTGCCTTCAACGAAGACTTGCGGAACCGTTGAAGCACCCGTGACTGCTCGTAAAGTCCGAGGGCTAGCATCGCGCCCTAAAACAATTTCTTCGTAGTCGAATCCGCGATCGCTGAGCATCTGCTTCGCTTTTGCACAGAACGGACAACCAATTTTAGTAAACAGTGAAATTGCTTTGGGCTTCTCGGCTGTTTCATTGATGTATTTCAGCATCGTATCGGCATCCGATACTTTGAATGGATCGCCCGGTTCTTCAGGTTCGATGAACATTTTCTCGATCGTGCCATCTTTCACCAGCATGGAATACCGCCAGGATCTTTTCCCAAATCCCAAGTCGCTTTTATCGACCAACATGCCCATGCCATCTGTGAATTCGCCGTTCCCATCCGGAATCATCCGAATGTAGTCTGCGTTTTGATCTTTGCACCATTCATTCATGACAAATGCATCATTGACAGAGATGCACACAATGTCATCGACTCCATTCGCTTTGAACACTTTTGCCAGTTCGTTATAGCCAGGAACGTGTGTAGATGAACAGGTTGGGGTGAAAGCTCCGGGAAGTGAGAACACAATCACGGTTTTTCCTGCAAATAAATCGTGAGCGGTCACGCTGACCCACTCATTGTTCTCACGAGTGCGGAACGTGACATCTGGAACTTTTTGCCCTGAGCGATCGACGAATGCCATAACTTTTTTCCTAGCGGTTATTAACTTTACTCTTAAATCGTACTCGGAATGACTTCGAGTTGTCAAGAAAAAAGATGAACGTGTGTAGCAGTCGTAGATTCGGGTAGGGATGGAGCGCCATTTCCCCGACTCTCCACTCCCCTAACGTGCAAGATCCTCATCAATCCATCAGAAGTGATAGAGTACGAGCGTTCATTCCGATCAGCCCGAAGCCAGACAGTAGCAAGAGATTCTGTCAAATTATTTGCATCAGAGT
Source organism: Leptolyngbya sp. UWPOB_LEPTO1 (assembly GCF_017302695.1). Taxonomy (NCBI): domain Bacteria; kingdom Bacillati; phylum Cyanobacteriota; class Cyanophyceae; order Leptolyngbyales; family Leptolyngbyaceae; genus Leptolyngbya; species Leptolyngbya sp. UWPOB_LEPTO1. The sequence continues at coordinate 138,235 of NZ_JAFLCJ010000013.1, read as the reverse complement.
TTCTTGAGGTGTGGTAACTATAGATTGGCTTTCTATCTCTGTTCGAGCCGATGACTCAAGCCCCTGATCCAAATAATCGCCCCCAATCTCCTGCCCGTCGCCGGTTGTGGCTCACGCTGCTTGGACGAGTCGGACTCCCGATCGCCGTTCTGGGTGCAGTCGGAATTGCGTACGGAATTTGGTATGGGTCAAAATTTGTACAAGAAGATCTTGCGCCGCTCGTTCAGAATAACTTGAGTGAATTGCTCGATCGTCCGGTGGAATTAGGACGAGTTGAGCGCTGGTCACTCACCGGATTACAGTTTGGCAAAAGCTCGATTCCAGCCACGAAAAATGATCGCGATCGCGCCTCAGTCGATCAGGTACAAGTCGGATTTAATTTGCTGCAAGTCTTGTTGGCTCGCAAATTGAACTTGGATATTACCTTAGTTCAGCCGGATGTGTACTTGGATCAGGAGAAAGATGGAGCCTGGGTTAAAACTCAGATCAAAGCCCAGGAAGAAGAAGGATTTATCAAAACTGAGCTTCAGAGAATTCGCTTCAAAGATGCCAATGTAGAACTCGATCCATTTCCAAAAGCTCGTCAGCAAAGAATTCCCGTCACATTGACGCAAGTCGAAGGTGTGGCGAATTTCTTTGATAACAGTCGTCGGATTGCTTATGACTTAGATGGCAAATCGACAAAAGGTGGCGAGTTTGATATCAAAGGCGAAACCATTGTCAAAAACGGCTTGAATTCTAATCTCGACATTCGAGGGCAAAATTTTTCAGTCACGGAGATCGATCGCTTAGTCAAACTTCCGATTAATTTACCGCAAGGTCGAGCAAATGGGGCGGTCAATGTTCAGATCCGACCCGATCAGCGCACGATCGTCAAAGGCAGCGCTAGTTTCAAAGATGTGACCGTTCAGATTCCACAACTGCCTCAAGCATTTGCAAAGTCAGCCGGAAACTTACAGATCGATGACACCTTAATCACACTTGAGCAAGTCACCTCTCAACTTGGAAAAATTCCAATTACAGGGAACGGCAAAATCGATACTGAGAAAGGCTTCAATGTTGCTGCGAATGTGAAGGCAGTGAGCATTGCAGATTTCTTTGACACGTTCAACGTCGAACTGCCTTTTGCGGCGGCTGGTGAAGCAACCGCAGAAGTAAAAGTGACAGGAGCCATTGACGCTCCCGTGATTACAGGTCGAGCGAGAACAACGAAAATCGCCAGCGTCGATCGCATTAATCTCACACAAGCAAGCACTGATTTTCGTCTAGATAGCAAAACTCTGAATCTCGCTCTGAATAACATTCGAGCGATTCCCGAAGTCGGTGGAGAAGTTGTGGCAAGTGGTGCGCTGGATCTAAATGCACCCCAGTCGATCGCCGTCAATTATCAAGCTCGCAACCTTCCCGGAGATGCGATCGCGAAACTCTATAATTCTGGAACTTTACCGATCACAGTTGGACGGGTGAATGCCCGTGGGCAGGTGATTGGACGCTTAGATCAAGTGCAGACAATCGCTCAGTTTCAAGCCCCCGAAGCCACTTATCCAGGCGTGGGTGAAGTGGTCGTGACCGGCGGCAATACGATTGTCCGCAATGCCGTGTTCCAAGTTGCAGGCGGAACCGTCACGGCTCAAGGTCGCACGTTGAATGGACGTTGGCAAGGAACTGTGCAAGCCTCAAATGTACAAGCGAGCCAGTTTTCACCTCAGATTCAGGGTGTCATTAATGGAAATGCTCAGCTTGCTGGATCATTAACGAATGTTAGCCCAGAAAATATTCAGGCACGGGGACAAGCTCGACTGACCAATGGAAATAGTTTTATCAATGCTGACTTTAATGCGATCGCGGGACGATGGCAGGCAGACACTCAGATTGCGGGCATTGCACTGAGACAGTTTTCACCAGATCTGCGAGGAGATCTAAGTGGGAATGTCAGAGTTGCAGGATTGATCAACGATCTGCGTCCCGATGCAATTCGCGCGGATGGACAAGTGAGATTGTCTCAAGGCATTTCATTGATTGATCAGCCGCTTGTGGCGCAAGTCAACTGGGATGGTCAGAAGCTTAACATTCCCCAAGCAACGGCTCCAGGATTTCGTGCAAATGGCACGATTCTGGCAAATGTGCAGGGAACTCCTCAAATCACAGGCTTGGATTTGAACATTCGAGCCACGAACTATGCGCTGTCTAATCTGCCAATTCCCCGTCCGCCTGTGACGCAACTGACGGGTGCAATCGATTTAGTCGGACGAATTACGGGCACGCCGGATAGTCCAAACGTGGTGAGCAATGTTGCAGTCAAAAACTTTTCGCTGAATGGGATTACGTTCGATCCATTGCTCAGAGGAACATTAAATCTGTTACCCAGAGGCTTTGATCTCAAAGTAGCAGGCATTCAAGATCGAATTGCATTGGATTTAGATCCCACCTTCCGACCGCGATCGCTCAATGTTCAGCGCGGGGCATCGACCTTAGCCGGAAAGACCGTTGGCAATGTTTTCCAAGTCGCGATTAATCAATTTCCGATCACTGGACTTGTTCTACCTGGAGTCAATCTCGCGCCTTATGGTGGCATCGGTGGAACTTTAGCGGGAACACTCAACATTGATCTCGACCAATTGCGCGTCTTGAATGGGAGAGCCTCGATTCAGAACTTCCGGCTCGGCTCTTTCCAAACCGATGTAGCTGCAACAACCTTTGTCAATCGCAATAATGTCTTTGAATTTAGCGAGACCGTGCTGACGAGAGGAGAAAGTCAGTACAGAATTTCCGGCAATGTAGACTTGAGAACTCAACCGAGATTTAATGGTGAAATTGCCATTGCCCAAGGCAGAATCGAAGATGTACTCGGTGGCTTACAGTTCTTCGATCTGCAAGATTTTACACGGGGCGCACAGCCTCCAAGTTACGATCGCGCATCTGCTCTGAACCCTGTGTCCGTTGGCAATCCTCAAGCTCCTTTGTTCGATCAACTGCGCCGCTTTGCTGAAATCAACGAGCTATTGAAGCTCAACGCTCAAGCCATTCAGAACAATCGCATTCCTCAAATCGCTGATCTACGCGGAAACTTCGGTGGAACGATTAAAATTGCAGCTTCCCTGGATCAAGGCGTTCAAGCCGATTTTGATCTCAGAGCACAAGCGGTTGAATTTCGCCCTTATCCCTCATTCTTGACCGTGACAGAGGGCAAGCTGCAACCGATCAACGATCGCGTACTCAAAGCGGAGAGTGTGATTGCCCTCGGCAGGCTCGACAATGGCATTGTCACTCTAGAGCCTTTAAGAATTCAATCTGGGGATTCTCAAATCAATCTAACCGGGCAGTTTGGGGGCGAAACGCAGTTCGGACAGTTGGAAGCACGCAACTTACCGATCGCGGCGATTGAACCGTTCTACCCGCTGCCGCTCGGGATTGATGGCAATCTCAATGCCAGTGTCACCGTCAGTGGATCGCGGACAAATCCCTCGGCAGTTGGACAGATTCAAGTCACAGATGGTTTCCTCAACGGCAAAACAGTTGAATCTGCGGTTGGCAACTTTAGCTATACCAACTCTCGACTGAGCTTTGGCAGCAACATTGGCTTAGTTGCGACTGAGCCGATTTTGATTGAAGGCAGTTTTCCGTACCAGTTCTTACCCGATAGTGTTCGCCCTGATAGTAGTGATATCAGCCTGAATGTCAATGTCAAAAATGAAGGCTTAGCCGTGCTGAATGTCTTTGTTCCACAGCTTGCCTGGCGAGGGGGACAAGGAACCGTCCAACTGAATGTCAGTGGAACCTTGCTGCGTCCGAGAGTCATTGGATCAATTCAGGTTGCCGATGCCACAATCGAAGCAACTGCGCTGCAAGAGCCAATTACAGGCTTAACAGGCAATATTCAACTGAATGGCGATCGCTTGACGATCGACAGTTTGCAAGGACAGTTCAATCAAGGACAACTGATTGCCAAAGGAACCTTACCGATTTTTCTAGAAAGTAGTGCTGATCCAGAAAATCCGTTGCAATTAGTCCTCGATCGCTTAGCTATCAATCGTAAAGGACTGTATCAAGGCGGAGTGTCGGGTAATATCACAGTCACCGGAACTGCCTTTGCACCCGAAATTGGTGGACAAGTTGAACTGGCAAATGGACAGGTTCAACTCCCAGATAATGCTGCGAGTTCTGCTCAACCACCTGCGAGTCCTAGTCAGCCGGACAATCAGACAAATCTAACCTTCAGAAACTTAAACATTGTCTTAGGCAATCGCCTGCAAATTGTCAGCGCCCCCTTGATTAATTTTCTGGCAACTGGAACCTTGAGCGTCAATGGCACGCTGAATGCTCTCAGACCGGAAGGAACAGTGCGCCTGAGAAGTGGACAAGTGAATCTGTTTACAACGCAATTTGTATTAGAGCGAGGCTATCCTCAAACTGCGGTGTTTGAGCGCGATCGCGGGCTAGATCCGATTCTGAATATTCGGTTAATTGCTTCTGTGCCAGAAGTAACGCGTAGTCGCATCGCCACACCTGGAACCGCAGAATTTACAGACGATTCACTCTTTGCTTCGAGTCTCGGCGCATTCCGAACTGTGCGAGTTCAAGCGAATGTGACAGGACCTGCTAGCCAAATCTTTCAGAATCTAGAACTCACGAGTAGTCCTAGCCGAAGCACGAGTGAGATTGTTTCACTGATTGGCGGGGGATTTGTCAATACGCTTGGACGGGGAGATAGTCCGTTAGGAATTGCTAACCTAGCAGGCTCAGCGTTGTTAACGAATATTCAAGGCTTTATTGGCAATGCGATCGGACTCAGCGATTTTCGATTGTTTCCCACGTTATTGAGAAATGAAGAGCGACGAGAATCGAGTCTTGGATTAGCCGCGGAGGTGGGAGTGGATATCACTCGCAATCTTTCTGCATCAGTATTGCGAGTGCTGACTGCGGATGAACCCACTCAATTCGGTCTTCGTTACCGCATTAACGACAATTTCCTGTTCCGAGGCTCAACAGACCTCTCTGGTCAAAACCAAGCCGTACTAGAGTACGAACTGAGATTCTAGAGGAACGTCCGGACGCGATCGACGAGTTGATTCGGTCGAATCACACCTTCGATCTTATCGACTGGCTGGGATTCCTTGAATAAAACCAGGGTGGGTAATGCTGTGATGCTGTACTGACTAGCGATTTCAGGATACTTATCTACATCGATCTTAACGATTTTTACTGTGCCGTCTAAATCGTCTTTTGCGAGATCGAGAAACCCTGACATCATTTGGCAAGGACCGCACCAAGTCGCGTAGAAGTCTACAAGAATCGGTGTCTCTGAACCCGTCAGTAATTCCTCAAAGCTGTTAAATTGCTGCTTTGTAGCCATTTGAGCCTATTTGCCTCCAATACCGTGTTCTACTACACTAGCGCGTCCAGTCAAAACCGTCTCAACAGAGAGAGTAGAGATTTATGAACGAAGAAGCACCCTAGTACTCATCTACTAAATCCATCAAAATTTCATGCTAACAATGGCAGAGAGTTGCCTCTCTGCCATTGTGTCCAGTTCTCTACCGAAGTAGTGCTTTTACTAGCTTTGGATGTAACTGTTCGGGATCAAATTGCGGTTCATTGGGCGGATAAAGCTCTTCTTCCGCAAAAGCAAACCCGTATTCCTGACTGAGCGCGACTAGTTCTTTTGCCCGCTCACAGGTTTTCAGTTTTTCTTGGAGTTCAGCATTCGTTTTCGCGGTTTGGGCAAACGATTTGATTTGATTTGCAGCCATGTTGACCTCTTGGTTTGTCTTTCTACAAATATCGAATCGCCCCGTCCGTTTCTGATTTTAAGCAGAACTTCCAGCGATGGTGCATCAATTTCTATTAAAAAATTACTGCTAAATCAGAAGAAGCATGAATTTCTAAAACTTAACGCCCTAATGCACCTTTGATCATATCGAGGAGACTCGTGCCACCAAACGCGATCGCGAGCAAAATCGAAGACGACAGAATAAACCCACACACGCAGAGAACGAGTCCACCGAGACTAATGGCTCCGTCATCATCTAGCAAGCCAAAGCCCGTGACAAAGATCCCCATCGCTGGCAGTGTATTGGTGCCGGGAATAGGAATCATCATCGAAATTGACATCAGAGAGATTGCTAAGCCAATGACTGTGCGACCAGGAAGACTGGTACAAACCTGAGTCAAGCGCGGACGAGAAATCGATTCAATCCGTCGTAGCCAAGGCAATCCTACTTTGAGGACTTGGCGAACTTGCTTCAATGCAAAGCCATGATTCTGCCAACTGTTGGGAAACCAAGGTTGATCTCGTCCAGCTAGCAACTGTACAGCTAATAGCAACATCGCAATTCCAAAAGGAACCGAATAGCCTGGAGCCGGAATCGGGAGAGCAGACGGAAACGACAGCAGCACAAAGAGAAACCCAAAAGTACGCTCTCCTGCGAGGTCGAGAATGTCGTTCAGAGTAACTTTGACATCGCTAGAACGGTGATCGGTTGGAAGATTTGAGGAGTGAGCAATGAGTTCGCTAGCGTCAGGTTGCTGCCAACGATCGTTGTCAAAGAAAAATCTTTCAAGTTCGCTGGAAAGGGTAGCCATAAGGATTCTGCGAAGGATGGGGTGTAGTTATAAAACGCCAAGACAGACGAGACAAATCTACAAGACTTGGGCACAAACTGACCTAGCGATAGGAATATCCCTTGCAAATCTTAATTTGAAAAGATCCTTAAAGACAAAAAAGACACAATTTCGCTGATCATGCCTTGACGATAAATTCGCCGTCTTCTTCAGCAGAAATTTCCGGAGGATCTAAGGTCCAAGTCGATCTTTGATATATCCAATAAGCCGAGATCAGCATAATTCATACCGATCAATCCTATGAAATGACTGTGGCAGTTACTCAAGACAATAGCTTGACCCTAACACGACTGCCAATTTGACTTTGAGAGTCTAGCCAATGTTGATTTGGAGAAATACGATGAAATCTTTCATAACTACGATCGCTGTGTTTGGCTCTGTCTGCTCAATGCTAGTTCCTCTGGTACAGACCGAGACTGCGATCGCCGCTCCATCTCTGCTTCAGCTGAATCAATCTGTACGCATCCAGCCTCAAATCTTAGCTTTTACAGATATTAGCGGTGTTGATGGCGAAACTGAAATTCGCCAACTTGCCCAATTAGGCGTTCTCGAACCCGCTTCTGGTGGGTTTCGACCCCGATCTTCGATTACACGGGCTGAGTTTATCACTTGGTTAGTCAAGTCTTACAATGCCTTGCAAACGCACAACGTTCGCAAACCGACGCTGATTCGCCTGCCGGATCGATCTCGTTCTGCCTTTCGGGATGTTTCCCCCTCCCATCCTGCTTTTCGGTACATTCAAGCGGCTGATGATGCAGGATTTCTAGCGGGATATGAAGATGGGACATTTCGACCAGATGCGGTCTTAACCCGTGAAGAGATGATTGTCCTCAAATCGCCTGTTGATTCTCGCGGTAGTGGCAATAGCAGCCGTTCAGCCGAAAGCTTGCGGAACTTCATTCAGCGAACTAAAGGATTTCAGGATGCCGATCGCATGAGTGAGCGTTACCTCACCCATATTGCTTTTGATCTGGGCAATGCTGCGAGTGGAAGGAATTTTGAGCGCGTCTACGGGGCGAGATCCCGCTATGAACCGCAAAAAGCTGTCAGCAGAGCCGAGGCAGCCGTTGCGCTCTCTCAATTTAGACGAGCTGGAACAGCCGCACAGGCGATCGAAAAGCTCAATCGCAGATAGTTCATATCCATTGAAACAGCATTGCGGAGTTACACACAGCTGAGACAGACGATACAAATTGAAACGATTTGGGTAGGAACTGACTTGTGAGGTGGACTATCTATCGCAAGTCTGAATTTGACAACGGGAAATCGCAGTTAGAGCAATCCGGCTGAGCAACTGATGCGCGCGAAAAGGCGACAAACTCTTCCAGTGAGAATATATTGATTAGAGTTGATACCTATAGTGGCTTGCTCCCTATGAACTCCGTCGTCTTTGAAATCCTCATTATCCTGGTGCTGATCTTTGCAAACGGTATCTTCGCAATGTCAGAAATTGCGATCGTATCGGCTAACAAGATTCGACTTCAGCAGCGCGCCGAGAACGGAGACACCAAAGCAAGAACAGCACTTGCCCTAGCAGAATCGCCCAATCGCTTCCTCGCAACTGTGCAAATCGGAATTACACTTGTGGGGATTTTTGCAGGTGCATTTGGGGGAGCCACTCTGTCTGAAAAGCTCGCTGAAGTGCTGCGAACGATTCCTGCCGTTGCACCGTACAGCCAGGGATTAGCGCTCGGTATTGTTGTCGCTTGCATCACCTATCTTTCCCTCGTAATCGGAGAACTCGTACCGAAACAACTGGCGCTCAATGCACCAGAGCAAATTGCTATAAATGTTGCAAAGCCAATGCGATCGCTCTCAAAGTTCGCTGCCCCGATCGTATCTTTGCTCAGTTTGTCCAGCGATACCTTGATGCGGCTTTTAGGAGTCAGACCTTCGGAAGAGCCACCCATCACTGAAGCAGAAATTCAGGTTTTAATCAGCCAAGGAACCCGAGCAGGTACGTTTCACGAGGCAGAGCAAGAAATTGTTGAACGAGTGTTTGAGCTAGATGATCTGATAGTAGGCGCATTGATGACCCACCGCCGACAGATTGTATGGCTTGATGTGAACCTGCCAGATGCGGAAAATTTAGCGCGAATCAACAACAGTGTGTACTCACGTTTTCCTGTCTGTCAGGGAGATTTAGATACAGTTTTGGGAGTTGTGAAAGTGAAAGAACTCTTCACTCGCTCTAGCACGGGTGAATCGATCAATTTCACTACTGCTTCCAGTGCCCCCTTGTTTATTCCTGAGAACACTCATGCTCTAAAAGTTTTAGAGCTATTTAAGAAGTCAGGACAGCACATGACCTTTGTCGTCGATGAATATGGCGCGATTCAAGGATTAGTCACGCTGAATGACATTATGGAAGCGATCGTCGGTGATTTGCCGTCTGAGCATGTCGAGAATCCGCAAGCGGTGCAGCGTGAAGATGGTTCCTGGTTACTGGATGGAATGTTGTCGATCGAAGAATTCAAAGACCTCTTCGACCTAGAAGATCTACCCCAAGACGATCATCAGTATCACAGTCTGGGCGGCTTTGTGATCACGCGATTAGGACATATTCCGGTTTCTGCAGAACATTTTGAGTGGAACACTCTGCGGTTTGAAGTGATGGACATGGATGGCAATCGTGTGGATAAAGTGCTGGTGAGTCAGCGAAAAGACGGCTCATCTGCAATCTGAGACAAATTGTACTAGAAGGCAAAACCGAGCATCATCATAAAGATTCTTGAAAACATCGAACAAATTAGTAAATTTGTTCGATACGATTGTTGAGCAATTTGAGGACAAAATCGGAGTAGTGCAGATGTCAAATGTTGCCCAAGGTCGCTGCTTATGCCAAGCTGTCAGATTATCTACGACGAAGATGAATCATCAGATTGGAGCGTGCCACTGTAGGATGTGCAGAAAGTGGGGTGGAAGCGCTTTACTTGTGATCGACTGTGAAAGCGAGGTCAACTTTGAAGGCACTGAAGATATTAGCATTTATCAATCCTCCGACTGGGCAGAACGCGGCTTTTGTCGAAACTGTGGTACTCACCTCTTTTACCGATTGAAGCAGAATCAACAATACTTTATTCCTGTGGGACTGTTTGATGATGCAGAGGATCTGTACTTCGAGCATCAGATTTTTATTGACGAAAAGCCCGACTACTACTCTTTTGCAAATGAAACGCACAATATGACAGGTGCGGAATTTTTTGCACAGGTTGCATCAGAGGGGCAATGAACTGCTCGATCGAATGAGTTAAAACATCTATAGCAGCCTTAGACCTGTTGTGAAGTGGGGAGTAGGGAGTAGGGAATTGTTCCTTTAGTGGCTCTCTACTCCCTATTCATTTGAGCATTCACAACTCAAACAGCAGTGCTTCGTCAATCTCAATTGAGTGCCTAAATTTAGATGGGCTTGACTTGGCTCAATTCATGACTTAGCTGCTGATGAATCTTGCCGTTCGTCGCCAAAATTCTTCCGGTCTCAAGTTGCACAGGCGACTGGTCGTAAGCTGTCACGAGTCCCCCCGCTTCTTCAACTAATACAACTCCCGCTGCCATATCCCACATTGACAATCCCCGCTCCCAGTATCCATCCAATCGCCCACAAGCCACATACGCTAAATCCAACGCTGCCGCTCCATCGCGACGCACGCCTTGAGTTAAGTGGGTCAAATGACAAAACTCAGCATAGTTCGTATCCGAAGTTTGACGGCGATCGTAAGCAAATCCTGTGACTAGCAGGCTCCGGTCTAATTCTTGGGTCTGAGACACCTGAATGGGTTTCCGATTTTGAGTCGCGCCTAATCCCTTTGCGGCTCGAAATAGCTCTTGATGGATCGGGTTATACACGACTCCAACTTGCGGCACACCTTCAATCAACAACCCGACTGAAACCGCCACAAAGGGATATTGATGAGCATAATTCGTCGTGCCATCGAGTGGGTCGATCGCCCAAAGGAATTCGCTTTGTCGATCGCCCATTTGCCCGGACTCTTCTGCCAAAATCGGATGATCGGGCACATGCCGCTTCAAGACTGCTAAAACTGCATCTTCCGCCGCTTTATCTGCCTCTGTGACTAAATCCCCCGGTCGTCCTTTCTCCCGGATCTCTTGGAGATTCCCCCAATACTGTTGCAAGATTGCTCCAGCGGAAAGCGCTGCTTCGGTGGCAATATCGAGAAAAATTTCCAGATGACGAGAATTCATAAATTCGTGTAATTGAGCCGTCAAAATCATAGATCATACTGGGCAGTTGGTGGGGAGGGTCAGAAACAACCCAAGTAAGATAAAAACAATCTGTGATACCTCGATCGATGAATCTCGAAACTCTACTCGAACAAAATCGTTTAATTCGCGCGATCGGCTTTGACGATGCGCCTTTTATTCGTAAATCTGAGAATCCTGTGCAGATCGCTGGAGTGGTCTGTGCGGGTACTCGATTCGAGGGAATGCTTTGGAGTGAGATTCAACCGGATGGATGGGATGCGACTGAGACAATCACAAAGGTTTTACTCAACAGCAAATTTTTACCGCAACTGCACATTGTTTTACTCGATGGGATTTCGCTGGGTGGGTTCAATATTGTGGATTTGCCGACTTTATCGAACGCGATCGCGCTTCCTTGTGTGAGCGTGATGCGGCGCTATCCCAAACTCGAAAAAGTAGAATATGCTTTGAAACGACTTCCTGACCCGGAACGTCGATTAGCCATGATTGCTCGTGCCGGGACAATCTACGAAGCCCATCCGTTTGTCTTTCAAGTTTGTGGTGCAACTCCAGAAATTACAGCAAAAGTTCTCACGCGAGTCACGGATCGAGGGCATGTTCCTGAACCTTTGCGACTTGCACATTTGATTGCTTCTGCTGTGATGAAAGGTGAGAGTGGCAAGCAAGCATAAGTTTGGGAGATGGGAAGTTCGCGACGGAAGCTGAGGTTATCGCTGGTGCTGCCGCCATAGTTTTCAGTAGTCAAGCCATACATCAATCAAAAGCTGATAGACTCTTTGAACTACTCTCTCAAGATAGTCCGTGGTCAAAAAAGCTGATATTGGTGGTAAACGTCTCATTAGTCTGGCACCGACTGCTTGGGTGCAATGGGTGACTCAGCAACCCGATGTGATTGCTCAAGAAATCCTCGGATCTGATTTTCAGTGGGTCAGCCGAGAAAATGATGTTTTGGTTAAAGCTTACAGCCCCACGCAGGGAGAGTTTCTGATTCTCAATGAGTTGCAGTTGCGCTACAACGACAAGTTGCCTGTGCGAATGCGAGCCTATGCAGCCCTCGCTGAGGAGAAGTATAGCCTCCCGACCTATCCGGTTTTAATCAACATCTTGCCCCCCGCATCTACAGTCACGATTCTCGATCGCTACGAGGCGAACTTCATGGGGCTACAGTCGCGGCAAGATTATCAGGTCATCAATCTGTGGGAAGTGGAAGCCGCGATTGTGTTTGAGCAATCGCTGAATGCGCTCTTACCCTTTGTGCCCGTGTTGAAGAATGGTGGGGAGACTACAGTGGTACAGCGAGCCTTGAATCAATTGCGCGGGGATCAGCAATTAGTCGAATTGGAATCATTGCTGGCATTTTTTGCTAGTTTTGTGTTGGGAAGTGAAATTGTTCGGCAAATTATGAGGTGGGATATGGCAGTACTGCGAGAGTCACCCTGGTATCAGGAGATTTTGCGAGAAGGGGAACGGTTGGGAGAACAGCGAGGAAAACAGGAAGGGCGACAAGAAGAAGGTCGATCGCTGATCTTAAAACAACTCGCCCGTCGAGTCGGTGCCCTTTCACCAGAAACAACTGCCCAGGTTGAGGCATTGTCGATCGAGCAACTCGAAGAATTAGGTGAAGCATTATTAGATTTCACGCAGATCGAAGAGTTGACAGCTTGGTTAGACCAGAACGCCTAAGAGACAGAATCGGCGACAAGTGCTAAGCCACAAAAATCGCCCTCAGATGTGTCTGAAGGGCGATCGCGACATTCGAGATGAGCTAGCTTTCTAGAAAAGCGATAGCATTCCTAACTTGATCGTGAAAGACACAGTCTGTCGTGCCCCCTAAATCCCCCAAATTTGGTGGACTTCAAGCCAAAGCGTTTTGGATTCTCAAAGTCCCGCATTCTGGGGAACTTAGGGGGCGTTCCCAGATTTCACACCTCAAATCAGATGCAAGACAACCTACCGTGTAAACATCAGGCGATGAAATTGGATAGGCACGGTAGGAAGGCATGTAGAAATGTTCTGTCTAAGTCGTTAAGCCTTGGAAATCTGTGCCCAATTTGGAGGAGTATAGTCTGAGTTCATTGCTCGATCGACATACCCTGCTAAATTCGGCAAAGCTTCACTCGCAATCTCTCGCTGAAGAAACTGATTCAGCTTTTGCTCCCAATCACTCGGATAATCTCGAATCACAGGATGCCGAACTGCGATCGTTTGATATTCCGCAGCTTCAATATTCAGAATCATGTCGAGCTTCAGAATCGCCAGAGGACGAATAAATAACCCGATCGCAGCAAGCTGAAACCCTTGATCGATTCCTTTTTGCCGCAAGACTCGAACAAACTGTGCGCCGTTGGGAATTCCATAACAAATTTGACTGCGATCGAGAATGGCTTCGACTTCAATGTTGTAGCCTTGGGTCAAGCCTGCCTCTAGAGTCATGCCATCATATTGCTGCTCTGGATGCGGCAGGTAAATTGTAATTTGCTGCACAGATCCATCCGTTGCATTAAGCTGACGTGTGAGATATCCCACATGACTTTCGCGATCGCACAAATGAACCAATGCCATATTCAAGACATATTGCTCGAAGCGGGGAATGCCTAATAGCGTGAGCATAATGCTCCTCAGGATTTTGTAGGGTTGACGAGCGAGCTACTCGGATGTTCAACACTCAGGCGATTGCTCCCCGCGACAATCTCTCGAACCCTTGCTGCTTCCGAAGCTGCAATTATACTGAACCTTATGTGCGATCGCGCTAATCCTACAAGTCTCTTAAGGTTTACTCTTGCGTCAAGGTAACCAGAGCGATGGAAGAACGCGACTTGCCCAGTCTCTCAGCATCCGGTTTGTGGTGCGAGCAATATCGATATGAGGTTCATCAGGTTCAACTGGAATAATCGGTGCAGGTGAACCCATTCTGAACTGCTCAATCACTCGATTCGCAGCCTCAAGCCCAGTCACATACGCTTTTTCCTGTGACCAAGACCCATGCCGAGTAATAATCCAATCGCCACTCATCAAGAGATTCGCGATGCTCGTCGTTCCCGAAAGCATCGACTGATAGCTTCCAGGAGCGAAGTGCGTCACTGCTTTCGAGAGTCGAATCACACTGCTATCTATGACTTTCGCAGACCGAAACTCAGGCACACAAGTTGCTAGATCGCGATGCACTTTCGCAACAATGTCTGCATCACTCATCGGCAGCAGTTGATTCGCATGATAAAAATCTGCTTCAATCACACTACCAGGCTGATCTTTCCATTCGTCATGCAGCGCATTCAGATCAAAGAATGTCCAGCCTGTTGTGTTATCAAACCCAAAGCAAGCATTCGAGGGTAGAGGAACAGACACTTTACGATCGAACCACAGCCGAGTTGCTAAGACATCGATCGCACTTAAATTCATCAAGTTACAAAATTCAGGAAACTGACGCAAAGTTGCACTACTGCTAACAATCTTTTGCATCCCAGTAATCCCAACTGAAAAGATCACGGCATCTGCTTCAAATACCTCTTCTCCACATACAACCCCAGTTGCTTTTCCATCTTGGATGATCACATCGCTGACGCGCTTTTGAGTCAGCACTCGCCCACCAGCAGTCTCAATTTGTTCAACCCAAGGACGAAAGATCTGATCTCCCACAGTGCCCCGACACCAAACCACATCAAAATCAGGCTGATGCGCCAAAATAAAGTAGTACAGCATTCCTAAAGCTGCTGCTGCCGAACATTGTTCTCCCGGTGCAAATAATCCCACCAGTAACATCGGCTCAAATGACTCTTTGTACAGCCGAGCAGAGACTCCAAACTGTTTGAAAAGCTCACGAGCAGTGACCGAATCATATCGCTGCCATGCTTCATCTGAATTATCAAAATCAACCACCGCATAAAGCAATGGCAAAGCAGACAATCGATCGCTTAAAGGTAATCGCTTAAACCGAGTGTACAAAAACGTACCTAAAGGCGTAGGTAGACGAGGCTCTTGCTGAAAAATCGGAGACTCGACTTCTAAACCATTCGGAGAATATTGCGAAGAGCGAGTCCAGTCCGTAAAAGGCTGCAAGCCTAACTGTTCAACCAGCGAGAAAATATTGCGGTAGGGATACCAGAATCCATGAATTCCCGCTTCGACCGATCGACCTTGCGCCGTTTTCCAACCTGCAACCAGTCCACCTGGATACCCGCCTGCTTCTAAGAGCGTGACATCATACCCTTGTTTTGCCAGATGATAGGCTGAACCTAAGCCAGCCCATCCTGCTCCGACGACAACGACTTTGGGAGATTTCTGAGTTTGATTCATCGATCGAGTTTCGCTAACCGCTTTCACAGCATACCAAGCTCTGCTGGCACGCCATCAGGTAATCTTCCACTGATCGAGTAGAAAAGCGTATTCAAAGGCAATTTCTTTTAATCGCTCATATCGTCCCGATGCACCACCATGTCCGGCTCCCATGTTGGTTTTTAAGAGTAAAACGTTTGTGTCAGTTTTGAGGTCACGGAGCTTTGCTGTCCATTTTGCAGGTTCCCAGTAAGAAACACGCGGATCGTTTAAGCCAGCAGTTACAAGCAACGCGGGATATGCCTTGGCTTCAACATTATCGTAAGGCGAATAGCCTTTCATATAAAAGTAAAACTCTCGCTCATTTGGATTGCCCCACTCTTCCCATTCTATTGCTGATAAAGGCAGCGAGGTATCTAAAATCGTAGTAACAACATCAACAAAAGGAACTTGCGCGATCGCGGATCGAAACAAGTCTGGACGCTGATTAATCACTGCACCGACAAGCAATCCACCCGCACTGCCGCCAGAAATTGCTAAATGATCACGATCTGTCCAACCTGCTTGAATCAACGTTTCGGCACAGGTAATAAAATCACTGAAAGTATTCTGCTTTTGCAAGAATTTTCCATCTAAATACCACTTGCGCCCGAGTTCCGACCCCCCTCGAATATGCGCGATCGCGAGAACTACACCTCGATCGAGTAAAGCTAATCGAGTAGACGAAAAAACATCTGGATAGTTAACGCCATAAGAGCCATACCCTGTCATCAGTAAAGGATTTTGACCATTGCGATCGAGATCTGCTCGGTACACGATCGACAAAGGAATCTTTGCACCATCGGCTGCGATCGCTTCGAGTCGTTCACTCTTATATTGAGTGCGATCGTAGCCACCTAAAACAGGGGTTTCTTTCTTAAGTTCGCGGATCTGTGTGTCGAGATTGTATTCAAAAATCGAAGATGGCGTAACTAGCGAAGTGTAGCCAAACCGAAGAATCTGCGTATTGAATTCTGGATTGATCGATTCTGAAACTTCGTAAGTGGGTTCGGGAAATGAGATGCGATGTTCTTCCTGAGTGGACAATTTACGCACTCGAATATTCGGCAGTCCAGATTCGCGATCGTAAATGACTAAATGATCGGCAAACGCACTGATACCCATTAAAAATACATCTTCATGATGTTCAATCACTGTCTTCCAATGTTCAACGCTCGGATTGCTCACCGGAGCTTGCATGAGTTTGAAATTCAGCGCGTTGTCATTCGTCAGAATATAAAAGGTATCCGTATGATGCTCAATTTCATACTCAATTCCAGTCTCGCGGGGACGAATTAGGCGAAACTCCCCATTCGGATCATTCGCATCGAGATAGTAAACTTCCGAGGTAATGTTACTACCTAAACTCAGAAGCAAATACGCTTCACTCCGAGTTTTATCAATACCGAGGAAATAAGAATCATCTGCTTCATGAAACAGCAGTTGATCCGACTCTGCGCTCTGACCTAACTGATGTCGAAATAGCTTGTACGGGCGATTTACAGCATCAATTTGAGCATAGAAAACCGTTTGATTATCATTGCCCCAAGTAAAAGAAGCGGTATCAGAAATCGATTCAGGATACAGTTGATGAGTTGCTAACTCCAGGAAAAATAGAGTGTAGCGTTCTGCGCCTGTCGTATCGGTCGAATATGCCAATAATTGATGATTTGGGCTGATTTCAAACCCACCTAAGCTAAAGTACTCTGTCCCTTCAGCTAGTTGATTTTGATCCAGAAGTATTTCTTCGGGCGCATCTAATGTTTGATATTTACGACAGTGAATCGGATAAGCTTTTCCAGTTTCAGTGCGCGTGTAGTAATAAAACTCACCGTAGCGGTAAGGCACTGATAAATCATCTTCTTGAATCCGCGAGAGCATTTCCTCGTAAAGTTGGGTTTGCAGCGATTCGGTATGATGCATTCGTGCGTCAGTGTAAGTATTCTCTGCTTCTAGATAGGCGATAACTTCAGGATTGTCGCGTTCTCTCAACCAAAAATAATCGTCAATGCGTTCATCTCCATGCAGTTGATGCACATAGGGATGCTTGGGCGCGATTGGGTAGGACTGTTTCATTTTAGGCACACAGAGAAATGACCGAATTAAATTCTAGCGATTTAAATGAGAATTGAGGTCTGGCTTGGGTTGGAGGACAACATTTGCGGCAATGTTCACTCAATGTTCACCCAAAGGAACTCGGAGATCGCGCAAGCGTGACTTAAACTAGAACCGTCTGTTTCAACCAAATTGCACTGAATTGTCATGACTACCTTTGTGGGCAAAGCCTTGCAAAACGGGAAATACACCCTGGATCAAGAACTCGGACGAGGCGGTTTTGGCATCACCTACCGGGCGACTCATCATTGGCTCAATCAAGTCGTGGTGATTAAAACAATCAATGATGCGCTGCGTCAAGATCAGCAGTTTGCGAATTTTCAACGTCAGTTTCAAGATGAAGCAAAACGGCTTGCGATGTTTGTTCATCCGGGGATTGTGCGAGTCAATGACTTTTTTGTGGAAGATGGTTTACCGTACATGGTCATGGACTATATTCCAGGACCAACTTTAGCGCAGGTGGTGTTTCCGAATGCGCCATTACCCGAATCAACCGCGATCGCGTATGTTCATCAAGTCGGAGCCGCATTGAATGCCGTCCATCATCTCGGACTGCTGCATCGCGATGTGAAACCTCAGAACTTGATTCTGCATCAAGTTACAGGGCAAGTCATTCTGATTGATTTTGGTACAGCGCGCGAATTTTCTCCGGGGATGACTCAAACGCACACGAGTATGTTTTCCGAAGGCTATGCTCCGATCGAGCAATATCTGCCCCAAACCAAACGGACAGCCGCGATCGATGTGTATGGACTTGCTGCAACGCTGTATTCTCTAGTAACGGCTCAGGTTCCGATCGCGTCCATTTTGCGCGATCGTCAACCGCTTCTAGAACCGCGCGAATTCCGTCCTGATTTAAGTCCGAGAGTCAATCAGGCCATTCTACGAGGCATGGCGCTAGAACCCCATCATCGTCCTGCAACCATGAATGAATGGCTAGCCTTGCTCCCAGACTCTGAGAAAACATCTGTTTCAGTGCCATCGATCAGATCGGTTCCGGCTGCCAGTACACCCATTAGCCAGGTTGCAACGGTTGCCATTAGCTCGCCTCGGGTCGATCGAACAAATATTCAGACCCAGCCCCCAGTCGTGCAGCCCCAGAACCAAAACTGGCAGCCCTGGCTTTGGGGTGGTCTTGCAATGATAGGACTAGTATCTGGCAGTGTTTTAGCAAGCCGATTTACAAGTCAGCAAACGGTTCCCGTACCTCCGAGATCGACTGAATCGCCGCTCGCTGAACCGTCATCTCGTCCAAAACAGAACTCTGAAAAAATAACTGCGCCTTCGGTTGTCCCGCAAGCCAGCCCAAAAGCGACTCCGAACCAAACGCCTGTCCCAACTCCTTCTCCCTCTGTCACACCAGAAGCGGAATCTGATCCGCTCCCTCCTGTCACGACTCCGGAGCCAGAACCCCCGACGAGTCCTCCGGTTGATCCGGAGCCAGCTGCAAGTCCGACACTCTCACCGTCCCCAACTCCCGCACCCGAGGTTTCTCCAGCTTCGGGACAATCTGGTTCGGGACAGGAGAGTAAGAAAGAGCAGAAAGAAGAAAAAAAAGAGGAGCGCCGTGAGGAAAAACAGAAAGACGCAAATTGAAATGCGAGGTCGTCGTTGACTGGATTCATGTTTTGGTGGGGAGTGGGAGAATCTAAACTTAGAGTGCTCCCGATCGCCCTATCAGATGTCTTGGGGTGAACGATTAGCTCTGTTCATTCTCAGATTGAAGTATGGGAATGAGTGCTAAGATGAACGGCAACGATAGATTGATCGTTAGTAAGCGAACTAGATGTCCTGCTGTAATAATTTCAGGATCTTGCTGCAAGCTCAGTGCAATCCAAATCATTTCAGGCGAACCCCCTGGAGACGCAACAAGTAGGCAAGTGAGCCAATCCCATTGAGTGAGAGATTGAATAATCAACGCAGCGATCAATGCAGCGATCGACATCAATACCACTGGAACAATAGACCGCACGATCGATAAAATTTTCAACTTTGGATTAATTCCCCAATATTCACCAATCGTAATTCCGAGTAAGATTTGACCGATCAGATTCAAGAAAATCGGGAGTTGAAAATCGAGTTGAGCAATCGCTGGAAAGCTCAATGACAAGACCTCAAACATCAGCCCAACCGCGATCGCGCACAGAAAATTTGCGATCGGAATTCTCAACTTTGTTCCAAAATAAGCAGCAATGAGCGCAATTCCAATAAATAAGCACGAAGTTTGGAGATCAGTCCAAGAAATTTTGATAATACTTTGAACGATCGCAGAAATCTCATCATTGCTCGAACGAGTAAAAGCCACATTTGCAAGCAGAGGCATTCCAGCAACAACCGTGGTAAATCGCATGAGCTGAACCAGAGAAACTAATGCTGTATTCTGGGTGTACTCTGCGGCAATACTTGCCATGACTCCAATGTTTCCGGGAGTCGTTGCTAATAGTCCGGTTAATAAGTCAGTCTTTTCAACTCGCGAATAGATAACGCCAATCAATGCACCCGCCAGCATCAAAAACACAGGCAAGCCGAGAAAGACGAGCAGATGAGCAGATAATGCACTGAGATTGCGATGTTGCAGCGATAACCCGATCGTTAAACCGATGAGTAATTGACCTGCTTTTCGAGCATTGCGATTCGGTTGAATCGGCTCATGAGTCAAGGCTCGATAGCTAGAAATCACGATCGCACCCGCCGCAATTCCGCCAAGCATCCAAGCGACACCTGTTAATCCAAGCACGACCAGCCCAAACCCAATGAGTACGGCTAGAAACCCTTCGATCGCCAGAATGCTATAAACCTCGACCCATCGGTTTAGAGCCGTCGCTTTCAGTCGCTCAGAATTTAGCACAGGTGCAACTCTCCAGAAATAACACTGAGCACTAGAGAATTCCGAGTTCTTGTGAAACTCGGAATTCTCACCTCATTTAAGATCCCATATTGCACGCTAACTGACTGTTGAGAGAGAACGATTTTCTCGATTCGGATGAACGACTCTGCACCATCTGACAGTTCTTTCAATAGAACTGCACCGACATAGCACTCACTAAATTCAACTGTACAAAGATACTTCTTGATAAATTCATATTCAAAACAACGAATTACTTTTTATTTTGAATGAGTTAAATAATTCTAAAAAGTAATCAAGATTTAGATATTTATTACATCACTATCAATCAAAGAAGCCACTTTTTAACTCAGGCTCTAGAAACTTATCAATTTGTTTTATGGATTCAATCGATCCCTCTATGAATAGAAAGAGTAGAGAAGCCAATATTTGTATCCTTGCTTACAGTTGAGAGAAGCTAGGACTGAATAAATAAGAGTTACACAACAAGCGCTGGAGCGATTTCAATCATGAATAGACGGAGGTTCACTCGTCGCGGTTTTTTGGTGTCTCTATCATTTATTTCATTTGCTTTTGTTGCTGCGTGTTCTAATATTCAGACAAGCAATTTGTCAGGCAATACGAGTGAAAAAAAAGTAATTCGCATCGCGATTGGAACTCAAGATCAAGTCATTAATACAGCGACTGGAGGCTCTGTTATTCGCGAAGAAAAATTGCTTGAGAAATACTTGCCAAAAACAGGTAAATACGAAAATGTGGAGTACAAAATTGAGTGGTCAAGCTACACTTCAGGACCTCCTATTACAAATAAAATGCTTGCCAATCAACTTGATATTGGCATGATGGGAGATTTCCCACTGACGATCAACATGACGACTTTTCAACAGAAAGGTGGGGGTGTCAATACGCTCTACATTGGGACTTTGGGCTACAGTGCCACCGGAGCCGGAAATGCAGTAATGGTTCCAAAAGATAGTTCTGTCAGAACATTGGCAGATTTGAAAGGCAAACAAGTTTCTGTGCCCTTCGGTTCCGCTGCACATGGAATGTTACTCAAAGCACTGAAGGGAGCCGGACTAGAACCCGATAAAGATGTGAAATTGATTAGTCAAGCACCAGAAGTGGGTGGCACGAGTCTGCGAACCAATCAGATCGACGCTCATGCAAACTTTGTCCCCTTTGGTGAGATGTTTCCCTTCCGAGGATTTGCTCGGAAGATCTTCGATGGTGCAGAACTCGGTGTCCCGACATTTCATGGAGTGGTCGTGCGATCGGACTTTGCTAAGCAATATCCAGAAGTTGTTGTTGCCTACATGAAAGCCTTGCTCGAAGCGAACAAACTCTTTCGTGAACAGCCCGAAGCTATTTCAGCCAAGGTTGAACAATGGGCAGGAGTTGAGAAGGAAGTCGTGTATATGTTTCTCGGGCCATCTGGATTGCAGCGACTCAATCCTAGCATTCAGCAACCCAATCTAGACGCGCTTACCAACAGTGTGACGACTCTGCAACAGTTAGGACGACTAGATGCCACTGTCAAACCTGAAGATGTGAAAAAATTCATTGACAACAGCTATCTGAAGCAGGCGATGCAAGAAATGGGCATGAGCGATCAACAAGTTGCAACAGAGGCTGAGCAATTTGTAATTACAGGAGAAGATGCTGAAACAAAGCAACCGATTCAAGATGCAAAATTGGCAGCTCAACTGTGGCTCAAAGGCGAAGAGAAAGTGAGAAACTATGCTTCGATTCAAAATATGATGGCAGCGTTGAAAAAGCTTCAGGCTGAGGGCAAGCAGGCGGTTAGTGCTATTTTTGTGCACGATCGTAGCAACGGTTGGAAGCTCTTTGCAGAGAATTCTTTCTTTGTTCGCAACAATAATGATATCTCTGCATTTTTGACCGAGAAGGATGCTCAGACTTTTGCTCAACAGAATAATGCTCAGGTCGTTGGATTCAAAGGGCTACAAGAGTTTTACGCACAAGCCTCACAGCCCATAGCAGCACGCTAGATGCGCTTTGATACAGTCAAGAACGCTTGAACATGGAACAATGTGTTCCTCGCTGTGCTCTTTTACCGATTGGAGGCATTTTATGTCTAGTCCGTCCTCTCCGCGATCGACAAAACCTCGTATGCTCGATCGCTGGAGTTTTCTACTTTCACAGTTATTCCAGAGTTCAGACAGTTCTTCACGAATTAACCCGATCAGGCTTTTGTTCCGAGTTCTTTCATTAGTTTTATTTTTTGGAATTTGGCAATTTCTCTGTGCAATCAAGTTTCAATTCTTTATCAATTTTTCCTTTCTTCCTTCGCCTGTAGAAGTTCTGAGTGCAACCTTGAAGTTTTTCTCGAACAATCCAATGGTGCATATTCAGGCAAGCGTGCTGAGGGTACTCTTGGGCTATGCGATCGCAGTCGTGCTGGGCATTAGCTTAGGAATTGTGATTGGCTGGTTTCAAAAGATCGAAGACCTTGTGTTTTTGCCGTTAGAGATCCTCCGTCCCATTCCTGCGGTTGCTTGGATTCCACTGGCGATTCTGATGTTTCCGGATGCAGAGTCGGGAATGGTCTACATTACTTTTATCGGCGCATTCTTCCCAATTTTGATTAGCACGATCAAAGGCGTTGAAGGCACTGATTTACTATTGTTGCGCGTTGGACAATGCTTAGGCGCGAGACAATGGCACGTCTTCAAAGACATTGTGATTCCGGGAGCCATGCCTAGCATTGCAAGTGGCTTAGTGATTGGCATGGGAAATTCTTGGTTCTGTCTAGTCACGGCTGAAATTTTGGCAGGACGGTTTGGGATTGGTTATCTGACCTGGGAGTCTTATGTGACTTCTAACTATCCTCCGATTGTGATGGGAATGCTGCTGATCGGATTGATGGGGTCACTGAGTTCTTATGCAGTGGATCGACTGACCCATGTCTTAATGCCCTGGCGCGTCACGAAGAAAGGGAACGCCAACTAATTCATATTTAGAGGATAGTAAGTGTGACAATGTTAATCGAGCAAGGAACTCCGCAACAAGCACTCAAAGGACTTGTGGAGGTCGAGGATCTATCAATTTGTTTTCAACGAAAAGGACAGTTAATTCCGGTCTTAGAGTCGATCGACTTTACGATCGCGCCAGGCGAATTTGTCTGTTTGCTTGGTCCATCCGGATGCGGAAAATCGACGATTCTCAATGCGATCGCTGGATTTATTAAACTTTACAGCGGTTCTGTTACGGTTGATCGCAAACGGATTGTGCGTCCCGGAGCCGATCGCGGATTTGTATTTCAGCAGTATTCACTCTTACCGTGGAAGACGACCTTCCAGAATGTGGAATTTGGACTGAAGATTCAAGGCATTCCTGCGGCAAAGCGCAAAGAGATTGTCAACTACTATCTCAATCGTGTGGGGTTGTATAAGCATCGCAACTCTTATCCTTACCAACTATCAGGAGGAATGCAGCAGCGGGCAAGTATTATCCGTGCTTTGGTGAACTCTCCTTCTGTACTGTTAATGGATGAACCCTTTGCAGCATTAGACGCGCAGACCCGACATATGATGCAAGAGCTTCTGCTCGACATTTGGAGCGAGTTGAAAGCAACTGTGATTTTTGTGACGCATGACATTGAAGAAGCGGTGTTCTTGAGCGATCGTATTTTCGTCATGGGCGTGAATCCAGGGCGGATTAAGCAAATTGTAGATGTGCCTCTAGAACGACCGAGACATATCGATATCATGGTGACTTCAGAATTTTTACAATTAAATCGCGAGGTTTTTGAACTCATTCGAGAAGAAACCTTGAAAAGCATGGAGCTAAGCTAAGAGAATGCTTTAAAGGTATAAACAGACTCTTCGCTCACGTTGCCATTCCGGGACGGGTGAATGCGTCTCAACGATTACTTTTAAAACATTCTCTCAGCAGCTTGAACTCAGCCAATCCGAACATTCGATTGGTGAATCGAATTTGCAGCTAAACAGACAAATGCCTGACGCACTCTTAACCAACAGAGACGGGTATAGCTTGTTTAGCTGCGATGTCGATCGCGAGATCAGTTCCAAGTATTGCTATGCTCTAATCTGCTGCAAAAAGTCTGCATGAATCCATTGATTTAAGTTAATCGCTTGTAAATGCTGGTTGCCTGGAATCTGACTCAGTTGATCAATGTGTAATCTCAGCCAGTCAGGACGAATCTGCATCTCTGAGAAAAACCGTCCCGGCTGAGTTTTCTGATACGAACTGCTCAAAATTTGAACAATCACTTCTGGATCAAGATGCGTCCATTTTGCGACTAAAGCTGGCGCACTTGGCGTTGTGTCGTACCAATATTGGGCTGCGGATAATGCCCGAAGATACGCGATCGCGACTTCTGGATACTGGTCAGCCAATTCATTCGTGACTACTACACCATAGAAAGCAGGTAACGCTTCGGAATTGCACCCTTCGAGGTAACGGAACTGTCCGCGACGACAAGCGATGTCGTGAAATGGTGCAAAGTGAGCATAGCCATCCGCGTATTGTTCAGAAAACTCGAATTGGTCAGCCTGTTGCTGAAAAGGGATTAAATTGACTTGATCTAAAAGCCGAGTCGCATTCAGAGATCGCAGCACCATGCCATGTGCAGAAGACCGGAGGGGAACTGCGATCGCTCGTCCACGTAGGTCATCGACGCTGTGAAGATGAGAACGATGGGGAACCACAACCGCATTACAAGACCCATCAGGATTGGTCGAGACAAAGCTAATCAGGCGAGTATTCTGAACTGTATCTTCAGCACTTAAGAGCAAGGGATAGTCACCGAGCACACCAATATTCAGTTGTCGAGATCGCAAGCCATCGACAATCGGCGCTCCGGTTGAGAAGTCTTGCCACTGAATCTGATACTGAATCGAACTATATCGTCCTTCTTGGGGCAGGAAATGTTCGAGCAGCCCCAACCTTTGCATGATTAAGCCTGCTGTGATCGCAGGAATTGTCCCGTTTTGTACTCCAATCGAAAGAGTTAGCACTTCAGACCGTGAAGAAGACTGACTGCGACGCACAAAACTCGGCGATCGTAAACGAACAACGTTCGAGGCAGAAACAGCAGGACTTGTCTTAGCTTGTAGCAGGTTGATGAGCTTTTGAGTCGGATTGAGATTGCGCGATCGCCGACTCGATGAATCCACTGTGTTCGCTTGGTTTAAGCGTCGAGGCACGACCAGGTAAACTGAGCCAGATAAAGCAAACTCCTGAAGCGAAATTGCTGTCATCGTCCCTAATTCACACTCTGGTTGAAAATCAAAGTTAGTTGCGAAGCCGAGATAGTTCCCCTGCATCATGTAGGTTCGCATCAAGCTCATCGTATCCACGGTTTCAAATCGGAGAAATCCATCCAGCGCATGTCCTAACTCAGACAATCGTGAGTCCAGGACTAAACGGCTCGGTGTGCCTGCAGGAAGCAATGCCCAAGGATACTTTCTCAGATCGGCTAAACTCATCCAGCGCTGTTTTGCTAAGGGATGATGATGAGAGACAAAGACGTGATAAGAAATTTTGTCGATCGCAGTAGTTGAAAGTTCAGAAAACTCTTCAAAATTGACATCAGAAATCCCCACATCTACTGTCTGGCTCGTCATCGCTTGATAGAGCAATTCAGCAGATTCAAACACTAGACATTGAACTTGAATACTCGGATATTGCTGTCGATATTCAAACACAATATTAGGCAACCAACCTTCAGCAAGTGCCATTGTGCAGCCGATTTTTAGACTGCCACATTTTCCTTTTTTAATATCTTCAATTTTCTGAATGAGTTGATTTTCAATCTGAATTAGTTTTGCACCTTCTTCAAACAAGAATTCTCCAACTTCTGTCAGTTGAATCTTGCGCCCTAAACGGTAAAACAGCGAAGTTCCTAATTCTGACTCTAACGATTTGATTTTAGCGCTCACGGCAGGCTGAGTTAAATTCAGCGCATCGGCTGCCTCGGTAAAACTCAGGTAACGAGCTACTTCTAGAAAAACTCGAATCTGATAAACTTCCATCGCTTTACAACCTCATAGGGTGTTTGTTGATCATATCAAATTGATCAATTCAATTCATTTATTGGTTCATAAAATACTGCAATAAAGAAATTCAAAATCGTGCTGCACAATGAAAACAGTTGATTCAATCACATCTTTTTTCAGGCAAACTTCTTCTGGATCAAAGATGTTTCTAATCAAGTCGTTTTCGCTGATTTTTTCTGTAGTGCTTGAGACAGTTTTCAGCGTAAGACTAAAATTCTGTTCATCAATCAGGAGGCTTTTTGAGTGAATACTCAATGGATGAAGACGGATGTGCTGGTGATTGGGGGTGGAACGGCTGGAACCATGGCTGCCATCAAAGCAAAGCAAGCCAATCCCGAAGGTGAGGTACTCGTTCTAGAAAAAGCAAATATCCGTCGCAGTGGCGCGATTGCAATGGGAATGGATGGAGTCAATACTGCCGTCATTCCTGGAAATTCGACTCCAGAACAATATGTGCGAGAAATTACGATCGCGAATGATGGCATTCTCAATCAGAACGCTGTTTATCAAACTGGAAAACTTGGCTTTTCTGTCATTCAAGAACTCGAAAAATGGGGCGTAAAATTTCAGAAAGATGCTCAAGGAGATTACGACCTCAAACAAGTGCATCGCGTGGGTAAATACGTTTTGCCGATGCCAGAAGGAAAAGATTTAAAAACGATTCTGGCGCGTCAAGTTAAACGTCACAAAGCCCAAGTCACAAATCGAGTCATGGCAACTCGGGTTCTCGTGCGCGATGGACGTGCGATCGGTGCAGTCGGTCTTGATGTTCGCAATGGAGATTTTGTCGTCATTCAAGCGAAAGCTGTCATCCTTTGCACGGGCGCTTGCGGGCGCTTAGGCTTACCTGCTTCTGGCTATCTGTATGGAACCTACGAAAATCCAACCAATGCAGGCGACGGTTACTCGATGGCATATCACGCCGGAGCAGAACTGAGTAACATTGAATGTTTTCAAATCAATCCGTTGATGAAAGACTACAACGGTCCTGCTTGTGCTTACGTTGCAAGCCCATTTGGAGCTTACACAGCTAATGCACAAGGACATCGCTTTATTAGCTGCGACTATTGGAGCGGTCAAATGATGCTAGAAGTTTGGAAAGAGCTAAACTCTGGCAAAGGTCCAATTCAACTCAAAATGACTCATTTAGATGAAAATACAATTTCTGAAATTGAGTCAATCCTCTGGGCAAATGAGCGCCCGAGTCGAGGCAGATTCCATCAAGGGCGAGGTGAAAACTATCGCACTCATGGCGTCGAAATGAATATCTCTGAAATTGGACTGTGTAGCGGTCATAGTGCTTCTGGAGTCTGGGTGAATGAGCGGGCTGAAACTTCAGTTCCCGGACTATACGCAGCAGGCGACATGGCAAGCGTCCCTCATAACTATATGATCGGTGCGTTTGTCTTTGGACGCATTGCTGGAGAACATGCCGTTGAATATTGTCAGAATCTCGATCATCTCGACCCTGATCCAGAGTTTCTAGCTGCCGAAAAAGCAAGAATCTATGCGCCGCTCGATCGACCCAACGGAGTACCACATACCCAGGTTGAATATAAGCTGCGTCGGCTCGTCAATGACTATCTCCAGCCGCCTAAATCAGCCAATCGCATGGAGCTTGGACTCAGCAATTTTGTGCGCTACCACGACACATTAGAGCTAATGGGTGCTCGTGATCCGCATGAATTGATGCGCTGTATGGAAGTTCACTTTATTCGCGACTGTGCAGAAATGGCAGCAAGAGCTTCCCTCTATCGCCGTGAAAGTCGCTGGGGACTGTATCACTATCGAGCAGACTATCCAGACAAGAACAATGATGAATGGTTCTGCCACGTGCATCTGAAAAAAGATGATGCGGGTGACATGGTGTTATTCAAACGTCCGATCGAGCCTTACATCGTAGATGTCAATGTTGAAACCGAAGTGTACGACGTAGCTGTTCGTTAAGTTATTTAGAAGAGTGTAAATTGCGATGGCTTTAGCAATTCAAAGAATCGATGTTCCAGTCATTGTCGATGAGTCAAAATGTCTTGAAAAATGTGTCGCCTGCATTGAAGTCTGTCCGCTTGATGTCTTAGCCAAAGACCCTGAAACAGGCAAAGCTTATATGAAGTATGACGAGTGCTGGTTCTGCTTACCTTGTGAAAAGGAATGCCCGACCAACGCAATTACTGTTCAAATTCCATTCCTGTTGCGCTAGAGGAAAGTAATGGACACGAATTCTGAACTTGCTCCTTGGTTAGAAATGCTGCGATCGCCACAAGTTGAAAATCGACTAGTTGCGCTCAAAACCTTACAGCATCTTGGAGACGAAGAGGCTCTAACCCCGTTGATCGAAGCCCTAACAGATGAAAGTCTACTCGTCCAAAAGTTAGCAGTGACTGTACTCTGGGAACTTGCAAATCCAGCAGCCGTTCCAGCCTTGATTGAATGTCTCGCGTCTCCAGATGAAGAAATCCGAGACGAAGCGCGATCGGCATTAGGTGAACTGATTGCTCCAGATCATTTATTGCTGCTCCTAGATGCTTTACTGCGAGATGATCTAAACCTGCAATTGAATATTCTCTTCCTGTTACGGAAGATTCATGATGCTCAATCATTACCATATGTGTTGCCTTTTTTTGAATCTCCCGATCCAGCTTTGCGAGAATCTGCGGTGACAACATTGCGCTATCTCAACCAAGTCGAACGCTGTCAACCTGCATTAGCGCTATTGTCCGATTCGGATGAAAGTGTTCGGCGGGCAACAGCTTTAACGCTGGGACATCTCAGTGATGAGCAAGTTGTTCCTCGTCTCTGTGAAGCATTGACTCACGATCCAGATTGGGAAGTTCGGCGCAATGCAGCAAAATCTCTTGCAATTCATGCAGACAAAACCGCGATCGCGCCTCTAGAAGCTGCCTTAAAAGATGATCATTGGCAAGTTCGCAAATTCAGCTTGCAAGCCTTGCAGAAAATTCCAGATGATCGCTCTCTTCCTCTGTTCATTCAAGCACTCGCTGACGAATATTCAGATGTCCGACGAGATGCTGCGCTCGCGCTTGGCATTTTGAAAAATAAAGCGGCTCTCAATCCGTTGCAGCAATCGCTCGACGACCCCGATCGCGATGTCTGCATCTTTGCTCAACGCGCCATTCAGACCATTCAAGAAGCGTTACAAGAACCCTCTAATGCCTAATCATCGTTCTCCCTTCCAGACGGCTCATGACCTTCCCGAAATAGATCCACCTGATCTGATTGCTGAAGCACGCCAACAAGCGGTGACTGAACTGCTCAAAACTATTATTGAACCTGTTCTCAACAACAATATTGTGAGTTTAGGCATGGTTCGTAATCTCAGAGTGGTGGATAACTATGTTTACCTGCGGCTGTATGTTGGAAAGCATCAGCACGATTTGAAACATCAGATTGAGACTGTGCTTTCACAACTCACTTGGTGTAAGAAGAGTTATGTTCAACTCTGCACGATTCCAGGCGTGAGAACGACATTAGCGATTTCGAGTGGTAAAGGTGGAGTTGGAAAATCAACCACTTCTGTCAATCTTGCGATCGCGCTAAGCCTACAAGGCGCAAAAGTCGGGCTGCTGGATGCAGATATCTATGGCCCAAATATTCCACAGATGTTGGGATTAGGACATTCTGAGGTGAAGACGATCGAAACTGCTGAAGGAACGCGATTTCTGCCTTTAGAAGCCCACGGTATCAAAGTCATGTCAGTTGGGCTTCTAGCAGAACCCGATCATCCACTAGCATGGCGCGGACCTGTGCTGCACAAGGTCATCACTCAGTTTATCCAAGATGTCGAATGGGGCGATCTAGACTATCTTCTGATTGATTTACCACCCGGTACAGGAGATGCTCAAATCACGATCGTTCAAGAAAGCCCCATCTGTGGCGTATTACTCGTCACCACACCGCAGCAAGTCGCGATCGCAGATGTTCGCCGCAGTATTCATATGTTTCGTCGAGTCGGAATTCCAGTACTCGGCATCATTGAAAACATGAGCTATTTGCGCTGTGGGCATTGTGGTGAGCCGACTCCGATTTTCGGCAGTGGTGGGGGACAACAACTTGCAGAAGAACTGCAAACTCCTCTACTGGGACAAGTTCCGATTGAGGCTCGAATTTGTGCGGCGGGTGACTCTGGAAGACCCGTAACCTTGACTGATCCAACATCATTTGTTGGGCAAGTCTTTCTCAACATCGCTTCAGCACTTGACAAAACATTCTGCTCAATCCACAAATTAGCAGACGCAATTCTATGCTGAGTTGATTTCCAATCTGTAACTGCCTTGCTTTGTTGGCAATCTTACCCGAAAGCAAGGCGAATTTCTGTTGAATTGCATCAGTCAATTGAATCAAAGTAATGCGGCACAAAACAAATAATATTAAACCGTTCGCAGCAATAAAAATCGTCACAGCATTTCAAGGTGATGTTTTCTCTCAGGCAATTGCTCAAATCAAAATAAGCCTAGTAAAGATCCAATCTGGAGTATGGCTCGTTTGTGGCTTGACAGCGATCGCTTATCTGCTCCGATTGATACCCGGTTTCACTCTTTTTAGCCCTCTCATCCTGGCAATTCTTCTAGGCATTTTAGTTCAAAATACAATTGGTGTAGCACCAAAACACCAAGCAGGAATCCACTTTGCCATGAGAAGAATTCTCCGATTTGCAGTCATTCTGCTCGGTGTTCAACTTAGTTTATTACAAGTTTTATCGGTTGGCATCACGGGGTTACTGATCATCATCGCAACCTTATTAAGTACATTCTGGTTGACCTGTTGGGTTGGACAACACTTAGGCGTGAGTCCTAGCTTAACTCGCCTCATTGCTGCTGGTACTTCGATTTGTGGTGCTTCTGCTGTGATTGCGACAAGTACAACGACCGAGAGTGGAGATGAAGATATCACGTATGCAATTGGAATTGTTACCTTGTTCGGAACAGTATCGATGCTTTTGTATCCATTACTCTCCGGGCAATTGAACTTAACACCAGAAGCATTTGGATTATGGTGTGGAGTTTCAATTCATGAAGTTGCCCAAGTGCTTGCAGCGGCTTTTCAAGTAAATTCAGTCAGTGGCGAGATTGCTAGTATTTCAAAACTGTCGAGAGTCCTTTGGCTCGTTCCGATGATGCTCATGCTTGGAGCAATTTCTAAAGCTCCTCAATCAAAATCACGAATTACTATTCCTTGGTTTGTCGTTTATTTTATGCTGTTGATTCTTCTGAACAGCTTGAACTTAATTCCACAGCAAATAAAAACAATGACAGGACAAGTCAATCAGTTTCTCTTAACCATCTCAATGGCAGCAATGGGATTAGAAACAAGATTAAATCAGATTCAAAAGATTGGACTAAGACCTTTGTATTTAGGCGCGCTATCCTGGTTATTCATTTCAATCTCTAGCTATGGATTGATTCAGATCCTTTATTAGTCTTTTGCATGAACCTTACTGATTTAACGATCGCAACAGCATCAATCCTGTTTGTCTGTACTTCAATTCGTTCTGCGATCGGGTTTGGTGATGCGCTTTTAGCAATGCCGCTACTAGGCATGATTATGAGTTTGCGAACAGCAACTCCCATTGTCGCATTGACAGGGTTTATTATTAGTTCACTGATTCTAATTTTTGATCAAGATAGCATTGATCTCAAGTCAGCTTGGAGGCTCATCATTAGTACAGTAATCGGAGTTCCCTTTGGATTACTTCTATTACAGTATGCGCCTGAAAAAACAGTCAAGCTTGGGCTAGGAATCATTCTCATCTTGTATGGACTGTTTAATCTTATTTCTCCTAAGTTTCCGCAGCTTCACCATGAACGCTATGCCGTTTTCTTTGGATTGGTTGCGGGAGTTTTAGGAGGTGCTTACAACATTAATGGACTCCCGATCGCGGTTTACGGCGTGATGCGTCGTTGGTCAGCCAGCTATTTTAGAGCAACAATGCAATGCTATTTTCTGTTTTCAGGAATTGCTACGATCGCAGGGCACGGATTTGCAGGGCTATGGACTCCACAAGTTTGGCGTTTGTTTCTATGGTCAATTCCCGGAATTATCATCGGCATCTATGTCGGTGGGAAAATTAATCGTCTCATTCCACAGCCGATGTTTAATCGTATAATTTTTAGCTTATTGATTACAGTTGGCTGCATATTTCTACTGTAGCTTCTATAAGTTCACCCCAACAGATTTGATAGAGGCTACTTCTCGTGAATGGGAAGCACGATCGTGAATTCTGTCCCTTGTCCTACCATTGAACGAACCTTGATCGAACCACCGTGTTTTTCCACGATAATCTGTCGGGCAATTTCCAGCCCTAAACCTGTTCCTCTTCCCACTTCTTTCGTTGTGAATAGATGGTCAAAGATTTTTTGCTGAGTCGTTTCATCCATTCCCACGCCATTATCACGAATGCGAATCTCAATTGATTGAGATTCAACAACAGTTGTGGAAATACCAATTTGATTTGGATGCGCTTGAATTTCTTCATAGCTCCGTCCCTTATTGCTATCTTCTAAGGCATCGATCGCGTTCGCCAGCAGATTCATAAACACCTGATTCAACTGACCTGGATAGCAATCAATCGGAGGCAACTGACCATATTCTTGAATGATTTTGATCTCTGGGCGGAGATCATCTGCTTTTAATCGATGTTTCAAAATCAGCAGCGTGCTATCAAGCCCTGAATGAATATCAAACGGAACTTTATAATCTTGATCAGCGCGCGAGAAGGTTCGCAAACTGGTACTAATATTCCGAATTCGTTCTACGCCTTCTCTCATTGAGCTAATCAACTTGGGAAGATCCTCGCGAATATACTCTAAGTCGATATCGTCGATTTCTGCTTGAATGACTGGATCAGGGGGAGACATTCTTTTCTGATAAAGATCAATGAGTCCAAATAAATCACTGACGTAATCTAGGGCAGGTTGAATATTGCCTTTGAGAAACCCAACTGGATTATTAATCTCGTGAGCAACGCCAGAAACTAGATTTCCTAGAGCAGACATTTTCTCGCTTTGTACCAGTTGTAATTGGGTTTGCTGGAGATTTTGAAATGCTTTTTCTAAAGCATCAGCCTGTAACTGAAGCTGCAACTCGGCTTTTTTGCTATCGCTCACATCTGTCAGTACTCCATCCCAAATAATTGAGCCATCTGGTTGCTGATAGGGGTAAGAACCACATTGTAACCACTTAATTTTATCAGCAATAACAAATCGCCCTGTCCAAGCCCACGGCTGTAAAGTTTGAGCAGAAGCAAAGACAGAGTTTTCAAAAGATTCACGATCGTCAGGATGAATTTTTTCAACAATCAGCGACGCATCTGCTTGAATTGCGT
The DNA here is from genome assembly GCF_017302695.1 of Leptolyngbya sp. UWPOB_LEPTO1. Classification (NCBI taxonomy): domain Bacteria; kingdom Bacillati; phylum Cyanobacteriota; class Cyanophyceae; order Leptolyngbyales; family Leptolyngbyaceae; genus Leptolyngbya; species Leptolyngbya sp. UWPOB_LEPTO1. The sequence continues at coordinate 104,736 of NZ_JAFLCJ010000013.1, read as the reverse complement.
CTGGCTCTAACTCATAAATCACGCTAGAGTACGCACTCATGTAAGGAAAACTCGCTGAGCCATCGGAAGCAAGCCGAAATTGATAAATCACTCCAGGCACATTATTGACGACTCGTTGAAAGCGGTCTTGAGTATCTTGCAACTCGGCTTGGGAATGCTGCAATTTTTGCAGTGATTGCTCTAGCTGCTGAGCATAGGCTTGTGACTGTTGATACAGTTGAGCATTTTCTAATGAAATTGCAGCTTGAGAACAGATCAGTTTGAGCAGATCGACTCGATCGCTCAGAAAAGCTTGGGCAGTTGTAGAATTTTCCAGATATAGAATACCAACCAAGTCACCCTGATTCACAAGAGGAATACAGAGCAAACTCTGGGGCTGATTCTCTATACAGTAGATATCACTTACAGTACTAGGATGAGACTTATAATCTGTGATGACTGTACTCAAAGTGCGTTCAACATAATGTATCAAAGGAATTGGCAAATGCTGACATTGATCAATAACCTTATGCTCTAGTGACTGCACGGCATGATCAAAATATTTAATTCCTAGTTTTAGACATCCCTCATATTTCAGAAAGAGTGCTGCTTTATCAGCACCTGCATTTTCAATCACAATATGAATTAGATTGGTCAACAGCTTATCTAACTGAATCTCACTAGAAAGTGTCTGAGATGCTTTGAGAAGCGTATGCAGATCTAAAGCTGTAGAATTAGTGCTACTGCTAGCGTGCAGAGTCTGCACGGTGGACAAAGTTTCGTCTAGCACAAATCTAGTGCGTTTGGAAGCTTGAAGAATAGAGGAAAGCAATTTAGGGTATTGTTGCGCTAGATGGACGACTTTCGCTTTCGCTTCCCAACGACTATAGCCGTAGTATGCCTTGCTCATATAGACTGTGGCTTGCTGTTCGTCATCACTTGCTAGATAAAATCTCGCTGCAAGCTCATTCGCAAGTGCTTCATCTTGGATATAGCCATTTTCTGCTGCTCTTGCGATCGCAAGCTCGTACTGCTCTGCTGCTTTTGTCGTCTCTCCTAATACTCGGTATCGCTCTGCCTCAACTAGCTCAAACTTATGCAGAAAATTCATAGGCGCGTGATCTGCCCATTTACGCATCTTGCTCTGATTTGCAACGATGCGCTCTAAGATCGCTGATTGTTGATCGGCGATCGCATTAGGAAACAAAGCTAATTGGACTAAAGAGTCATAGAAATAAAATGCAGGAGTAATGAGAGGACTACTGACTCCATCTAGATACTTCTCTACTTTATTTGCCATGATTGCCGCTTGTAGCGGTTTACCGAATAGATAATGCAAAATTAATTTATTCAGATAAAGATAGGTCGAACCCATGAAATTATTGGTTTCTCCATAAGTTTCATAGGCGATCTCTTGATCATAGACTTCACCAATCAGTTGAGTAGGATCTTTGGATTCACCTAGCAGATTCAAAACAACCTGATGATGGATTTTATGTAGCTCCAGAATACTATACTGCTTCAACTGACTCATCGCTTGGCTATAGTTCGCCATCTCTAGCTTGAGATCCGTCAAAGGACAAGATCCTGAGAAATAAGAGACATAAGAATAACGCAAGGCTGAGTATGCTGCATGTTCTACATCTCCGGTTTCTAATCCGATCGTATAACCTTTTTTGAGCACTTCTAGTGCCTCTTGCACATGCGCTTTCCAAGCCAAGGTAAAGTGACCTGCCACAAATAATGTAGCCGCAGCATGTTGTTGAGCGTTTAATCGATCAATGAGCTTTAAAGCAAGCTGTCCAAACTCATATCCTGTTTCAATATCACCGAGATTACACAAAATTAGTCCATAGGTTGCATAGGCATGTGTATGAGCAGGCGCATTACCATACTGGAGAGCTAACTGAATTTGCTTGAATGCGATGAGGGGAAGCAATGCAGGACGCACGGTATGAGCCGCAGGACTGAGAATGAGAAGCATCCGCGATGCACCCATCATTAAGGGATCGCTCATCACTGGTCGCTCTAACAATTGTGCCGTTGAGATCGAGGCTAATGCTGCCTGAGTTGCTGAAAGCTCAATGGGAATATCTTCGGGTTTGGGATGAGTGAGGATCTGTACGCCCAATTCCTGAAGAACGTAAAGCCCAAAATCTAGCGCCTCTTCAAATTGATTCTGTGCTTTTAAGCCGTGGATCTTCACCTCATAGACTTTAATGCGATCGAGCAAGTGTAGAGTGTGTTGAAGAACTTCACCGACAAAGTACTCCATCTGCTCAAAGTCTCCACTGAGATAGGCGCATTCTGCTGCTAGCTCATACAGCGCCAGAGCCAGTTTATAGTGATGTTGCCAACACTGTTGAGGGAGTAATTGAATCCCTGTTGTCAAATAGCTCATTGCACCACTATATGCTGTAGCAATTTTCGCCTTTTTAGCAGCGACTAAATTTAGCCCTGCTAATTCAAGTTGCTCAGTAGATGTGGAAATTAGCGCGATCGCTTGGTTTAATGAATTAACGATTTCAAAGATTCTGTCTTCTCGCTCAGCTTCGGGAATGACTTGCAGAAGAAGTTGACCAATTTTGAGATGAGTCAGTTGTCTTTGATCGGTTGGAATCAGCGCATAGGCAGCTTGTTGAACGCGATCGTGCAGAAACTTATATGTGCAGGAAACCTCGTCTGTGAGGAATTTATGCTCTGCTTCGGTTGAGTGAGGAGCATAGCTTTCACCCTGAAAGAATTTGTAAGTCTGAGTTTGAGGCAAGATTAGCCCTTCCTGTAAAGCACACCATAATTTTGTAGCAACGTCTGTAATCGACTGTTCACAGACAATTGCTAAAGTTGCAAGCTCAAACTGGTTGCCAATACAGGCTGCTAATCTCAATACTTCTTGAGTTTCAGCAGGCAGCTTTTGAAGTTGAGCCATCATTAGCTCAACGATGTCATCTGTGAGAACGAGCGATTTCACGGTTGTAATATCGCATTCCCAAATGTGTTCCTGCTGATTAAATTGAATCCAACCATCTGCATGTAGGGCTTTGAGAAATTGCCTGGTAAAGAATGGATTGCCATTTGCTTTTTGATAGATTAATTCTGCCAAAGCTTGAGCTAGCTCAATTGTGGTATTGAGCGTATGTGCAACGAGTTGATGAATATCAGATTGAGGAAGTGCAGGTAATGTAATCGTTTGAATCCTAGTATTCGCTTTGCGAATTTCTTCAATACTCAGCAAAAGTGGATGACTTGGAAATACCTCATTATCTCGATATGCACCCAAGACCAGTAGATACTCTGTTTTAGACTTACCCACTAGTAAGTTGAGCAAGTCCAAAGAAGCAGAATCTGCCCACTGCAAATCATCTAGAAAGATGACTAATGGATGCTGATAGGTGGCAAAGATTTGAATAAATTTTTGAAATAGTAGGTTAAATCGCGTTTGAGCTGCACTACCAGAGAGTTCTGGGGCTGATGGCTGCCGACCAATAATACTTTCTAACTCTGGGATGACATCAATAATAACTTGTGCATTGTCTCCCAAGGCTCTCAGAATATTATGCTTCCAGTCAGCGATTTGAGCGTCGCTTTCTCCGAGGATCTGTCTCATCAGATCGCGAAACGCTTGCACAAAAGCAGAAAACGGAAGATTACGCTGAAACTGATCGTATTTGCCTTTGATGAAATACCCACGTTGCTGAACAATAGGTTTATGTACTTCATTGACAACTGCTGTTTTACCAATTCCTGAGAATCCCGCGACGAGCATTAATTCTGTGCTGCCTTGAGAGACGCGATCGAAAGCAGAAAACAAGGCATCGATTTCTGCTTCTCTTCCGTAGAGTCTTTCAGGAATCACAAAGCGATCGCAGATATCTCGCTCACCGAGTTCAAAAGCAGCAATTGTACCCGTTGCCTGAAATTGTGTCCGGCATTTTTGTAGATCATGCTGAAGTCCTGTGATCGACTGATAGCGATTCTCAGCATTCTTCGCCATCAATCGACTGACAATTTGAGAAAGTATAGGTGGAACGGCTGGTGCAACCTGATCAACATCAGCAGGCTGTTTTGCAATATGACAATGGACTAACTCCATTGGATCGTCTGAGGAGAAAGGGATCTGTCCGGTGAGCAGTTCGTAGAAGGTAACTCCCAAAGAGTAAAAATCACTTCGATAATCAATTCCCCGATTCATCCGCCCAGTTTGCTCAGGGGCAATATAGGCAAGGGTTCCTTCTAAGATGTTAGGATTTTGAAGCTCTTGGGTTTCCTTAGATAGACGAGAAGCAATCGAAAAATCAATCAGTTTAATCTGCCGCGTTTCTGGATGGATCAGAATATTGGCAGGCTTAATATCTTTGTGAATAATGCAATGGTTTGCTAATCCCTTTAAACTGGCGCAAAGTTGAAGTGCGATCAAGAAGAACTCGGATAAGTCAAGCGGCTTAGATTCGATATACTCCTTTAACGAGACTCCGCCAAAGTCTTCCATGACAAGAGCATATCCGTTATAAAAAGGTTCAAGACTGTAGCTTCGTATCACTGATGGCAAGTTTAGCTCTCTTGTCAAGACATACTGATTCCGAAACTGCACTAACTCCGCAAGACTGGCATATTGATTCCGTAAAAACTTTACGACGACGGGCTGACCATTACTCTCCCGATGTCCGCGATAGACGATCGTACGGCTCCCAGAGTAGAGTTGTTCGGTTAAACAATATCCTGGCAAAGTAATAGGGTGAGACGTTGCGGATGTCATACGGGCTACGGCTGAAATCTATATTCATGCTTCAGCATGCCCAAGTGGCAAACGATACGCGCTATTGCAAATTAATATTACCCTAATGCCATCTCCCCCAAGATAGATTTTTATACATTATTTTGGGAGTGATTTCGATCACTCCCAAAGCATCTCACGCTTTATAGCATCCTTGCCCCATCTACAATGTCATCGTGACAACTTACCTCAGTCTATCTAACTTCACGAAGCTACGGACTTAAGCCAACTTTAAAATTGTCCGAGATCTTTTTCAGGAGATAGAGAGGTTGCCATTAATTTGGTGCTTGTTTTTCATACTTTAGATTTTCGTTCTTGTTGAGTTGATCAACTAATGCATAGATTGCTTTTGCAGTCGGAAGCAGGTCGGCTTCGGTCATATTTCCCCCAAACATACGACGAAATTCAACAACCAGAGCATCCGTTTGCTTGCCAGGTGCTCCAACTTGATCATCGACGCTGCCTAATGCGCCTAGCGACTTATGAATGGGATTCCAATCGTCTTCGCTAACTCCCTCAATCTCTTTTGCCTCATTTGATAGATTCGAGTAGTGCTTGAGCAAATCAACACCAGACGGAATATTTTCTAGCCACTGCTGGCGTGTCAAAGGAATAACTTTCTCAACGCGATTGTCTACGCCACCGCGCTCAACCGTGTTGGTATATACTTTATTGGCTCCCGTCCCTTTCATCTCTGCAGCATCCAACATGAGATTAACAAATTGCTGAGGATTCTCACTGAAGAATTGCTGATAAGCAGGGGGTAGTAATTTGAAGTTGTGGGCAAAGTCCGTACGAGACATTAACCCCTCGGCAATCGATTTTGCATTGGATTTGGCGGGTAGAGTATCGGCTGTTTTGAGATAACTCGCTAGCAAGATCGCTAGTCCTTCTAACTCTTTAGTACTGGTGCGAACAAGTTGCGGCGCATGCTGTGGCAGTACCGTCTGCTTAAATTGAGCGATCGCTACTTTAGCACTAGCATCAGCTGCAACAAGCTTATCTAGTCCGCCTTGCCCAAATAAATCACTTTTAGCCTGCTTCCTTTTTAAGAAGGTTGATTCCCATTCATACCAATGTTCGGTTTGGTCGTTCAAATATTCAAGTAATTTAGGAAGCTGGTCGATCTTGATGCCTGTGGTTGTCTGAGGTTCAAAAATCATCTCCTTACCCACTTCAGGATAGATGACTAAGCCTTCTTTTGCTTTTACACCTCCCCCTTGTATTCCTCCAAGCTCGTCCAGCTTGATTTCTTCTTGATTTTTGAGTCCATTGAATTGATGAACCATCGCAGTCAGATTCGTCATCACTGCATTGACTTCAGCCGCGCTCGTCAGGGGAGCCGTGACCCATTCTAGGTTAGAACCTCCAGCAGGGCTACTATCTGCTGTTAGATCGTATTTTGCAGCTGTCACTATCTTTGCCGCCTTGGCGATATTCTTGCCCAGCAGCGGTTTAGCTGCGATTTTGTTACCCGTTCTGAGAGTCTGGACAAGTTCATTAAAGAATGTCGGGTACTGAGGATGGTCATGAAGCCTTGCAATTCTGTTCAGTCCCTCTTCTTTTAGCACATTCGGGTCATTCGGATTTTCTGGGAAATTATATTTGCTAAACCATAATTCTTTAAGTTCCTCTTGAGGCTTATTCTTCTCTCCCTCTACTTTTAAGACGTGAACTGGGTTCGGTAACATCTGAGTCAGCAAGATTTTATCGATTTTTGCGATCCAGGCATCTTTTTCTTCTTGATGTTGTTCCAGACCTTCTTCGTTATTCACCTCGCTGATATCGCGAACGCGCCATGATGTCTCAAATTCAAAGCCCACTTTTCTTTGAATCACAGAACGATGAATCGAAGAGGCATTCTGCTGCACCACATGGGTGAGTTCATGGGCAATCAACTCTTGCCCACTTCGAGTCCCAGGTTCATACATTCCCTGCCGAAAAAACACGTCCTGCCCCGTCGTAAAGGCTTTTGCCTGAATTGAGCGATTCATCTGATCGGCTTGTGCATCGGTGTGAATTTTCACTCGACTGAAATCTGCACCCATCGCTTGACCCATCGATCGTTGCAGTCCTGCATCGAGAGATTGTCCCCTGCCCCTAGCACTGTCAATCGCAGATACTAATGCTTGCGACGCTTCTTGTGGCTCCCCTGTTTCACGCGATGTCTGAAGTTCTTCTTCTTCCTGACGCTGAATTGCTGTAATCTCAAGTTTTGTCTGGAGTTCCTCTTCTTCTGCTTCTTGGGGTTGTGCAGACGGTTGAGGTTGTCCAAGCGGTTGAGGTTGTACGACTGGAGTATTGATCTGATCTACAACCTGAGCAGCAACGCGATCGGCTTCTTGCTCGTACTTGTCATTTGGTTCGCCGATCGTTAATTTGGGCTGAACAAAGGGCTTAGTTCTCAGTTGAGAATTGATCGGAGCGGTCTGACTGCTAATCTTACGTGCAAATTGCTTGTCCATGATCAATCCCAACTCTTGAACATGGATTTAGAATACCCAGGGATCAGCTTCAATTAAATAGAAGCATAGATTCAGGAGAGATTTCGGGGGAGCGCACCCCACGTAACAACCGCCGAATACTCAGACCGATTGCGTGCCATCGCTTCCTCCACCGTACCTAATCCCGCAGCGCCACCATCTAACTCTAGAATTTCGTTCCCTTCTGCTGCTCCGATTTCTGTTCTGACTGCTTCACTCTGAATCGGTACTCTTTTACCTGTAGATAGTGCGACATGTCCAGGAACCTCGCCAAATGCGACTACCATCCCCGCTGGAATTGCATCCAAGACTGCATAGAGTTCACGCGACTGTTTGTTAGCTGGGCGAGCCACTGCCTTTGTCTTGTTTTTCATCATCACATCTACGTATCGAGGTCTACCTCCTTTATGAACGAGCGCTGATTTAATATACTCCTTATCAATCATTCCGATCCGAAATGCTGCTAGTAGTACTGATTCCCAGCAGTTAACAACAGATGGCTCTGGTCCGCCAGTATAGAGCCATCTTGCTAGAGGAGTACTCGACTTTTCCACCCGCGCTACTGCCCTATCTTTTAATACACCTGTTTTCTTTAATGCGTCCTCCATGTTTTTGTTATATTGCTTGGCATTCTGCTCAGTTGATGGCAGGCTAGTGATTGTGCTTTGTCCCCATTTCAAGTTTGGTAATACTTCTGCCATTGACTCCACAAGGTACGTCGCTTCTAATTCATCCAATCGCTCTAGAAACGCATCTATTTCTTCTTCATCAATTTCTATCTCTTCATGCTCGATTCTTGTGATGACATTTTCGATGTTCTCCAAGCTCATCTGTTTAATTGGTGGATCAAAGGCTTGATTTGCCTGGTCTGAGCTATTCTTTTCTCTAAAGGTTTGAATGTTCGACCTCGTTCCACTATTCTGCTGAACCACATGGGTGAGTTCATGTGCAATCAACTCTTGCCCACTTCGAGTTCCAGGTTCGTACATTCCCTGTCTAAAAAAAACGTCTTGCCCCGTCGTGAAGGCTTTTGCTTGAATTGATCGATTCATCTGATCGGCTTGTGCATCGGCGTGAATTCTCACTCGACTGAAATCTGCACCCATTGCCTGACCCATCGATTGTTGCAGTCCTGCATCGAGAGATTGTCCACTGCCTCTGGCACTGTCAATCGCAGATGCGAATGCTGCCGATGCTTCTTGTGGCTCTCCTGTTTCACGCGATGTCTGAAGTTCTTCTTCTTCCTGACGCTGAATTGCTGTAATCTCAAGTTTTGCCTGGAGTTCCTCTTCTTCTTCTCGGCGCTGTCCAGGTAGCTGAGGTTGTACGACTGGAGTATTGATCTGGTCTACAACCTGAGTAGCAACGCGATCGGCTTCTCGCTCGTACTTGTCATCTGATTCACCGATCGTTAATTTGGGCTGAATGGATAGCGAAGCTAAGGAATGCGATCGTAAATTTGGAGCAGGTTGGCTCACCGAGGTAGACTGTGGAGCAAAAGCTCTCGGTTGCAGACGGGAATTCACTTGATGAGCCGATTTGCCGAGGTGTCGAGCACTTTGCTTCTCCATAATCATCTCTCGATTACTAATTTTAAGCTGCCTTGTGTAGGAGGTTTTCCAGATAGTTTTCTGCTTCTTCAGGCGATAAAAGAACGGAATTACCCTGATGCAAGAGTTCGTACTGCCCCTGATAATAGCCGTGCCCAGCAATTAGACCTGCTTGAATCGCGCGATTGCCTAACTCATTGAGGCGATTGATACTCATTGCTTCAACTTCACGCTGCATCATTTCTTCATCCATCGTTTTTACCCAATTGTGATTTTAGGACTGTTGTACCAATTTGTAGTTGGACTCTGCGAGTCAGTTTCGATCGATAAGGGACTTTCTGCCCCATCTACCTGTAATCGAACTAGATAAGTACCGGGTTTGACAGAACGAATGGGAATTCGGAGTAATGGGGTTGTTTCAGTTCGTGAAGTCGCTTCAAATAGATAAGCCGCAGGATTTTCGACTGTCCATTCGTTGAGAACAAGGACAACTCTTTGACGAGGCGCGATTGCTAAATTAGATTCAACCTCAATCTCACCCGATTTTAAGTCATCCCACTGATTAGAACTGATCCAACGACAGCTTTTAATCACGGGACGAATCACGATCGGAACCGTATTCGATCCAACCGTGCTAGTCGTTCCAGTACCAGAAGCAATGCGGTGCAGAACCTGTAAATGCTGGACTCCAGGTCTTAAGTCGTGAATTAAATTGAGCAGCGGCAATTTAATTTGAGTTTCATTCATGTCTATCGGAGCAGCCTCTGCATCTCCAATTCGGATCGCAACCGATTGGCTCTGAAGATGTTTACCTCTCACCACTAAAGTACTTTCCGCAACAAGTGGATCAAACCATCCTGTCTCCGAAACAGCCTGATTAATCACAGGCTGACTGGGAAAAGGAACAATCCCGCCAAAACTGCGATCGCGGATCGGTAACGCCTGTTGATTCGTTTCCTCGCCATCAATCATGACCGTCGTCACTCGATAGCTCATTGATAGAGCATAGGGTGTTTGAAAAAACGTTGTCCAAACTTTTGATAGATCATCCAAACTGAGATCATTGGGCATAATCCGCAGTTGCATGAACTGATCAGCTAAGTTCGACTGAGCTAAAAATGCAAACGAAGAATCTGCTAGAGTCTCCTGAATCATTTCTGGAATGACATTTGGACGATCGCTAAAGACACGAATCACACTTCCAAGTAATCGCTGTGGCTCTAGCTCTGCTTCATTGCCATAAACGCTAATTAAATAGTTCAGATCCAAAGCAGTTTGTCGCTTTGAAACCGTTCCTTTTCGCATGAGCGAGCCTTCAGAATTATTTAAAGCTGGATTACGACTGACTTGATAAAGATACAAGTTCACCCCAGTTTGAGTGAGTCCCCCTCCTAAACTACTAGGCTGTAACGTTGTCACTCGCGCACCACTGACATCTAGTTGCACCGCAGACTGAAGAATCCGTTGCAGAATGGCAGTAACAGTTGCGATCGCTAAATAATTACTCATACATTCATCCTCTGCCCAACAAGGTACACGCAATTCTAAAAGAGTGAGCCTCTGTGAAATTACTGGATCTAAGACAGATAGGGTTTTCCGAACCTAGAAAATGAGGATTAAGTAAAGAGATCCGTAATTCTGCGATGTATCAATTATGAAACTTGAGTGAATATGATTCGTGGATTTACTCTCTAGTATCTGGTGAGCAGAGTAGAATTAGTTGCGAATTAGAACAGCACAATTGGGAATTAGCTAAATTTCTAGTTCACGCCATCAGATTTAGCTCAGTAATGACACTGGCTTTCTCAACTTTGATTCCAACTTTGAGAAGTCGATCGAAGACGGATTTAACTTTTCAAAAATCGTTTGTGGAGGATTCCCTGTGCCATTAGATTATTTTGCTCCTGGGGTCTACGTCGAGGAAGTCGATCGTGGCAGTCGTCCCATTGATGGCGTGAGCTTGAGTGTAGCAGGCTTTGTTGGCTTCACTGAAGATGTTCGAGGTGATGCAGAACTTTTCAAGCCGATGCTCATTACCAATTGGGCACAGTATTTAGAATGCTTCGGCAAACCAGGTTCAGACGGATTCACAGATTTTGATGCTTATCTGCCTTTTGCAGTTCAAGGTTGGTTCTTGAATGGAGGAGGTCGCTGCTGGGTCGTCAGTATTGGAACAAAACTTCCGGGTTCGGCTGCACCCTCGGCTGAAGAAACAGGATGTAAATTGCTGACTTCGAGCGGCAAACCCACACTTCGTTTTAATCTCAAAGCAGCGAGCGCTAGCACTGCACCTGCCCTGCCTTCTAGTGAAGGTCGTTTAGCTGTCACAATTTTAGAAAGTGCACCCAAACCGCTACCGAGTAACGCTCCTGCTAATGTAGATCCTCCTTTAAACACAGGCGAATACTTTAAGCTCATTGTGCGCAATGGCGATCAAATTCTTGAAGAATATGATCACCTGACGATGAACTCTAAAGCAGAAACAGCAGTTGCAGACTATGTTGTGACTGCACTTGCAGATTCGCAATATGTCGCGATCGCAGATATTGCTCAAAGTGGACAGCCTTTATCTCGCCGTCCTGCAAATGGCTCTTACGAAGTTGCACCCCCTCCCTATGTCGCAAAACTTGAACATTTAGCACGCGACTTGCAAGGTGAGCGCAGCGACAAAACCGGAATGCAAGGCATTTTTGAAGTCGATGAAGTCGCAATGATTGCCTGCCCTGACTTGATGCGTGTGTATCAAGAAGGCATCATGGACATCGATCAAGTGCATGGCGTGATGGAAATGATGCTGAGCTTGTGTGAAAATTCTTTCCCAGGACCAGCCTATCGGATGGCAGTGCTCGATGCACCTCCGGTTAAGCCTGGAAAAAATGACAACAAAGCCGTTGCACCAGAACAGCAGAAGCCTCAAGATGTATTCAACTGGCTCAAAGAGTTCAATCGTCGATCGATGTTTGGTGCCTTGTACTATCCCTGGATCAAAGTTGCGAATCCTCGGAATGGCGGTCGTCCGATCTTGATTCCCCCTTCAGGTCATATGATGGGTGTCTGGTGTCGTACAGACGAATCTCGCGGCATCTTCAAGGCTCCGGCAAATGACACTCCGCGCGGTGTGCTGGGCTTGGCTTACGAAACGAACATGCGCGAGCAAGAAATGCTAAACCCGGTAGGGATTAACTGTATTCGCAACTTTGCCAACTACAATCGCGGCTTTAAGATTTGGGGCGCTCGGACTTTGGTTGAACCGGATAATGTGCAATGGCGTTATATCAGTGTTCGCCGTTTACTGAGCTATATCGAAAAGTCGATCGAGATTGGGACTCAATGGGTTGTGTTTGAGCCGAATGATTCTGATCTTTGGGCACGTGTGAACCGCACCGTGAGTAACTTCCTTGAGCGTCTGTGGCGCGAAGGAGCTTTGGTCGGTGGATCGCCTAGCGAAGCATTCTACGTCAAGTGCGATGGTGAATTGAACACTCATGAAACCATGATGCTCGGTCGTTTGTATGTTGAAGTGGGCGTGTGTCCTGTTCGTCCGGCTGAGTTTGTCATCTTCCGCATCAGCCAGTGGGCACCGGGTCAGTAATGCCAAATTTGTAGCGCATTGCGTAAAGGTTGATCCCCCTGATTCTCCTAAACTACAGAGAGGTAGGGGAGATCACCTCAAGCATAAGTAACCCAGAGAGATTAATTTGGTCGAAGTTGTAGAGGTGATACAAAATGGCGATCGTGACCGTTGAGAATTTTGAACTCAAGCTGGATAAATTTGATGCGCTCAAGTTCAAGAGCGTTGATGTTCCGGCTTACAAAACAGATATTCAAGGCGGGGACGCTTTGATGTCTGGAGATAAAGGGGCAGTTCGGCAGACGTTTACGAAAAAGCGGGAAGCTGCCGTACAAATTACGGTGAAAACCATTGCAAGTGGAAACGCAAAAAGTACTAGCTCGCTGATGCGGAAATGGCTGAAAGAATGTATGCCCAAGTCAGAGAATGGCGATGGGTTTCCGGACGCAGCAAGAACCACGGGAACGATCAAAACCTTTAATGCTGCGGGTGAAGTGATCGATTCTTGGAAACTTAGCGGAGTCTGGGTTTGTAAATATACGATCGGGCAATTGTCGATCGGGGGTGGATTGCTCGAAGAAACCTACACGCTGCAAGTTGACCAGTTTGATCCGGCTTAAGTTATGAAAGCAAGTGTTCCTTGAGTTGATTTGGATAATCATTTATGGCAGATACAATTGAACTCCTCTCTAGTGACAGTTTTTCTGTCGAACTTACAGACATCAAAAACTTGATTGTCAAAGAAGTCAGCGGAATGCAGGTGGATATTTCTCCATCTGGTGCAGACAACTCGATCGGGTCTGGACCTAAAGGTAAAGCACTCGTTTTGAGTACGCCGAGCCAACCGAAATATGGATCTGTAAAGCTCATTCTCGTTCCTGGCAAACATCAGCAAGGTGACGACGAAAAGCTTTGGAAATGGTACAGTGATTGCGCCTCGAAGTCGAACTTGGGGGAATCTTCCAAAGCACGGGATCAGCGTAAAGATATGTCCGTGAATGTCTACTACTCTGGGACAGAAGCAAAAGTTGGCATCCTGTATGAATTCCAAGGCGTATTACCCAGTAGTTTTGATGTTCCGGCTCGTGATGCAGGCAGCAGCGAGCTTGAAACTTGGACACTTGAACTACAATACGAGCGCCTAAAGTTCTCCATTAAAGATCCCTAACTATGGCTGGTTTTCCTGAGATTTTAACAACTTGCAGGTTTTATCTAGAGTTGCGTTTGGATGGCAGCAAAGATTCTGTAGATGGGTACTTCTTGGAATGTAGCGGCTTTAAATCTTCGCAGCAGGTGATTGAGACAAACCATGTTACGCCTCAAAAATGGGGCGCACAAGGGAAAGCAGTTGGGCGAATTGTCGGAACAAAGATACCGGGAAATGTCAGTTACTCGAATTTGGTACTTCGTCGCGGGCTAACCTGCTCTATGACGTTTTGGAACTGGATTGCAGCAGTTCAAGATGGAAATTGGGCAACCCAACGACGGAATGGCTCTCTGATTATTTTCAATCAAGCGGCTGAGGAGCAGTTTCGATTGGAATTTCAGGGAGCTTTTCCTATGGGCTATCGCATCTTAGATGTGAATGCGCGGGGCGATGAAATGGAAGTCGAAGAAATTGAAGTCGCAGTTGAAGAATTGAAACGAGTCAAGGTGGCAAATGGTGATGCAAGTTGAATTTGAGTTTGAGTTACCGAAGGGTTTTTTGGATGCAGATGGCAATGTGCATCGCAAAGGAATCATGCGGTTATCAAGAGCGATCGATGAAATTGTCCCGTTAAGAGATCCACGAGTGCGCGCTAATCCAGCTTATGCAAGCGTGATTATTCTATCGCGCGTGATGATCAAGCTCGGTGCCTTAGATGAGGTAACGCCCGCGGTGATTGAAGGATTGTTTGCTTGCGATCTGGACTATTTGCAGAAATTTTATCGTTCAATTAATGAACTTGAATCTACTATGGATGAGTCTATTCCGATTTCTGCATAGTCTATGGATGCGATCGAGTTTGAGTTTACTTTGCCGCGTGGCTTGGTCGGGACTGATGGTGCTGTGCATCGTCAGGGCATCATGCGTTTGGCGACGGCAAAAGATGAGATTGCAGTACAGCGCGATCGACGCACTCAAGAGAGTACTGCTTATGGATTACTGATTATGCTATCGCGAGTAATCAAGCAGTTGGGAAGCTTATCTACACTGACTCCAGAGAATTTAGAGAACTTGTTTTCTCGCGATTTAGCTTATTTACGAGAATTTTTTAATCGAATTAATCAACAGGGCAATGCTCATATTCCTGCACAATGCCCCACTTGTAGCACTGCTTTTCAAGTGGAGCTAGAACTTGCGGGGGAGCCGTAAGCTACCCTTCAGGTGCGCTCTATGAAGAGGTAGCTTGTGTTGCATCCGCTTTTCATTGGTCTTTAGAAGATATTCTCAATTTAGATCACTCAGAGCGCCGCCGCTGGGTGTTTGAGATTGGTAAGCTTAAACAACATTCGACACACGATGAATTCTCAATCTATTGATCCAGTCATCTTATCTCAGGTTGCGAAAAAGCTGTTGCGTGATCCGCTCGCGATGAAAGAATTTAGCGATCGTGTCTACGAAAAGCTTCAAGCTGATCTCAAATTGCAAGCGATTCGAGATGGAAGGTACAACAGATGAGTAGAAATGGGACGACTGAGTTTGGGCTAGATTTTGTTACAGCGAATCGCTTCTATGTGGAGATTGAAAGTAGTTTAACTGCGGCATTTACCGAATGTCAGGGGTTAGGTGTCCAAATTCAACATGAATCGATCTCTGAGGGCGGAGTGAATGATCAGCAGAGAATTCTACTGGGTCAACCGAAATTTAGTGAAGTGACTCTAAAACGCGGGATTACCAATGATCTGGTGTTTTGGAATTGGATCAATGCGGTACTAGAGCAACGCAATCAAGGAACGGCGATCCAGCAGCATCGGCGGAATATCAATATTTTGGTGTTTAATCAAGCGGGTGAGACGATGCAGTGTTGGACACTGATTGGGGCTGTACCGACGGGATGGAAGGCACCTGCTTTGAGTGCGGATGCAAATAGTGTTGCGATCGAAGAGTTGACGCTCGTCTATGAAGGTTTGAAGATTGTTGCAAATCAGGGTGGCGGTGGAGCAACGATTCTGAATTCTCGCGATCAATCTGGATATTTTGCAAGTAACTAAATTATGACTGACTTGCCTAACGATTCATCGAGTTCTTCTGAGGTGCGTCATCCACCGCATCTGACTGCTCCGTTAGGGCAACAGTTTATTGTGCCATTGGGAACGCGACGACTGAATATTCTCGATCCTGGCATTTTTTCGCCTAAGTCAACGCCTGAAGAGGAAGAACCTTTCTCAGATCCGTGGGTTCAGAAGTCTCCTTTTTTTGCACAGTCATCTACACAGAAGAGTACTAGGCAGCCGAGCGAAGTACTGCAACCTAAAACGTATGGTTCATCACATTCGACTGCTCCCAGAATGGAGTTTGAGGAGTCAAATTTTCCGACAGGAGAGAGCAGTAAGGGCGAGGAAGATTTGAATTCTTTTCCAACATCTATTCAGGGTGAATCTATTCTCCAAAGAAACTTAGATGTTGACAATCGCCCGCCTAATTCTTCAGAAAGTACACTTCAAAGAGATATGAAGCAAGATGAGAATCTTGCGGGATTAAGTGAGCCAGCCATACCATCTCAGAATGTAGTAGGGTTTGGAAAACATGGATCTGATTCTCCAAGTAGCACAATCCAAAGAAGTGTGGAGATAGACGCAGGGACTACAAATTTGGGTGAGCCAGCAATTCCACCTCAGAATGTAGTCGATTTCAGCGATCGGGGATCGGATTCCTCAACCAGCACAACTCAAAACAATCCACAGCTAGAGACAACTACTGTACAAGCAAACGAGATGCCAGAATCTCAAGAAGCTAGTTTTGTTCAGAGGAAGTCAGAAGCTAGTCGTCATGAATCTGATTCCCTAGGTCGTAAGATTCAAAGAAGTGCAGAGATAGACGTAAATGTTACAAAAAATGATTCAAGCGCCACAAAATTTAGCGAGCTAACATCACGATCTCAGAATGCAGCGGAATTTGGTGCTTCCGAGTCTGGCTTCTCAAGTAGCGCGACTCAGGACAATACGCAGCTAGATACACCCCCTGTACAAGCAA
Source organism: Leptolyngbya sp. UWPOB_LEPTO1 (assembly GCF_017302695.1). Taxonomy (NCBI): domain Bacteria; kingdom Bacillati; phylum Cyanobacteriota; class Cyanophyceae; order Leptolyngbyales; family Leptolyngbyaceae; genus Leptolyngbya; species Leptolyngbya sp. UWPOB_LEPTO1. The sequence goes on along the minus strand of NZ_JAFLCJ010000013.1, from coordinate 88,202 downwards.
ACGAGACACCGGAATCTCAAGAAGCTAGCTTTATTCAAAGGAAAGTAGAAGTTAGCCGTCATGAATCTGATTCTCTGAATAATACAATTCAAAAAAATGCAGAAATAGACGCAAGTGCTGCAAAATTTAGTGAGCTAACATCACTATCTCAGAACGCAGCGGAGTTTGGCGATCGTAGATCTGATTCTTCAAGCAGTACAATTCAGAGAAGTACGGATATAGGCAAAGAGACGACACAATTAAATGATTCATTTAATGATTCAGCAATACTATCTCAGAATTCAGCGGAGTTTGGTGCTCCCGAGTCTGGCTTCTCAAGTAGCGCGACTCAAGGCAATACGCAGCCCGATACAACCCCTGTACAAGCAAACGAGACACCAAAACCTCAAGAAGCTAATTTTATTCAGAGAACAGCAGAAGCTAGCCGTCATGAATCTGATTCTCTGAATAATACAATTCAAAGAAGCACAGAAATAGATGCCAGTGCTGCAAAATATAGTGAGCTAACATCACTATCTCAGAATGCAGCGGAGTTTGGTGCTCCCGAATCTAACTTCTCAAGTAGCGCAGTTCAAGGCAATACGCAGCTAGATGCAACCTCTGTACAAGCAGGTGAGATGCCAGAATCTCAAGAAGCTAATTTTATTCAAAGAAAAGCAGAAGTTAGCGATCGTACCTCTAGTCCTCTAGACAGCAAATTTCAGAACAATAGACCGTTCAATGATAGTTCTTCACGCTCAAATGACTCAACACCTCAGCATCAAGGCTTCAATCTTATTCAGAAACAGCTAGATTCTAGTGATTATCTATCCAATTCCTCAAATAGCACGATTCAAAGCACTCCTCAGATCGATGAGAGGATTACTCAGTCAATTGAATCAGCATCGCAATCTCAAGAACCTAGTCTTATTCAGAAACAGCTAGATTCTAGTGATCACCTGTCCGGTGCCCCAAACAACACAATTCAAAGCAATGAGAGGATTACTCAACCAATCGAATCAGCATCGCAATCTCAAGAACCTAGTCTTATTCAGAAACAGCTAGATTCTAGTGATCACTTGTCCGGTGCCCCAAACAACACGATTCAGAGCAATTCTCAGATCGATGAGAGGATTACTCAAGCAATTGAATCAGCATCTCAGCCTCAAGACTTTAATTTTGTTCAGAAACAACTAGATTCTAGCAATCATCTGTCCGATTCCTCAAATAGCAAAATTCAAGGCAATGAGAGTATTGTTAATCCAATTGAATCAGCATCACAATCTCAGGAGCCAAATATTGAATCAGCATCGCAATCTCAGGAACCTAGTCTTATTCAGAAGCAGCTAGATTCTAGCAATCATCTGTCCGATTCCCCAGCAACTAGCATTCCAGAGCCGGGAGTTACGGCTGAGCCGCTGCGATTAACCGATAATCATCAACAGTTCGCCCAATTTACTGATCAAACAACTGTACAGCGTTCGCTATCAGAACAGCCTACTCAACTCACACATGATACCCATCTTTCCGAGAGTTTAGACTCAACGAAACTGGATCGTGGTGAGAACAATCTGAATATCCAACAGATAAGCGCTGATGATTCAGAAATTCAGAGACAAGTTGCTGGAATTCAATATGAAAATTCGCAGAATTCAGAATTCTTGAAAAACTCCGAGTTCTCATTCACTGAAGAAGCTGAGATTCAAGCATCTTCTGAAGCATCCTCAATTCAAAGACAAACTGATCTGTCAGCCAATTTTCAACCCCCACAAGCGTCTCAGCCAGCCGCGAGCGTTCTTCGCACTGAGTCCTTTGATCTGCGATCGCAATTTGACCAAGGTAATGAACCTCTTCAGGCTCAATATTCATCTTCTGAACTAGAAACAATCCAAAATCAGACGAAATCGGTTCAAATATCCGAGTTAGCATCCAATGTTCAATCTATTGCTCGCAAACCTCACATTGATGAGCCGCTGGCTCCTAAAGATGACAATCAAAACATTCAAGCTCAATCATCCTCAGGCATTCAAAGACAGCCTGAACATCTAGAAGATTTAAGTTCTTCTCAATCGATGCGCTCTGATAGCAAGTCTGCTCCGTCGAAGCCGATTCAAAACGAAGCAGAATACTCTCTACAGCCCTCCACTGAAATACTCGCAATTCAAAGACAGGCTGATCCGTCAAACATCGCACAATCAGAGCACAACAATCAGCCCACGACTAGCGAGTTTGATGCTAGTACTTCAGAGCCTACTCTGAGCAAGGAATCTGAAAATTTGTCTTCTCAATCTCCCATCATTCAAAGACAAGCTGATTCATCAGACAATTTAAACGCTCAGCCGATGAATGACGAGATTCATCCTGGTAGTTCAGATTCGCGATCGCCAGCTAATCATGACGCAGTTGCTCACTCTCCACAATTATCTCCCGACATACCCACTATTCAGAGACAAGCTAGCTTACCGGAGACTATAGAACCTAATTTTCACAGCAGCTTATCTCAAAATCCAAGTGAAAGATCGATTAACGCCCCACAATTCTCTTCTGAATCTTCAACGCTTCAGAGAGCAATTAATTCGGAAGATTCACAGTCGATTGAACATGAGCTTCGCCCAGATAGTTCAGATTCTCGATCGCGCTCAGAATTCGATCAAGGTCAAAACACTTTCATTTCTCAACCATCCTTGCCTGCATCAGAGCCAATATCTCAGCAATCTACCAATGATCTAATCGCTCAACGCAAGCAGACTGGCTCTGAACTGCCCCCTATCCCTGAGGAGTTTCAAGAGACAAAGCCCTCTAGAGTCGAGAATTTAGGAGATACAAGCAACATACAACGCAGCGAAGAATCCGATCAACCTAACGTTAGTCACAGCCCTTCTAACACCTCAAATTCTCAATCGACAGCAGAAGCAGATTTTATCGGAAATTCTCTCCAGCAGAGACTTGACTCAACAGATAATTCTCAATCAACAATAGAACTAAAATCGCTTTCTGAACCATCTGCCATTCAGAGACAGACTGAACCATTAGAAAACTCGCAGCTAGGACACAATTTTCAGAATCCTTCTAATGAGGCTGATATCAATAGCTCAGGATCTCAACAACAGCCCTCTCACCACATTGAAATTCCTTTTAACACACAAGCGCCATCTGAATCACTCAACATTCAAAGACAGAGTACACCAGAGATTGGATCTGGTTCTCACAGTGTCAATGCCCAGTTGCGTTCTGAATTTTCTCAAAATCAAGAAACTTCTCAAGAAACTTCAATTTCTCGATCGCCGTCTGAATTCCCTAAGATTCAACGACAGCTAGATTCGGCTCAAAACGTCCAGTCAGAGCAAGAGTCTCAACAGTATGATTCCATTTCGCTCACTGCTCGTTCCTCAGAAATCGAAAATTCAGAATCTATTTCTCGCTCATTTGATTCTGAGATCACATCTGAACCCGAGAACCTGATTAACAGTACAACATCGAACGAAGCATCTTCTAATCTACTTCAACCATCTTCTAAACCGACAATTGCGCGGCAAACGATTTCAAGAGTAGACCATGATTCTCAGGTGGTCAATTCTCCAAATTCAGCGATCGACAATCAACTCAATGCATCACACTCTACTAGCAAAACCATTCAACCTAAGCTAGATAGCTCCTCAGATCCGGCGACTAAAAGCAAACCTGAGAGCATGTTTGAATCGTCTCATTTCTCACAGTCAACCGCTACCGAGGTAGAATTTGGAAGGAACCAAACAAAGTCTAATGCAGCGACAAACAGTCAGCCAGAATCTAATCTTCAATCAGCTTCAACAGACTTCACACTGTCCACACCAACTTCTCTTCCAGAGAGAGAGAGTAACGGTAGCAAAGCGCCGTCTATTCAAACACATTCTGGAAGCTCTCAAACTGTCATTCAGCAAAACTCAGATAGTGCTATCGATTTAGCTCCTTCAGCCACTCATTCACCCCAACTTGAAAATCTAGAGCCAGAAATTAGTTCTTCTGGGCGCAAGTTTGAATCTTCTAGCAGTCTAGATACTGAGTCAAATCAACCTGCTCGTTCAGAAAATTCTTCAAGTATTCAAAGATCTATAGATTCGGATAGCGATGCTGCTCAAACATATTCTGGAAGCTCTCAAGCTGTCATTCAGCAAAACTCAGACGGTTCGATCGATTTAGCTTCTTCAGCCACTCATTCGCCACAGCTCGCAAATGCAGAGCCAGAAATTAGCTCTTCGGGAAGCAAGCTCGAACCTTCTATCAATCTGGGTACTGAGTCAAATCAACCTGCTCATTCAGAAAGTTCTTCAAGGATTCAAAGATCTATAGATTCGGATAGCGATGCTGCTCAAACATATTCTGGAAGCTCTCAAACTATTATTCAGCAAGGAAGTGAGTCAAATCAACCTGCTCATTCAGAAAATTCTTCAAGGATTCAAAGATCTATAGATTCGGATAGTGATGCTGCTCAAACATATTCTGGAAGCTCTCAAACTATCATTCAGCAAAACTCAGACGGTTCGATCGATTTAGCTTCTTCAGCCACTCATTCACCACAGCTTGCAAATGCAGAGCCAATTTCTGAGCCTTCCGAGATCAATCTTAAGTCTTCTAGAAATCCGGGCAGTGAATCGAATCATCTTGCTCATTCAGAAAATTTTTCAAGGATTCAAAGATCCATGAATTCAAACAGCGACATGTCTGAATTTGATGGTCAGGCTAGTGAGTCGAATCATCTTGCTCATTCAGAAAGTTCTTCAAGTATTCAAAGATCCATGAATTCAGACATGTTGCTGTCTGAATTTGATGGTCAGGTTTCAGAAAACTTGAGCGATCGACAAATCTCTCCTGTCTCATCGTCTGAGCACACGGATCTCAACCGTTCTCCAAACTCAGAAATTTTCTCTAATTCATCTCAAAACCTAGATCCTTCTGAAAAAGCTTCTAGCGGAATAGCTCAACAAGACTTTCAGCAAATTTCTGAACCCTTCCAACAACTCGTAACACCAGAATCTTCCGTCGAATCTCCCTCTAACTCCATTCAGAGAAAAGCTGCTCGCTCCTCTGAAGATTCAATTACACCTGCTCAGAATCACTCTAATCATTCTTCCGCCTCTACAATTCCTTCAGAACTAGTTACATCCTCTGAAAATACTCAGCCCGAACTCATCTCACGATCGCTAAACTCATCATTACCCGTGATTCCGACAGTTCTCCAAGAATTATCCGTCTTGCGATCGCTTAATCCAACCCCTGATCTTCAGCCCAAACAGGATGCTTACCCACAGCACACCTCAAAATCAAGCCAAACAATAGATTCCTCTTGGTCAAGTTTAGACGATCTAGTACAAAGCATCGCTGAGAAGCCTAAACCAATAGAGCGCTCCCTACCTCGAATTCAACGCACTGCGGAAATCTCACAACCACAACCCACGATCCAAAGGAAAGAGACAGATTACATCGAACTCTCGACCTCAGAAAGCGAAACAGAAGTAATTGATTATCTCGATTATCTCGCTCAAGAAGTTTATCTCTTACTGCGCCAACGTTTAGAAATCGAACGGGAGCGGCGTGGCTCCAACTACTCTAGTCGTCTCTAATCACGGTCAATAAACTATGTCCCTGAACTCCCCAATTAAAGCTCAACTGATTGCCCAGAATGGCGGTGAAACGATCGAATTCATGTTCAATCCGACACAACTCGATTTTAGTCGATCGCTACAACTCAACTCATCTGAAGGCGCACGCACCGGAACTGGAATCCCTAAAATCAGCTTTGCCTACCCTGAACCTTACAGTTTGTCGATCGGCAACATCATCTTCGATACCTACGAAACAGGAGCCAATGTCGTCGATGCTCACATTTCTAAATTTAGAGCCGCCGTCGCCTTTTTACCCTCAGCAGCTCGTCCACCCATTTATCTATTTACCTGGGGTAGCCAAGAATACCTCCGCTGCTTCGTCAAAAGCCTCCGATATAAACTGACAATGTTTCTCGCAGATGGCACTCCTGTTCGCGCTGTCGTCGATTTAACGCTAGAAGAAATCGACGCTACAACTACAACACCTGGGATGTCCGCCTCCAACTCCTCATCTCAGCGAACCAGAGATACTCGCCAACAACGATCGCGATAATCAAAACTGCGCGTAAGATATATCAGTATCTTTTCTTACACTCTGAAAAGCCATGCCTGCTGTTCCATATGTCTCTCAAGTTTTGCTGAAGATCGATGGTCAAGATGCGCCTGCTGCATTGCTAGATGACATTGTGCAGGTCGTAGTCGAAGAAAGTCTGCACTTACCTAGTATGTTCACACTGACGATCAAAAACACAAGTCAGCCAGGGCGATCACAAGATGCAATGTGGCAACACGAATCGAAATTCGCGATCGGGAAATCGATCAAAATCGGATTCGTCGAAAGCAGCACAGCAGCACAGGAATACCATCAAGCAGAGCAAGGATATGTGATCGATGGTGAAATTACTGCGATCGAAACTCAGTTTAGTAGCGATGCCCAAGCTCCGATCATCATTCGCGGCTATGATATTTCGCATCGACTTCATCGCGGTCGCCATAGTCAATCCTTTCAAAATATGACAGATAGCGACATTATCAGCAGAGTCGCTCAAAGTGCAGGACTGACACTCGGCACAATCGATAGCACTACCATTGCTCATGATTATGTGTTTCAGGAAAATCAAACTCACATGCAGTTTCTACGAGAACGGGCTGCACGAAATGGCTTTGAGCTATACGTTCAAGATGGCAAACTAAACTGTCGCAAACCAAGGTCAGACAGTACTTTAACTCTAAAATGGCTCTTAGATCTCAACAGTTTTCGAGTTCGCGTCAGTAGCGCTGACCAAGTTAGCTCCGTTGAAGTGCGCGGTTGGGACTATCAGAGAAAAGAAGCGATCGTCGCCACAAAAAACTCACCCACTGCATTAACTTCGATTGCAGCAGGCGATCGCAATGCTGCAAGCACCAGTTTCAACACACAACCTAAACTCATTGTTGTGGATCAACCTGTCAATTCGACTGCCGAAGCAGAGAAAATCGCACAAGCTCTCGTCGATGAATTGGGAGGCGAACTCGTTCATGCAGATGCGAAAGCAGAAGGCAATCCTGCAATACGACCCGGAAGAGTCGCCAAACTAGCAGACATGGGCAAATATAGCGGCGATTATTACATTACAGAAACCCGCCATGTCTTTCAAGAGCGAGTCTATCAAACAGAATTTAGTGTTCGTGGATTGCGAGGCAATGACTTACTATCAATGCTCAGTGCAACGACTCCACTCCAGCCAGGACAAACATTGATGATCGCAAAGGTGACAAACAATAAAGATCCAAAAAAATGGGGACGAGTTCGAGTTAAGTTTCCGACTCTGACAGAAGCACATGAAAGTAACTGGGCGCGAGTCATCAGTCTTGGAGCCGGAACAAATCGCGGTTTCGATTGCTTACCTGAAGTCAATGATGAAGTGCTAGTCGGATTTGAGCATGGAGATATTCACCGTCCATTTGTTATTGGTGGAGTTTGGAATGGGACAGATGCTCCTCCGACATCAGTAGATGATTCAGTTGCAGATGGAAAAGTTCGACTCAGAACCTTTAAGACAAGAGTCGGTCATGAATTACAGTTTGTTGAAGAAGACAAGGGAAGTAGTAACAAGGGAGTTCAAATCAAAAGCAGTACTGGACATCTCTTACACTTCGATGACAAAGATAAGCAAGTCACGCTGAAAACAAACAGTGGGAACGAAGTTTGTTTAGATGAGCAAAACAAGCAGATTGAAATTAAAACTCCTGGCTCGAACTCTCTAAAATTTGAAGATCAAACGAAAAAAATTACGATGAGTTCGACTGGCGATTTAAACATTAGTGCAATGCAAAACATTTCACTCAAGGTCGGGGGAAGTGAAATCAAAATTTCTAACTCAGGAATCAGCATTAAAATGGGAGGAAATAAAATTGAAATTGCGGCGGCTGGTATTACCGTTCAGGCAACTGGAATGGTTAATGTCAAAGGTATCTCGACAACTGTAAAAGGAGATGCAACCGTTACGGTTTCTGCCCCAGTCATTAATCTGAATTAGAGAGCGATCGCGAATGCCATTACAAGTGTGTATGGGAGCTTCCTTACAATGTTCATTTGGAGCCGCGCCAAGTACTTTAATTGTGATTCCCAAAGGTGCTCCTGTGCTCGTGAATGGAATGCTCGCCGCAACAATTTTCGATAATATTCCAATGGCGAATATTTTGCCGTTTGCCATGTGTAGTTCGATCGCAAATCCAGCCGTGGCTGCTGCAACTGCTGCTGCTTTTGGAGTCCTGACACCCATGCCTTGTATCCCTGCAATTGTCAGCCCTTGGTCACCTAGTGCGATTAAAGTAAAAATCGGCAAAATCCCTGCTCTCCCGAACACGGCAATCTGTAACTGTGCATTTGGAGGCATTATCAAGATTAATACTCCTGGGCAGTTTAAAGTAAATATTGCATAGGTGGGGAGTGGGGAGTGGGGGGATTCGACTTCATTCCTACTAGAATGATTAGAGTAAATTCTGATCAAAAAAGATGGCAAAGCAAGAAGAGCCTTTAACTGGCGAGGCATTGATCAAAGAAGTCTGTCGCCGAATTCGGGTCGCTCGTAGCTATTGGGATGCTCATAATAATGCTGCTTGTCGAGGAGAGCGAGAACGTGCCTTGGCACTTTACAACACGTTGACGAAAGAGCAGAAAGAGAAAATTCCGCAAGTTCTGAGAGTCTGGCTACGCTATCGCAGCGAGAAATACTTTGGCGAACATCGCACGCCTCCAAAGTCAAAGCGCAAATCAAAATAGCAACTCAAAATAATGCGATCGCATTATTTTGTAAATGTGAATAACATCACAGAGCTAGCAGGCATCGCAAATCCACTGTTAAGTTCCGACCAGTTAACAGTTTTGTTGAGATAGCCTGAAGCCGAGATCGTATATGTCTCTAACGTCGATTGAGTGGGCTGCCATCCGGCAAAATCGAGTTGAACTTGCTGCAAATCATTTGAGGAGTTAATCAGCAAGTAAGACTTGTATCCCAAAGCAGCATTATTCACAGCAAAAGTCGTAATCGCGCTGTCAGGAGCAGTTTTTGTCGAGACGCGATCGCCAATCATGAATTGATTCAACAATTGTAAGAATTTGCCTCCCAGACGCATCTGACTGCTATCGTCCATTTTTCCGTAAACGCCATCTTTCTCGTTCCAAGTTAAGGTTGCAGTCGCACCATTTGAGAGGGCACTGACCATCGTTAACGCATCAAACACAACCCCTTTATGATTGATCATGCGGGGATCGCGAGTTTCCCATGTCCAGCTAATGTTATATTCACCCAACATGGCTGGAATCGTGCGATTTGGGCTTGCATTTTGCAGCGTTTGTACAATCGTGCGAGTGTAGTCGCCAATCGCGCGAGTGGTCTGAAACACATCTTGGTCTGAGGTAGAAGCACTTCCCGTTGCGTAAAAGTGATAAGTAAAAAAATCAAGATGATTTGCAGTTCCCTTGATGAACGGAACATAAAACGGTTGCAGATCGGGGCGTGCTAGACCGATCCCGCCCACTTGAATTGTCGGGTCTGCTTGTTTCATCGCGATCGCAGTTTTTTTATAAATCGTGACCAGTTCATTGACGCGATCGGGCTTCGCTGCATCCTTCAACCCACCCCAGCCACTCTCTGTATAGAACTGAGTAAAGTAGTGATCATCCTTCTCATTCGTCACTTCCCAATACTGCACTTTCAATTGAGCATCTTGGTTGACAATTTTGACCAAATCAGCGCACAGCTTTGCATAGTTATCAAACTGATTGCGATCGAGAAATCCGTCCCGATCCGCATCCATCCAATCTGGCCAAGTCGGAATATTAATCATCCGTTGCGGTTGTTCCCGCTTAAAAGACGAAAATGAAGCCACTAAAGCAGCTTTTACTTTCTTCGCATCCCAAACTCGACGAGCCGTATCGATCAGCCCATCCGGTGTGCTAGAGTCTTGCAACATGCTGCTATTATGAAACCGAATCAAACCCGGATTCATCACAGACATATTACTTTGATAAGCCGAAGTGCTAAAACTCTCAGGTCGAAAACCTTGATACGCATTTAAGCCATAACCCAAATTCGTACTCGCTGCCTGGCTCTTACTCCAATCGACAGTCGCGATGTTCTGGTTTTGGCTCATGAGACTGACGCTTTGAGTAGACTGCTGAAAAGAATCAATTTGATAATCGATATGGGCGAGGATCATCATGATTAGAGTGATACGAATAGGCATGACCTTGAACTTCGACACCATTGATCACCAAGCCTAGCAGTTTAGCATGGTGTTGCGTTAACTGCTCTAAACTATTATTCACAACATTTCGAGCGCTAATTCCTGGGCGAACGACAAAAAGAACATAAGGCACGATCGCAGCCATTAGTGCAGTTTCACTGGTTGAGCTGACTGGAGCGCTGTCTACTAATACATAATCATAGTCTTTCTGAGATTCCGCCACTGCCAAGTAACGTTCAAATCGTCCCCGTTTGACTAAATCGACAATCTTGCCAGTCTGAGGCATCGTTGGCACAAAATCGAGATTAGGTTGCAACGAAATGACTTGATCTCCAACTGAGCGATCGCTCAAGTAACCAAGTTGATGACTTAACTGAGCTTTACGAAAATCTCCGTCAACCAGCAGCACTCGAAATCCGAGTTCGGTTAAAGCATGAGCAAGTTGCAGTGCTACTGTCGTTTTTCCCTCACCCGTTATCGCACTTGCAATTAACAGTCGTATCCCTTTCAGCGGTTGAAGACTAATCGCTGACGCTACTCGCTGAAACTCGATCTCACCTTCAAAGCTTGAATTCGGCTCTATTGCCAGTCGCTTTAGTTTGGGAATACGAGCAACAAGCGAAAATTTTAGAGCCTGCAAATCTTTGGGAGTCAGCAATGGATTGCGAGCTTCGAGCAACAATATTAGTGCAATGCTCCCAATGACAGAAGCAAGAAGCGCATTAATTGCCATCAGAGATTTCTTTGGACTCGATGGTTTAGCATCAACGAAGGGTGCGTTTAACTCCTGAATATTTGGATACGCATTAAAAGCATCAATATTTGATTGTTGTGTCTGTGCAACTAGCCCTTTATAAACTCCTTCCGCAACATCTGCCTGTCGCTGTAAAGCATTGAGTTTTGCTTGATTTGCAGGCAATTGATTGAGGATTTTTTGCCGCTGATCAATTTGTTGCTGGAGTTGTTCTGCTTGTCGTTGTTGTCCATTCGCATTCGTTTCAGCTAACACTAATTGCTCAATTAGGGTATTCCGTCCTTCCGCCCCAGTTGTAAAATCTGTATTGGCAGAAATTCGACCTGCGGCTTGCCCAACATACTGCTGAAGCTGGTTCCGCAAAGTGTCCCGCTCTACGATCGCTCTTTGAACTTGAGGGCTGCGATCTGTGAATGTCGATCGCAATTTGCCCAGCGTAGACTCAACTTCAGTGAGCTTACTGCGAAGCTCTTTATAATCTTCGTTTTGGTCTAATCCTAAGGCTTGAACTGCATCAGTAGGCGAAAGATTTAATCGAGTCGCGAGAGTATTTGCGCGATCGCGAGCCGCTTGAGATTCCGCCTGAACCTGGGCCTGTGCCGCTTCTAAAGTATTGATCGTTCCAACTAGCCCTTTCGTTTGTTCTTCGTTATTTACCAATCCTGTCGATTGTTTGAATTGTGCTAGAGCAGTCTGCGCTTCAGTTAATCTGCGTTGCGCTTGTTCAAGCTGTTTCTGGCTAAAACCATCGCGTGTATTGTTATTCGCCTGACGAAGCTCGCTCAGACGCTGCCGATAGGCATTGAGAATTGCTTCTGCGCGCTGCTTGGCGATATCGGGACTTGAGCCTGTGACAGAGAGCAGCATGACGCTCGTTTGTTCGAGCGAAGTCACTTCAAAGAATTGTCCATAATTGCGAGGTTTATTCGCTGCATCTCTCTCAGGATCAGCTGCCCAAGCCTTTTCAAGAATCGCATCACTGGTGAGAATTGCCTCTTGAATTTTCAGGGGATTAACTTGAGGTGAAAAGCTCGGATCACTGTTACGGTAAGACCCTAAAGTTCCCAAGTTGGCATCAAGGTTGCCTCCATTCGAGGAAGGCAGAATCAGTTGTGCCTGAGCAGTCCAAACTTTAGGAGTGGTCAACATCGCTCCTAAAGTCCCGAATATTACAACTGCATTCAGACCAAGCAAAGCCTTCCAATGTCTAGAAGCAATGAGCGCTATTTTTTTCATTCAGACCGCTCCTAAACAACTGCGGGTATGAGGAATTCAAGCTACATTTTATTCACCTTCGATCAATTGCAAATACATAAATAGGTAGAACTAAATTAGCATTACCTGTCAGTTCTCTCTACCGATCGATTGATGTCCGAGAGTGAATTTAAAGCTAACGTACCTCAGAAATTGCGTGCAGTAGAGAGAGATGCTCCTCAAACTCCAACATCAGATTTATGCTTTATCACGTTCAGAGCGCATCATCTATTGGACAATTATCCTGACTCCACTGTGGTGGTTAATGGGAATTCAGCCGCTCCTTTATCCTGCTGTTGTCTTAACCTTATTCGCAATTCACTTTAGCTGGGATCAACTCATTCAAAGACCTTTTCCAGTGTATGTTTGGTCTTGGTTAGCGATGTCGATCGTGATGCTTTGGACAGCAGCCTTGGGGATCAACGAGATGGGCTTTAACCTACAAGTGGCAGCAGCAGCCGTTGTCACTTTTCTCAAAAGCTATTTTTTGATTTTTGCCTGTCTAGCATTACCATTTTTTAGCCAAGTCCGCGTTGAGGTTGTCACTAGAGCGATCGCTTGGATGTCTTCGGGCTATTTGGTTGCGATCGCGATTCAAATTGCTATGCTGTTCCTCAGAATTGGCGGGAACGGTTATCTGCCGCCACTTGCACGCATTCTGCCAGGCGACAAAGGAAGTTTGCGAGTAATGTTTGCTCATTTTTCAAGCTTTTTAGGTATTCCATTACCCAGAACAGTTCTGTATACGCCTGATCCTCCCATTCTGGGACTCTGCGCTGTTTTATGCTTTTTGATTTGTTTAGGCGAACGCGATCGCCGACTTCGCTATGTCGCCTTACTCGGTGCAGTTGCAGCATTAATTGTGAGCGCCAGTCGGAGCGCATGGCTGTGTTTACCGATCGCGCTTTTTATCGGAACCTGCTTTGAAAATGGATTATTTCGCCAGTTGTCGCTCTGGAGTACGGCTCTGACGCTAATGATGTCTAGTATTTGGGGACTGACGATCGAAGAACTCTTCCGTAAGCCAATGGAAGGATTTACGCAAGCTCGCGCAAACTCTTCGCAAGAACGAGCTTTAGTCGTTCGTAAAACACTCGAAGCGTGGCAAGAATCGCCCTGGATCGGGTGGGGAGTCATTCGAGGGAGAGCGCATTTATATGAAGATAGCTATATTGGTCTTGGCTCCTTCTCGACTTATGCGGCTGTGCTTTATCTAAACGGAATTTTCGGCTTCATTGCTTTGATCGCTGCAATGATTCTGACGCTTTTCGCAACTTATACGCCAGCAGTAAACGGTCATTTTGGCTGTAAATGGGCGTTTGCTAGTTTGATTGCACTATACATCTCTTGTAATGCCACTCCGCTCAGTTGGATGGCAGTTAATCTCTGGTTCTTTTTCGTGTGGTTAGGGGCTGTCTTGCATGAAGTACAACCCCATCAGGCAAATTTGACGAGTTGGGAGCAGATATCTGGAGAAGGTTAGATCGACAAGCGGATCGAATCTTGATTCCATATGACCCGAACAAACGGGGAAATGGCTAGTGTCATGCGTTTGCAGTACCAACCATAAGCAATAAATTCATCCGGCGCATCTGGAGCCGAAAAAAAGTTCGTTCCATAAATTCCCGATCGAGAACTTCCACTCACAACTGGAGTCTGGCTAACAGGGCGATAAGGTCCTGTAATCTGATCAGCAACATACCAGTACAGCGAAGAATCAGTAATTTGTGCGCGATCGACCGTGTCCAACCACTTAGGATTTAACCAAGTTGTCCAGCAAGAGAAAAACAGATGATACTGACCGTTTCTATAAATGACTTGCGGACGCTCCATTTCATAAAAAGGAGACTCTTGAGTTCCTTCGATCGTAGGAGTTGCCGCAGGCGGCAGCAGTTCATACGATCCATCAATGCGATCGGCAACAGCTAAGCCAACACATCCTCGATATGCACCTTTCCCGCCTTCTTTGCGATAAGCACAGATAAACATATAGTAAAGCCCGGTCTGCTCATCTTTCACCACATAGGGGTCGCGCCACTGATAATGATCATAGTCAAAACCTCCTAGGCTTCGCTTATACTGTCCGTACCAACGATGATTCGCATCGGGTTTCACCAATTCGCGAGGGCTACGTTGCCAGTGTATGCCATCCCTTGAAGTTGCTAACCCAATCCCTTCATTCATAATCTCAGCACCCTCTCCGGCGGCTGAATAAAAGAGATAGTAGATCCCATTTTCTTTGAGCGCGCAACCCGCCAGCATTCTTCCAGCTTCCCAGGAATGCTCAGGGCTGACTTCTAGCACAGTTCCCAAGTCTTGCCATTGTTCTAAGTCCGTTGAAATTGCACCGCATATTTTGCCTTCTAGCCACCAAGGTCCTGATTTACTCGAACCTAACAAGTAAAAAAGTCGATAGATATCTCCATCTTTGAGCAGCCAAGGATCCCAGCTCGGATGACTATTCCAAAGCGAAAATAAAGCGCCTAACGCCTTCGATCGACCTTTTGGCAACTGACCGACTAGCTGTGCTGTGGTTTGATACAAGGTACTATTGAATTTCATACTGTTTTTGTGGGTGAAGAATAATCACAAATACCCAAAACGTCTAAATACTGTTGCGTACAAGTTTCTAATGTGAACTGCTTCAACCATTGGGGATCAACCTGTCGAGCCGGGCTTGATAGGGTCTGAATGATTGCTGATGCGATCGCAGAATCGTCTCCCACTGGAGTCAGCACACCATACTTTCCTTGCGCTAAAATCTCAGCCGGGCCACTCTCGCAGTTTGTCGAAACCACAGGCGTTCCAACTGCTAACGCTTCTACTAAAACATTGCCTAACCCTTCCCAAGCAGAAGACAGCACAAACACAGCCGCTTTTGCCATATATGCATAGGGATTTTGTACAAACCCCAGTAAAGCGACATCCTCGGTTAATCCCAGTTCTTCTACTAACGTGGTCAGACGCTCTCGTTCAGGACCATCCCCCAGAATTACAAGCCGAGCAGGTCGAATCCGTCGAACTTGAGCAAAGGCATGAATCAAGGTCGAAAAATCTTTTTGTGGATAGAGCCGACCTACCGCTAGAACGACAGGAGGTTGATCAGGCTTAAACCAAGGATGTGTCACAGGTTCTTGTGCTTGCGTGAACAATTCAGGTAACACGATCGGATTGTAAACGACTTGAATGCGATCGCGATTGAGTCGAGTAATCTTAGCGAGATCGTCTGCAACGCCTTGCGAAACGGCAACGATTCCATCTGCCCAAGGATAAAATAGTCTCGCAGCAGTCGGAGTGAATTGCACCGATCGTTGAGGAATGCGCTGTGCTTCAAGCGAAAGATGATTATGCTCGGACACAATGATGCGAGTTGAAACTCTTGCTAAACGTTTTGCCCACAAAGCAATTTCACAGGGGTAATGTAAAGCGGCAAGCATTGTCGTGGGATGAGTCTGCTGGAGATAGCGAGTGAGTTTTGGCAAACTTGATGGCATCCATTCTGCTTTGAGATCCACAACTCGAATCTCAGGCTGGACTTGTTCTAAATACACTCCCGCGGCTCTAGCAAGCACGAGATCAACTTGTAATCCACGATCGATAAATCCACGAGCAAGATTTAGCATTGCTTTTTCAGCACCGCCACCATATAGCCCTCGCAAAAAAATTGCAACATCGGGCTTCGCCCTAGCCCGATGTTTAACCTGGATTTCAGAAGAACTTGCTAAATGATTGACCACCATAATTAGAAACGCACCAAGAGATTTTTTGGAGAAGACAACCGTTTAGAAGCTTGATGCTCCTGAGTTAAATTTTTCATCAAGGCTAAAATCTGGTTATAGTTGCGGCGACCATCAAATCGTTCTATTGCTAGCTGACGACTCGTGATCGACATCGCTCGTCGTTTCAATGGATCATCAATCAAAACCTTAAGTGCCGTCACCAAAGCACTGACATCTGAGATCGGCACAAGCAGTCCATTCACTCCGTTTTCTACCTGTTCACCGATCGCGCCAACATCAGTGGTAACAATCGGTAAGCCTGCCGCCATTGCTTCCATAATTACATTGGGATAGCAGTCAGCCTGAGTCGGCAAGACAAACATATCTGCTTTAGCATACAATTCCTTGAGTTTTGAACTATTCGCCCCCAAATTCTGATAGACCTTGACTCGCTCAACGCCTGATAGATCCTCAGCAACTTGTGCATCTTGAGTAACAATATCCAGCGTGCAACCCTCCAGCCCACTGCGAAAAGCTTCAATCAGCGTATGTCCTCCTTTACGAGTAAAATCTCCTCCTACAAATAGCAAACGTACAGGACTATCGATCGTTTGATTTCGCTGAAAATGCCATTGTTCTAAATCGATCCCGGATGAGATCACGGTGACTTTCTCAGCAGGTACATCATAATCTTTGATCAGAGAGTCTTTTGCCCAGTGACAGAATGTAATTAGAGCAGTAGCAGCATGATAAGAATGGCGATTCCACAAAAATTTCTGACGTTCTAGTAAGGAATGTCCCCCAACTTTATGCTGATATCCTGCGGCAACAGTGTCATAGTTGAGCGGTGTAGCATCTGTAGAAATAATGGTTGGAATCTGCTGTGCAAATGAAGATGCGAATAAAGATACGGTTTGAGTATGCAAAAATAGGGCATCTAAAGGCTGAGCCGCTCGAATCGCATCACGGGCACGAAGACTAGACTGGAGCGACCAGTTGTTACGAATCATCGGAAGATGTTCCCACAGATCATTTTTTCCTGCCTCGATCGGCATCCAAACCGGACGTACAGTGCTATCTTGTGCAACCCAGTGTTTTAGATTTTTATAGTGTGTGACATGCCCTAGCATGTGTTCTATGACAAAGCCAAAGTTAAACATAATCATATGCCTCAGATTTTAGAGTCTGCGCTATGGTTTTCGCGATCGCATTCCAGTTCAACTGAGTCCGAACTTTCATCTGCGCTGCTTGAGACATTGAGAAAAGCACAGCAGGATTTGTGAGCAGATCAATCAGATGCTTTGCTAAATGCTCAGAAGTCAAATGCTGAAGCACGATCCCATTGATTTCGTGATCGACAATTTCGGGCATTCCGTCTCGATTGGACACAACACAGGGAATACCATAGTTCATGGCTTCCATCAAAAAAGTTGGGAAGGGATCACAGTAGGCAGGAGCAACGACTAAATCTGTGTTCAGAAATAATCGACGAATTTCTGCACGATCGGCAATCTGTCCTGGATTCTCAACTCCGGGTTCCTCAATTGATAGTTTTCGACCAATCACAACAAGCTTCGAGTTTGGCAAAGCTTTCCTAACCTGGCGAAAAGCAGCGAGGACTAAATCTCCACCCTTGCGCTCAAAATCTGATCCATTAAAGAGAATTTGCTGACTTCCGATCGCTTTTTCTCGAACATCAGGAACTTGAAAATCGCCTGACGAACCGACGACTGTGACTTTATGTTCAGGAATTCCATACTCTTCAATCAGCGATGTTTTCACAACTTGGCTCATGCTAAAGATATGCTCGGCTCGGCTGTAGGCTGACCGTTCGCACTCAAACCAAGCAGTTCTGGTGCGATCGCTTAAAAATGTTGCCCAACTCGACCAATTTCGCTCAGCAAGCGCCGCAGTGTAGTCGAGAAACATGGCATAGGGAATATTGCCAGCATCCCAAACCGGACTATACGTTCCGAAGATCTGGAGTACAAAATCAGGCTTTGGCTGTAAGCGTTGAATCGTTCGCTCAGTGCGTCGTGATTTGAGAATAAATGCAGTGCTGTTTTTCTGAAAGACTGCATTTGCTTTGCTTAAAGAACCTGTTCTTAGCGTCAGCAGACTTTTCAAAAGTGTTCTAGGTAGTCTGGCTTCATACCATTCGCTCTGCCTCGGAGAAAAACTAAGCTGCTCAAAATGACTCGATAAGGCTTTGAATAGACATTGATGCCGATCGAGAAATATCGATTCACCTGTGACGAGAAAATGATGTATCACCATTGTTTTAAAGTGCGATCGCAATAGGGGCTGTCGATTCAATCGGAGTAAATCCCAACGGGCTAATACAAAAGCCTTGGCTTAAATCCGTTAAGTTTGGGTCAACCAGTTGAGAGAGGTTTTCCCAAGCAGCTTGCTCACCATACCGTTTTCGCAAGTATCGGCTGGATTTCCAATTCATAAAATGTAAGTACATTAACTCTTCACCCGTTTCGACCGTTAATTTGCCTCGATGCCAAAACCACTGAGTCGGATAATCATACGTTCCATTCATCCAAGGTCGATCAGATAAGACCGTACTAAAGCGCTCTTGAAACAGATGGTGACGCTTATCCGGGTCAACAATTCCCCACAAACGGCGTAAGAAACTGGGCAGCCGTTTGCGCCCAAGCAATTGCTTTGTAAAGTAACCCTCATCCATCGGCACATTGATCGGCTGACTCATCAGGTTTTGCCAATCCGGTATCCTGCGAAAAGCATTCACCCAATACTCATTATTCTTGATCAAAAATAGATGCCCAGAAACTCGATCGCTGTGCGTCGAAATCGTATTGTAGTTAAGCACTGCATCTGTATAAAAAGCTCGGAGATTGCCATAAATGACATCAATATCCCCAAAGCCAAAGTAATCATATCCAGCAATATGCTCCTGATGAATCAAGCCATACGCAGGACGAAGATTACACACGGTATAGGCAGAATGAGTTTGAAAACTAATATTTAAGCGATCGCAAACAAGCTGTTGATAGGCTTGAAAGCTCATTTGAATAAATCGCACGTTTGCTGGAGCATTTTCGGGAACTCCACAATCTGTGAAGAAAAGCCAATCGATCGTTGGATTCCAGCGGCATGATTCGAGATACAAATCAAACCATTCAGGAAAACAACCAAAATAAGGCATCAGAAAAATAATCTTCTTCATTGTGCTTAAGAGTGAAATAAGCGATCGTATAGTTTATGAATTAATGCTTGATATTGAACGATTTGCTGAGGAGCGACAACCCGAATACAGACCAGATACGCAAATAGAAAAGTAAATGGCTTAACTATGAAAGGCAGATGAAATGAAATTGCCAGCCCTGGAATACTCAGCAGAATCGGGATAAAGCAAGGGCGAAGAAAGCGACTCATTGACCAATGGAGATGCTTGCAAGCAATCCACCAGTAATAAAGTGTCCAAAGAATTCCAAGTACCGCTGCCACAGCTATGCTTACGCCAATAATCCCCCCTTGATAAGCACCTGCAATAAAGCTCAGAACTGCAAGCGGAGCAATTTGAAGGCTGACTCTAGCATTGAGATCCGGACGACCTTTAGCAACGAGCATAGAATAGAGCGGCGAATTCACGACACGAAAGTAAGCATAGAAAAGTAACCCCGGTAGCACGGTACAAATTGGAATCCATTGAGAACCAAAAATGAGCGTCACAACTGAGGGATCAAGAATTAAGAAAATCAGCGCATAAATCGGAGCCGTCAAAAAAGCAATTTGCTCAACTACCTTAAACAAAGCATTCTCTTGTTTGTCGATCGGCAATTGAGCAAAAACAGGCATTCCCAATTGGTTCAGCAACGCGCTGGAAATTCCTGAGAGTGTCATCGATAGCTGATAAGCAAGATTGTAGTACCCCAAACTCGCATTACCTAATACTTTTCCGACCGTAAAATTATCCGCATTAAAGCTGAGATAGAATCCCAAACTTGCGCCCACTGAACCGAAGCAAAACGTCAGCACTTCAGATCGAATTTCAGGATCAATTTGGAGCCGAAATCGATGCCTAGAGTAATACCGCGTTAACAGCGCATTGACGATCCAGGAAATCGTATCTCCAATCACGAAAGACCAGTACCCTAACCCTAATAGAGCCGCCCCAGTTGTACAGAGTAGTCGTGTGATTGAGTTTGCCAGACTAATATTTGCGAGTGCCTGATACTGCATTCGCCGCGTCATTACGCCCGAATAAACATAGGTCGCAGAAGATAAAAGTAAATTGAATGCAAAGACAATCAGGATGCCAACTAAAGCAGGTTCATTAAAAAAGCTCGCAACCCAAGGTGAACTGATCGCCATGAGCAGACCTAATCCCAGACCTACTCCTAAGCTAATCGTGTAAGTCGTATTCACGTACTTAGGATTATCGACTCCCTTGTAGATAATGAAAGCTCCTGCTGTGTCTTGAGTAAATAGTGTGAAAAATGACCAAAAAACATAGGCGATCCCAATCACACCAAAGTCTGAAGGCTGAAGCAACCGCGCTAAGACCAAATTACTCAAAAAGACAAAAATTCGAGTCACAAACGTTGCATAAGTAATCCACAATCCACCTCTGAGCAATGAGACTGTCTTCATAGTTCTCTGCTCTGAATAGATTTTGCAATATCTAAACGCTGTGACTTACCCAGAGATCGCTCAATCAGTTGTTTCGTAATCGGCGCGAACTTCACAGCAATTAACGTCAACAGCGATCGCGGATCTCGATAAAAGATCGAGTGATCGCAATCCCAAGCTTGCTGCATCAACTGCTGAGCCTGCTTTGTATCGCCGCCTGTCAGCGCTAATCGAGCCAGCAAGCGATACATATAGGCATAAGCTGTTGGCAACCAAGGTTCAATCTGCTCCGGAGATCGCAGGTAAGCAGCTTGAAGAACTTGCTCATGCGATCGCTGCATCTGTGCCACGTTAAAAGACAATCCAGAAGGACGTACCCGGTAACAACAAAGAGCCTGAGATTCTCGATAAAATCGCCATCGCCGTGTTGCAGCAACTCGGAGCCAGAAATCCAGATCCTCAGAACTCCGCAATGTTTCATCAAACTCTCCCACCTCATCGACTAAAGCCCGACGAAACATCGCATTCGAGCCATTTCCGATGAAATTTTTGCACAACAGTGAGACGAGAGCATCTGAAAAAATCGGCTTTCCGCTCAAAGACATCCAGCTTTGCTGTCCATCATCGCGAATGATTTTTGAAGCACTATAGACGACTCCAATCTGGGGATCACGATCAAGCCTTGCCACATGATTTGCTAATTTATCTGGCTCATAGCGATCGTCACCATCCAACATTGCAATATACTCTGCTTGCGCCTGACGAATCCCATAATTGCGAGCAGATGAAAGTCCCCCATTCGGCTTTGTCACTAAGCGAAAACGGGGATCACGCTGGCAAAATTGCTCAACTAAGTCGGCAGTTCCATCGGTTGAACCATCATCGACTACGATCGCTTCAAATGCTTGAAAAGATTGGTGCTCCAAGGAAATAAGAGCATCTTCAAGATAAGAGCGAACATTGTAAGCCGGAATCACAACGCTGACTCTAGGATAAGTACTCATGGAAAACTCCCTACATTTGGCATCATGCAACCTGAACATTCAGATTGATTGGTAAAAATCGCAACAAAGCTTTCCAGGTAGTAAACCAATACAGCCTATAGGTATAAGCAAAAGAAACGTTATGTAACTCTTTCTAAAGGTAGAAAGAGTCATCTAAGCTCACACATTAACCTTAGTTTTATGTTGATCTCTACACAACAGAAAAATTATGTGCAAGCTGCTGAACAACTTGCTAATCATGACTTAAGCAAGCATCTGAAGCAGCTACACAGAGTCGAAAATCGATATCTATTACTTTTGAGAGATGAACTTAGAATTTAGAGATTCTTACCATTCGTTGCAAGTCTGGCGACTGTGATTGAGATTCATTACCTGATTAGAATTCATTACCAAAGGAACTTAAACTCAGGAACTTAAACTCGGCTAGAGCATCTTGGAAGACGAAGCATCTCTTGTAATCTGAGCTAGCTACAATCGCTATTGGACGAAATTGGGCGGATTCATCTAAGCATCTATACAACTAGGCAAATAAAATGTATCAGCTAGAAAGTCCTCCGAATTTGACTGTTGATTTACTAGGACGACGAATTACGTTTATGACAGTTTCCGCGATCGTCGATGCGATCCATATTGCTTGTATTGAAGGAAGGAAGCTAACTGTCGCAAACTACAATGTGCATAGCTTCAATTTATCAATGCAGCTTCCTTGGTTTCATCACTTTCTCCAAAGTGCTGAAATCGCCCATTGCGATAGTATGGGTATTCTCAAAGCTATTTGCTGGATGGGAGTAAAATTACCTTTGGAATACCGAGCTTCTTATAGTCTTCTGATGCCAAAGGTACTAGCTCACTGCAACCAACATGGTTTTTCAATTTTCCTCTTAGGCGCGAAGCCTGAATGCTTAAATGCCGCGATCGCGCAAGTCAAACAGCAATATCCCAATGTGATCATCAATGGTCATCACGGCTACTTTGACATGCAGAACGCCCAAGAAAACGAACAAGTCATCAGACAGATCAATCACGTGAAGCCAAAGATTTTAGTCGTAGGCATGGGAATGCCTACTCAAGAGAATTGGATTCAACTCAATCGAGAGCGGTTGAATGTGAATGTCATGATGCTAGGAGGTGCAGTCATCGATCGCCTAGCGGGAATTGTTCCAAACTGTCCACCGATGATCTCGAATCTAGGCTTGGAATGGCTATATCGTCTCTGCCAGGAGCCTAAGCGTCTAGCAACCCGCTATTTACTGGGTAATCCTGCATTTTTGTTCCATATTGCTTTGGCAAAAACCCATTCGTTTTTTCCAAAAGTACAGCCGATGGAGCCAATTACACGGTCTAGAGAGTCTTCAATTCATGGAAGTTCAGAAGTTCCAGTTCGTTTATCGCTGGATTAGAAATGATGAGAGTTTGCTACCTTCTCCAAACCCATAAATCACCTGAACAGGTTGAACGCTTGGTTCGCCGCATTAAATCATTGAGTCCAACTGCTCAGATCTTGATCAGTCATGACTTTACAAACTGCGATTTGCCACGATCGACATTTGAGGATTTACCGAATGTTGACCTGATTCCATCACGCGGAGGCAGAGGAAGCTTTGAGATTGTCCAGAGTTATCTGGATGCGATCGCATGGTTACTCGCTTCTGGAAGTGATTTTAGCTGGTTGATCAATCTATCCGGTCAAGACTATCCGATCCGACCGCTTGCTGAAGTTGAGAAATCTTTATCTCACACTGATTACGATGGTTTTGTCCATCACTTTGAGGTTTTCTCAAAGCACAGCCCGTGGAAAAGGAATGAAGGCTATTCTCGCTATCACTACCAATATCGAACTTTGAGCCGCGATCTAGCAGACTGGCAGAAAGAAGTTCTTAAGCCCGTCAAACTCCTGAACTATCTCCAACCTTTTTTTCGAGTAAATTTCTCTTATGGAATTACGTTAGGCTTAAGGACTTCACCGCCATTCAACCAACATTTTGTATGTTATGGCGGCTCATTTCTTTGTACGCTGTCTAGACCATGTGTGGAATATCTCCACCAGTACGTTCAACTCAATCCTGATATCGTTGACTACTACAAGGGAGTAGCAATTCCTGATGAATGCTTTATTCAAACAATACTAGTCAACAGTCATAAATTCAAACTTTGCAACGATAGTAGACGATATTTTGATTTTTCTCAAACCCGGAACGGTCATCCTAAGATTCTCCAATCTACTGATTTTCCAGCGTTGATGAACAGTCAGGCTGATTTTGCGCGCAAGTTTGATCTGGCAGTCGATCGCGATGTTCTTGATTTAATCGATACCGCGATCGCACCTATAAGAATCTAAATCCGATCTACAAAACCTCACGTCCCAAATAAGGCTGCAATACATCCGGCACTCGTACAGTTCCATCCGCCTGCTGATAGTTCTCCAAGACTGCCGCCATCGTTCGCCCGATCGCGAGTCCTGATCCATTCAGCGTATGCACAAACTGAGTACCTTTTTGCCCCGCTTCTTTAAATCGGATATTCCCGCGTCGCGCCTGAAAGTCTTTGAAATTCGAGCAGCTAGAAATCTCGCGGTACGTGCCCGAAGACGGCAGCCAAACCTCTAAATCAAAGCACTTCGCCGCTCCAAATCCTAAGTCTCCTGTACAAAGCTCGATCGTGCGATAGGGCAACTTTAAGGCTTCCAGAATCGCCTCTGCATTTCGTACTAAGCTTTGATGCTCTTGCTCAGAAGTCTCAGGCTGCACCAGTTTTACTAGCTCGACTTTGTTAAATTGATGCAGTCGAATCAATCCGCGCGTATCTCGACCATAGCTCCCCGCTTCTCGACGAAAACAAGGCGTATAAGCACAGTGATAGATCGGTAACTGATCGGCTGACAGAATCTCATCCCGATACAAATTGGTCACGGGAACTTCCGCTGTCGGAGCTAGCCACAAATCATCGTCTGCACATTTGAAGCTCTCTTCTGAGAACTTCGGCAACTGTCCGGTCGCAGTCATCGATCGCGAATTGATCAACACAGGCGGCAAAATCTCCACATAGCCTGCGGCAATTTGCTGATTCAGCATAAATTGAATCAACGCTCGCTCTAATGCCGCACCTGCACCCATCAGCACCACAAATCGCGTCTGAGCAATCTTCGTAGCACGTTCAGTATTGATAATTCCGAGCTTTTCAGCAATCTCGTAATGAGGCAGAACTGCGATCGACGGTTTGAACTCGTCGCCCCAACGTCGAACCTCAACATTTTCCGTTTCATCTTTGCCGATCGGAGTCGTGTCACTCGGCAAATTCGGAAACCCTAGCAATTGAGTTTCGATTTGTTCTCGAATTGCTTTCTCTCTTGGTTCTAACTCACTCAGTTTTGCTTTGAGTGCATTGCCTTCTTCTCGCAATGCCTGAACCTCATCGCTTTTCGGGTCAGCTTTGATCTTCTGTCCGACTAATTTACCAACCTCATTACTGCGCGCCTGCAACTGCGATCGCTCAACCTCTAACTCACGACGCTGCTGATCCAGCGACACGATCGTCGAAAGATCATAAGATCCCCCTCGCTGATTGAGCTTCGTCTGCACGAGATCAGGATTTTCACGAATTAGCTTTAGGTCAAGCACGACACCACATCCAAAACAACAGAATTTTTAGAGGCAAATCTGCCCCCCATTAGGATACCTCGGCATCTGCTCAATGGTCGAATACACTCTGATACTGCAAAATATCGAGCTGAGCAAATGTCGGCAAACATCGAAAACAAGCTTCTGCCAGCTCCAGCCGTTCTTCACGCTCCAACATGGCAATCAATTTCTGCCGCGCTTCGATCAAATATCGAACATCATTGGCAGCGTATCGCAACTGAGCTTCTGATAAGTTCATTGCATTGCCCCAATCCGAACTCTGAGCGCTTTTGTCGAGTTCTACTCCTGTCAATTCCTGAACTAAGTCTTTCAGCCCATGACGAGGCGAATAAGTGCGAATCAGCTTACTGGCAAGTTTAGTACAAAAAATCGGATTGACATCAATTCCTAAGTGATATCGCAATGCTGTGATATCGAACCGAGCAAAATGGAAAATCTTCGTAATTTCTGCCGCTTCAAACAGTTGTTTGAGATTCGGAGCCTCTTTTTGTCCCCGCTCAATTCTCACCACTGCAACCTGATCGTTTTCATCACAGATCTGCACTAAGCACAGACGATCGCGGTGCGGTAGAAGCCCCATCGTTTCGGTATCCACTGCGATCGCACTCGCAGACCGATAACGCTGTAAAAGTTCCGAAGAAAGATCACGATCGCAGATCTGAAATTCACGCGGCTGCATAAGCTAAAGCACTAAACACAAGCGCTCATTCTACACTACGATGCTGGCGAGTTCAGCCAAACTGAAACCTAGACCCACGATGCAAACCAGCATCATTTCTGCGCGAAATCTTGGGTGAAATAGTACTCGCCACTCGAACTAATACTAATACCGATGCCCGTCATACTGAAGTTACCTTCAATATTTTGCAGGTGTTTCGGGCTTTTCAACCAAGCTTCGATCGCTTGTCCTGCTGGATCACGTCGGCTTGCGACCCAAGCGACATTCTCTGCGGTGCGTTGAGACTGAATAGAGTTGTTAATCGCTTTTGAGCGCTCAGAAAAGCCTTGATGCCCAAATGAGACAATTTTTTTCGCCATATTGCGACTATGAGATCGCGCTTGATGAGCGATATCCGAACTCCAAGATAATGCGGACAACCCTTTCCTGGCACGATGTTGATTGATGCGACGCAAAATCTCTTGCTCCATTTCAGCAATCAAACTTGCCTGCGCGATTTGGAAATCTGCTTCTCGAATGCTGGCAACTTGAATCGGGACGGTTCCTGCTCGAACTCCTCCATGACTGAACGATGCTGTCAAAATTCCGATCGACATCACCAAATTCCGTACGGTTTTGCTGGAGGTGCAGTTCAGCATTACGTCTCTCTCCTACGTATGAAGTCACGATGAAGACACTAACGCGAATTTGGGATTATCGCAAGTAATCTTCGATACGATTTGATGTGACAAACTACGTAGGAAATTGTATACCCCCCGTGATGCAGGGGTTTGAGGTCTGTCAATTCTGTCAAAAAAAAGTTTCTAATTCCATCATTTAACTTTAGTGAAAATAAACTTATCGTGAATAATTCAAGCGAAATGGCTGAATTCACATGTGTGAAATTCGCTTATCTAGTGAACCTACTCTTTAGGGCGAGGAAACGGTTTCAGCAGGTTTTTCCCTTGAAAGACGTGAATACGATCGACAATCACGCCCCCACGCCGTAAAGAGACTTCTCCTAACTTGGTGAACGTCTGGAAATACGGAGAAAACTCGACAGAGGAGTCTCTCTTCGTTTGAAAATCGTTAGAAGTCAGGTAAAGCGCATCTCCACCGATCCATTGCGTTGGAGTTGACCAAAACGCAAATCCGCGCATGTCTCGTTTATCGAAACACGTGATCGGAGTTCCATAAATCGGAGTCAGTGCCATTGCCATGTGTCCCGCTAAATGGAAGCGATTGCTGAACATAAAATCAGCGTCTTTCAGAGCCGCTAAGAGTTGCGGCGATTTAGAAAATTCGCGGCGGAGTTGTCCAACATCAATCAATTGAATGGAAGCATCCTCTTGCGGTGGAACAACGCCACCCATAAAGGAAAACTGCCCTGGCTTTTGGAGGGTGCCGATCGCAATGTGCGATAAAGCAATCAGTAACAGCGTGCTGATCGCAATCGTCGATCCATTCAGCCAGCGTCTCAGTATTTTGGGTTGCCAATGTGCAGCATATGCTCCGAGCAGCGGCGTTACCGAAAAGAATCCTGGCATTGTCCAGCCAGGTAAAATCTGCTGATAACCGCCAATAAAAGTAAAAATCAAAAATACAGGTGCAGAATTCCACAGAATAAATGAGTGAATTGATTTCGTAAATCCTGACTTTAATACTGAGACGATTTCTCGAATACTCACAAACCAAAGTGGAAGTCCAAACGTTGGAAAAAGATATAGCGCTGCCATCATGGCAACATTCAATGCTTGCAATGGATTGTAAGCGCGATCGGGAATACTACGATCGCTTTGGAATCGAAATGATACCCAGTCATGTTGAGCATTCCAATACAGCACAGGTGAGAATGCTGCCAGAAATAAGACAAAACTCAAAATTGTCCAAGGCGATCGAAAAACGACCCAGTGCTTTCGGCTTGTGATACAGAAACCGAGCAGTCCGAACCCTAATAGAAAGCCATGATATTTGCCAAGACAAGCCAGCCCCACTAAAAGTCCGATCAAGGCAACGCGATAGGTCGGTTGATATTCACTCTGTTTTGGAAAAAACTCGATCGCGCCAACCCACAAAGTCAATGCCCAGAAAAACATCAACGGCGAATCTGGGAGCGTAAACGTCCCAAATCCGAGTTGAAAAATTGGAATCACTGACGCGATCGCTAACGTAATCAATCCAACCCGCACTGAAAATAACTGAACCGTTGCGCGATATAAAAAATACAAAGTCGCCGGAAATAATAAGAGACTGCCGACGCGAATACTGAATTGAGACACATCTCCGGTCAGCCAAATCCCGATCGCAGTTACCAAAGCAACCAGTGGAGGATGATCAAAATAACTCAGTGCCGGATGCAAAGTGTATAGATAGTAATACGCTTCATCGAATCCTGGCGGCAACCAAAACGCAATAAAACTCCGAAACAAAAACCCTGCTAATAAAATCCAAACGACTTTCTGGAGAGTCTGATCTGACCACCACTTTTGCATAACTTATTTCTTCGAGGGACGAATTGGAACGCGCACCAGTTGATAGTTACTGTATTGTTGAAGAAAGCGATATTGATTTGGTTTCATCCCGCTACCCTTTAATGCTGTCGGAGTTGTAATCATCGCGATCGATTCGGTTTTTCCATCTCGGCGCAATTCTTCTAGATAAGGTTGAATCAACCGGGCACGATTAATAAACGTAATCGGGTTTTGCGTATAGAAGACCAAACTCGGTTTTTCAAAAGCATCCGTTGCCATCACAATCGGTTCATTTGGCAGTTTCTCTTCAACCGTCGCTTGAGCAATCTGCCGCAACGGTAACTGCCGAACTGAGTCAATCACACCCACGGCAGGAGTCACAAAGAACCAGATAAATGCTGCCATCCCAATCAAATTCACCGCCCAAAACCAGCGTAATTGGTAACGGAGTGCCAAAATTAACCCCACGATCGCGACAGTGATCCAAATCGAGGCAGCAACGTGCTGTAATCCAGCCTGCTGAATTTTGAATCCCAGATCCGGCATGGATGGATCATCATCGAGCCAAGTGGGACTATAAAACGCGCAAATCCCAAAGGAGATCGAGACAATCACGCTGAGATAGACCGTGAGTTTTAAGCCCCAAGATTGTTTGGGTTGGGAGAAATGATGCACATACCACAACGTCACGAGAATCGCAGCTGCAGGATAGAGCGGCAACGTGTAAGTAATGTATTTCGTGACTGCGATCGTAAAAAAGATCAGCACCACCGAAAACCAAACCAGCGCAAACAATCCAAGCTGTTCTGAGCGCGGCTTTTCTCGCCATTTTGATTTGAGAATATTGATAATCGCGGCTGGCAAACAGAGCGACCAAGGGAAAAAGCCAATTAGCACAATCACAATATGGTAGTACCAAGCTCCCGAATGCTGATTCACCACTGAGGTAAAGCGTTCAACATTATGCATCCCAAAAAATGAATCAATAAACGCATTCCCATTCTGCCAATATGCCAACGCATACCAAGGCATACTGACCAATAAAAATAATCCCGTCCCCAACAGAGGCTTCATTTCGCGAAGCACTGAGCGCAGTTGACCGACCCACAGTAGAAACAGAATCACGATCGCACTCGGCAAGACGACCCCAACAGGTCCCTTGGTCAACACAGC
Source organism: Leptolyngbya sp. UWPOB_LEPTO1 (assembly GCF_017302695.1). Classification (NCBI taxonomy): domain Bacteria; kingdom Bacillati; phylum Cyanobacteriota; class Cyanophyceae; order Leptolyngbyales; family Leptolyngbyaceae; genus Leptolyngbya; species Leptolyngbya sp. UWPOB_LEPTO1. The sequence goes on along the minus strand of NZ_JAFLCJ010000013.1, from coordinate 58,637 downwards.
AAACCCCATGAGCGCATAAAATGCCCAATACCATCGCCGATTCGAGGCGTATCCCAGAAAGAACGCAAAGAGCGATCCACCAAAACAGGCACTCAGCAACATATCTGAGTATCCCAAGCGCCCAAAAAATAGCGTGATCAGATTCAGCGCAACGATCCCCGATCCCAAAAATGGCGCAATCTTCGACGGAACAAATCGTTTCAAAATATAAAAGCAAAATCCGGTCAGAATCGTACCTGCGATCGCGGACGGCAATCGGGCTGCCCATTCATTGACTCCGAGCGTTTGAAATGCGATCGCCATCCACCAGTAAATTAAAGGCGGCTTATCAAACCGAGTTACCTGATTAAAATATGGCGTAATCCAATTGCCTGTCACCGTCATTTGCCGAGCGGCTTCGACAAATAGCGGTTCTGTTTCATCGACTAACCCAATACTTCCGAGTTGATAGAAAAATGCTATTCCACCTAACGCAAGAATCCACAAGATCGAACCGATTAAAAACCGCGATCGTTCTTTTTTGGGCGCATCAACCTGATTGTTCATGTGTCGAGTCCGAGAGCAAATCATCCGGTAGTTTGGCATGGAATGACCCCCTGAAACAACCAAAATTCAGGCAAACGAGAAGCCCCCTTGTACCTTGGCAATGACAAGAGGGCTTTTCGGATTGTGTAAATCGGGGCGCTGTTCTACACGCGACCGCGTAGCATTTGTGCCATTTCGTTCTGCTTCGGCGACATTTCGAGCGCCACTTCTTCGGTAATTTGACCGTTCTCGTAAAGTTTGTACAACGATTGATTCATCGTACACATGCCGTCAAATCCGCAGCGAGGAATAATCGCTTCGATTTCATCCAGTTCACCCTTCCGGATATAGTCTCGAATCGCATCCGTATTGATCAGAATGTCATGGAATGCAGCCCGCTTTCCATCCGTTGTCCGACACAAGCCTTGAGCAATCACCGCCACCAGCGATTCAGCAAGCGCCACCCGCATCGTCGGCTGCTCGTTCGGTTGGTAGAGACTGAGCACCCGCTCGATCGTTTTCACCGCACTATTCGTGTGCAAGGTTCCCATGACTAAGTGACCCGTTTGCGCGGCTTTTAGGGCAGTGTTGACGGTTTCTTTATCGCGCATTTCACCGACGAGGATAATATCTGGATCTTCCCGCAGTGCAGCTTTGAGCGCGTTGTCAAACTTGCGCGTGTGCATTCCGACTTCTCGGTGTTTGATCAAGGATTTGCGGCTCTTGTGAACAAACTCGATCGGGTCTTCGATCGTAATAATGTTCTTCGGCATCTCCTTATTGATGTAGTCGATCATCGCTGCCATCGTGGTCGATTTACCGGAGCCAGTCGGGCCCGTAATCAAGATCAACCCTTTGTGATAATGACAAACATCTTTAAACACCGGAGGCAAGTTTAACTGCTCCATCGTCAAGATTTTCAGCGGGATCAAGCGCAGCACCATCGCAGGTCCATGTAACGAGTCGAAAATATTAATCCGAACCCGCGCAAATTCGTATTGCGTTGCACCGTCGAAATCTAAGGTTTCTTCAAACTGACTGATTTCTGCCTCAGTCAAAACCTCACCTAACCAACTCATAAACGTTGGTTTATCTGTCTCAGGCCAATCTGTCGTATCGATTTCACCTCGGTTACGAAAGCGAGGCACTTCACCCACACCTAAGTGAATATCTGAAAAGCCCTTGTCATAGGCAGTACGAATAATGTGCTCAAGCGTTGGCGACCCATTGCTAGAGCGGCGGGTGTTGGGTGCGGTCGGGGGAGTGGTCGGACGGTGTCCTAACGTGGGCGGCGGAGTTGTCCCTGCGGAAATAGGAACAGAAGGCGAGCTTGCTGGAATCGGCTGGGGAGCAGCCGGGGCAACCGGGGCAGTGGAAGTGCTCGCCGCAGGCATTGCAAAGGTTGGAGTGGCAGCTGCATTCGGTTCAGTCACATCCGTACTCGGTTGAGTTGCAGTCGTGCTATTGATTCTAGAAGCGGCTTCAGTCACCTCAGTCATCAAATTCGGCATCGTCCGCATCGCAGGGGGCGGCGCAGGGGGAGTTCGGGGAGCGGCAGGCGGTGGGGCAACTTCACGGCGCGGTGCAGTTACTTCAGTGGGCATTGCGAACGGATTCTGAATTTCTGATGACATATCCCTACGTTGATAAAATCCCTGAGGGGTGAGCAGGTTGGAGGCGACAGGATTTGGATAAAATCTTTACGGTTTTAGCCTTTTCACGGCGATGCCAGACCTCTAACATGAGTAAGCGTTCCCAGATGGTGTAAACGAGTATCAAGTGGGGTGGCGAATGAGTGAATCTGCGCGTTGGTATGTGGTGAAGGGATCGAACGCTCATTGTGAGATTTTGACCCAGGATGAGTTTGAGACTCAACAAACGACAAATCCCTCTGAGGTCACAGAACAGTGGGGTCCGTTTGCCTCAGAGGGAGAAGCGATTGCGCGTCGCGTTGGATTAATTCGATCTGGAAAGTGCCAGCCGAGTTAGAGGGCGGGCGAGCCTCCCTTTAACTCGTTCTTGGTCTAGTTCTTGGTCTGAGCGCGGGTGCCTTGTTTGGCGCTCACCGCTTGATTCAAGACTTGCAAGGCTTTAACGTATTGCGGATCGCTCGTTGTCCCAATCTTGTCGCGATCGCGGACTAGGGCTTGTCTTTGCTGCTCGTTCAGTTCCACGACGACATCAGGATCGATGCCATGTTTGTTGATATCTCGTCCATTCGGAGTGAGATATTTTGCGATCGTCACCGCCATTCCAGAGCCATCTCCGAGACTGCGAACCGACTGAACTAAGCCTTTTCCAAAGGTTTTTGTTCCAACGATCGTACCGCGTTTGTTGTCTTGGATTGCACCCGAGAGAATTTCGCTGGCACTGGCTGAGCCGCCATCGACTAAGACAACCAGCGGTTTGTCGGTTAAAGCCCGACGATTGGCATCTTCTTTATCGGAAATGCCTTTGCGATCGACGGTTGAGACGATTCCACCTTCTTGAATCCACATTCGAGCAATATCAACACTGGCATACAGCAGACCCCCCGGATTGGATCTCAAATCGAGAATGTAACCTGTCACATTGTCTTTTTCCAGTTTTTGAATGGCGGCTCGCATTTCAGGAGCGGCATTTGCACTGAACTGAACGAGGCGGATGTATCCGACTTTGCCAGTCGGACTTTGTTGAACGCTGGCGCGCACAGGATGAATTTCGATTTTGGCGCGTTTTAGATTGAACTCGAGTTGTTGAGTTCCGCGCTGAACGGTGAGTTTGACTTGGGTATTGACAGGTCCACGAATCAAGGTCACTGCCTTGTTAACGTCCATCCCTTCGGTGCTTTTGCCATCAATTTTGGTGATGATGTCTTTCGCAGCGATTCCGGCAGCCGAGGCGGGACTCCCTTCGATCGGGGAAATGACCGTAAGTTTCTTCGTTTTCTCGTCCGCTGCCAGTTGGATTCCGACTCCGGTCAATTCACCAGAGGTGTCGATCTGCATATTTCGGAATTCAGTCGGGTCCATGAAGCGGGTATAGGGATCTCCCAGACGCTTCAGCATTTCGCGGATCGATTTATAGGCTTCCTCTTTGTCTTTGTAATTGCGGTTGAGATATTGGCTACGGATGGCTTTCCAGTCCACTTGGTTGAAGGTGGCATCGACGTAGTTGCGATCGATGACCTGCCAGACCTCATCCACGAGTTCTTTGGGACTGTCCCGGAAGAACGCTTGTCCTTTGTTCAAATGAATTCCGGCTCCGGTGATGGTCACTGCTGTTACGGCGGCAGCCGTTGCACCTAAGACAAGCGCGCGTTTCGTCATGACTATACCTGCTTAAATTCTGGAGAAGTGACAAAAAAGGTTATGCCCAATTTAACACAGGCATTCAGGGGCAATCCGTAATAATTGCCCAGTTTTTGTCATTAAGTTTTGCGGAGAAAGCGCGGGGGAGGGAAAAGTGGGGAGTGGGGAGGTGGGGAGTGAGAGAAGTTTTTTACCCCTATTCCCGACCCCCTCCTCCCTACTTGGGTTCTACCCATTTCCCATCCGATTTGATGAGATTGATCAATTCCGCAACCCCTTGGTCTTCTGGGACTTTTTTAATTTCCTCGCGTCCTCGGTATAGGGAAATATAGCCTGCTTGTTTGCCGACATATCCATAGTCCGCATCTGCCATTTCACCTGGACCGTTCACAATACAGCCCATGACTGCAATATTTAGTCCGGTGAGATGACTCGTTGCTTCGCGGACTTTTTGTAGAACTTCTTCTAGGTTAAACAGGGTACGCCCGCAAGATGGGCAGGCAACATACTCAACCATCGTGCGCCGCAATCCTAACGCTTGCAGAATTCCGTAGCAGACCGGAATTTCTTTCTCAGGCGCTTCGGTGAGAGAAACTCGAATCGTGTCTCCGATACCTTCAGCAAGTAGTGTGCCAATACCTGCGGTCGATTTGATGCGCCCGTATTCGCCATCACCTGCTTCGGTCACTCCCAAATGCAGGGGATACGCCATGCCTTCCGCATTCATGCGCTGCACCATCAGACGGTTTGCGGCAAGCATGACCGGAACTTTAGAGGCTTTGAGCGAAAGTTCAATGTTATAGAAATTCAGCGATTCGCAGATCCGAATGAATTCTAGAGCAGATTCGACCATGCCTTCAGGCGTATCGCCATAGGTGAACAGCATTCTTTCTGCTAGCGAACCGTGATTGACTCCGATTCGCATCGATTTGTTTTGATCTCGTAGGGAAATGACGAGGGGTTCGAGCGTTTCGCGGATCTTCTCGCCGATCGCATCAAATTCAGCTTGAGTATATTCGCTGGTTTTCGGCTTTTCAAAAACGTAGAGTCCTGGATTGATCCGCACGTTATCGACGTATTTCGCGACTTCGAGCGCAATTTTCATCCCATTGTGGTGGACATCAGCAACGAGCGGCACAGGTTGGTAGGTTTTGTAGAGGCGATCGCGAATTTCTTCCATCGCTTTCGCGTGTGCCATGCTCGGAACCGTCACCCGAACAATTTCGCACCCAATTTCGTGGAGGCGACGAATTGCGGCGACCGAGCCGTCAATATCGAGGGTGTCTTCGTTGATCATGGACTGTACTGCGACCGGATGATCACTGCCGATCGAGATACTGCCCACGGGGACAGAGCGAGTTTTGCGCCGATGAATAGTGGTATCCGTTAGAGTCTGAGAGGTAGGAGTCGCTGACGCGATCGGGTTGGGGAGAGTTTGCATAACGCTCTGAAGAATGGCTCGACAGCAAAAAAGACAGAACTCACTCTGGGGGAGTTTCTGTCTTTCAGATTGCCATAGAAAGGAACCATTTGGCTGAGTTTAACCTCGAAACAGGCGAGATTCTTGTTTCACGGAGCCAGTCATGGTCGCATTTTGTAATGTCATGAAGGCATGAAAGTCTTCACGATCGTATTTTGATGAGAGCAGAAGCCGCAGTTGATTCTCGGCTTCAATCGAAAGGAGTCCAGTCGATAGTGCTTGTTGAACAACATCACGAATTAGTGCCATAGGAACACCCCAAACAGCCACAGGTAAACAAAGTGAGATTCAGTTAGTAGATAAAGATAGGGACGAACAGACTAGCGTTATGCAAGACTTTAGAGGCGTAACCTGCGGAGCCATCGTCTCTAAGATCTTAAAGGATATTTCACAAAAAAACGGTATCACGCTGAACAAATTTCCGGGTCGCTCAATCGCGCTAAGCTAGAGCAGGATTAGGCTCGAGCAATGTAGACGGCTCTCGCGATCGTGAAGTTCCCGTGATCGTGAAGATAATATTTTTGATGTCTACTGGTTGCCATTCAAACCCCGCTGATCCGGAAGATGAGTTCAGAATGAATTGCAAATTTTTCCCTTAATTTCTAGCTGCCTGTGCTTTACCAAATTTCACATTCGACGACTTATACCTATAGCGATCCCGTCATTTTGCAACCTCATCTGATTCGGTTACGACCGCGTTCGGATGGATGGCAGTCACTCAAATTGTTTTCGATGCAAGTTATGCCAATCCCGATCGCACAATCAGAATTAAGCGATCTCGATGGCAACACTTTGATCAAAGTCTGGTTCTCACCTGAACTCACAGGTTCTTTGACCGTTCAAATCGTGTCGCAAACTCAGACGCATCAAGCAAATCCTTTTAATTATTTATTGGAGCCTTGGGCGATGAGTTTGCCAATCGATTATCCAACTTCACTGTTTAAGCAGCTTCAGCCTTACTTAGGAGCGACTGATGCGATCGCGCTGCAACTGGCGTATGAAATCGCCGAACGTTCTAGCAATCAGGTCACTCAATTTCTTTATGAATTGACTCAGCAGATTTATACCAATTGTGAATATGTGATTCGCGAGACTGGCAATCCTTATCCACCTGGATTGACTTGGACGCAGAAGAAGGGATCATGTCGAGATTTGACGGTTTTATTTATCGAAGTTTGTCGATCGATTGGATTAGCCGCACGATTTGTCAGCGGATATCAAGAAGGAGACGAGGATCATCCTGATCGCCATCTCCATGCTTGGGCTGAGGTGTATTTACCGGGTGCAGGTTGGCGAGGGTATGATCCCACGCATGGACTAGCAGTGAGCGATCGTCATATCGCAGTCGCGGCAAGTGCGATCCCGGAATATGCTGCACCAATTGTAGGAAAAGTTACGCGATCGGGCGGAGTGCAATCGACGATGGACTATACGCTGCAAATTCAGAGAATTGCGGATTTGATGTGATTTTGATGTGATTGCGATCGCACCATTACCCTGGATTTCCTGGCGAGAATGAAGACATTCTCACCGATGCAATTCCTATGCAGTTTCTCAAACTAATGCTGATGGTTGGTGTTTTGGGGTTGGGTACAACGCATCTTTTGAGTCATGCCACTTCAGGCAAGTACGCTGCAAGCTCAAAGTCAGGATTTGTGCCTGTGGTCATGCCGGATGGAGCCGATTTCAATGAGGTTTTGGTGATTGGTCCAGATTGTAATACTGCGCGTGGAAAACGAACTCGATCCCTTGCCGCAAAATTAGCTGAAGCTGGAATTCCGCATCGACGCACTGAGTCAATTGGTTTCACTAATCCCAGTGATATTGCTGGCATGATGCGCCTGAATGAAGTCATGCAGCAGGATGCGCCGATCGTCTTAGTTCGGGGGCAGGGGAAAGGAAATCCCAGTGTGGAGGAAGTGATTGCACTGTATCGCCCCTCGAAGCGCTAAAAGCCTTGGTGATGATTTAGAGTCTGAACCTTCAATTTTTCGGAGTGGGGGCAGCTTAAAAATTCGCTTTTCAGCAACGTTGTCAATGAATGATGTACTTGAACAGCACGATCGCTAAACCAACTAAAAAAATTGCACTATTGCTCAGTCCTGCGAGCAGTGAAAGCCACCAGCGATTTTGAAAAACTCGTTCAGTCATTGCACCCCAGGCAGCAAACCCAATTCCCGCGAGTCCCAGAAACACAAACAGCAGGGGAGAAGCCTGAGTGATCAAAAACCACCGAAGGCGTTCATCCTGCGTTGGCACGCGCCAAGTTTGCCAGAGTGCAATATCTACGGTTTCCCAACTTTGCCAGATCAAGAGATTGATGGGAATGCAAGCAAGAGAAAGATAGACTCGCGATCGTCGAAGCCGGGATAAACGCATAGGGGATTGAGTCGCTCAAGAGATATCACTCACTTCACTCTCTCAGCATGAAAATCCTGATAATTCTTTCGTTCTAGATTGATTAGTAAACGCTGGCGTTCTGGATCTGCATCGCAAACGCCTACCGCACAACGGTAAAATACGGGTTGCGTTTTTCTCGGAACTTCTATGCAGCTTCAACAACGAGGACACTTACTCACTGAGCAAGTCAATCCAGCCAGTGCCAATTTAGATCAGCTTTCTTCGATCGAGATTGTCGATGTCTTTAATCAAGAAGATGCAAAAACGATTCATGCGATCGCTCAAGCCCGCGAAGAACTTGCAAAAGCGATCGATCTCACGGCTGAGAAGCTGCGCCAAGGTGGACGGCTCTTTTATGTTGGCGCTGGAACCAGTGGACGTTTAGGTGTTCTCGATGCAGCAGAATGTCCTCCCACCTTTTGTACCCCGCCAGAAATGGTACAAGGCATCATTGCAGGAGGAGCCGATGCACTTGTGCGAAGTTCAGAAGGACTAGAAGATTTAGCAGATCAAGGCGCAGCGGCAATCGCCGATCGCACTGTCAGCGCACTGGATGTCGTGGTCGGAATTGCAGCAGGTGGAACAACGCCTTATGTACATGGAGCCATTGCAGAAGGTCGAAAGCGCGGAGCAACCACAATTTTTATTGCCTGTGTGCCAAAAGAACAGGTGCAAATTGATGTCGATGTCGATATTCGCTTGCTCGTTGGAGCGGAAGTACTCGCAGGTTCAACTCGATTGAAATCTGGAACAGTCACGAAGCTAGCTCTGAATATTCTTTCCACTGGAACGATGGTTCGACTCGGCAAAGTCTACGGAAATCGCATGATTGATGTCGCTGTGACAAACACGAAATTGCACGATCGCGCTTTAAGAATCTTGAGCGATTTAACCGATCTCGATCGCGACCAAGCAGCAGAATTACTAGAAAAAAGCGATCGCTCTGTAAAAACAGCCCTGATGATGCATTGGACAGGACTCTCAAAAACAGACAGCGATCGCGTACTAAAAGAACATCAAGGCAACTTAAGGGCTGCCGTCAAGAGTTTGGCTTAGCCCACTGCGCAGCCAACTCCTTGCAGCGCACCAATGATCCGCCCAATCGCAAAAAGCACGATCGCACTGGCAATCACCACGCCAGTGCGGTACAAATTCAGCCAAAATCCAACAGGTTTTTCATTGGCTTGCTTCAAATAGCCCCAAGCTAGAGCGGACATCATAATGCTAGTTACGCCTGCTCGAATCGAACCAGAACAATCAGAAGCCGTTACTAAGAAACCACACGAACCTAAGAATAAGCAGATTAGCCCAACCATCGCTGCAAAAGATCTCGTCATAGTCTAACCGGGTGTGCGATCGCACGTAGATGAACCGAAGAACAATGTATCACTCAGTGTTCCCAGGCAAAACAGGGCGATACCCCCTATCGGATGAGTTTGGATGATGGCGACTTACGCTTTGATGCATCGTTTGCGCCAAAATGCACCTGCACATGCGACTAGCATCAACCCCAAACCGACTGCACAGACCCCATTCCACTGCCAATCATTCCAGGCAGATGTGCCTAGTTTTGACCCGATCGCACCGCCGACAAAGTACAGCATGATATAGATGGCGTTCAAGCGGCTATGAAATTCTACAGGAAGCTGATAAATCGTCGTTTGATTGGAGATTTGCGTCGTCTGGACTCCCAACTCAATTAACACGACACCAAGCATTAATCCGAGTAACTGAGCCTGCAAACTCCAAAATACTAAGAATGAAGCAATGGTTATGGAAATTCCCAAGGTCAACGTAAAACTTGAACTGCGACGATCGGCGATTCTTCCTACGACTGGTGCAGCTAAAGCTCCAGAAATGCCAGCTAATCCAAACAATCCTGCAACATCGCTGCCAAACTGATACGGTGGCTCTCTCAGTAAAAAAACTAACGTACTCCAAAATGCGCTAAATGCCGCAAATGACATCGCCCCAATCCAAGCCGAACTCTGCAAAATCGGCTGATGAATGAGCAAATCGAGCATGGATCGGAGTAAGTTCGGATAGCTTAATGCCAAGGTTGATCGAGAGCGCGGCAAGCTTTTCGCAAGCACGATCGCAAGTAACACCATCATCCCGGATGCAGATTCATACATCACTTGCCATCCATATTTCGCTCCAACAATGCCACTCACCATCCGCGCCATCAAAATTCCGACAAATAACCCACTCATCACCATGCCAATCACTTTGCCGCGTTGTGCAGGTTCACATAACTGTGCAGCAAATGGCACCAGGATTTGCGCCGAAACTGCACTCGCTCCGATCGCGAAACTTGCCAAATTCAATCCGATTAAATTCGGCGAAACCGCCGCAACTAGAAGCGCGATCGCAGTGATTTCTGTCATGGTCACAATTAACCGCCGTCGCTCCAGACGATCGCCCAAGGGCACGATTAATAAAATGCCCATGGCATAGCCAATCTGCGTCCACATCGGAATCGCGCCAACTGCCTCAGCCGATTCGTTAAACTGAGCCGCAATCATCGCTAAAAGGGGCTGATTGTAATAGAGATTGGCAACCGTTGCGCCAGATGCGATCGCCATTAGCCAAACGAGGGAAGAGTGCATGGATGAGGTGGGGAGTGGGGAGTAGGGGGTAGAGAGATGTAAAACATGCTAAAGCTTTCTCTGCATTGTCGGGCACAATCGACTTTCCACTCCCTACTCTCCACTCCCCACCTTCAACCTGTCACATTAATAACCAAAACCATCCTGTAATCTCCGTGATCGTCTGTAAAGAAACAGGGGAACGATCGAAAAACTCGCTTGAGTCTAGACTATCCCCGTTAAACTGGTCTTGTCCCAAGCCCTTATTTGTTCTGTGAGTTGAGGAGAAGTGCAATCATGGCACACGCGCCAATGACAATTACAACGATTAACCCGATTCAGTTTGGTACAGATGGCTGGCGCGGCGTGATTGCTGCCGATTTTACATTCGATCGCGTCATGAGCGTCGCTCCGATTGCGGCTCAAGTTCTCTCAGAAGTGTATGGTGCAGAGACAGGCAGCAATACCGTAATTGTGGGATATGATCGCCGTTTTCTGTCCGAAGAATTTGCTCGCAGTGCCGCAGAATCCATTCGCAAAGCAGGATTTGACATTCTGTTCTCGGAAAGCTTTGCTCCGACTCCAGCCTTTAGCTGGGCAGCAAAAAAATTGAATGCTTTAGGTGCGATCGTCATTACTGCCAGCCACAATCCCGGAAACTATTCCGGTCTAAAAGTGAAAAGCGCGCATGGGGGATCAGTACCACCAGAAGTGACCAAGCGAATCGAAGCCCTGTTAGCCAAAGGCGAACCCCTGCCCAGTGCTCAACCTGGAAGTTTCAGTACTTTCGACCCTTGGGAAAGCTACTGTGAAGGACTGCGATCGCTGGTGGACACAGATGCGATTAAAACTGCGATCGAGCAAGGCAAAGTGACTGTGTTTGCCGATGTCATGCATGGCGCAGCGGCAACTGGACTCGCACGACTATTAGGCGTTGAGATTCAAGAAATTAACAGCGATCGCGATCCATTATTTGAAGGGGGCGCACCTGAACCTCTGCCGAAATATCTGCCCAAGATTTTGAAAACAATTCGCGAGTTTGACGGCAACAGTTTAGCCGTTGGCTTGGTGTTTGATGGCGATGCCGATCGCGTCGGAGCCGTTGACGCAAAAGGCAACTTCCTCAGTTCTCAAATTCTCATTCCGATCCTGCTGGGGCATCTGATTCAGAAAGGCTTCACAGGCGAATTTGTCAAAACGGTCAGCGGTTCTGATTTGATGCCACTCGTTGCAAAACTCTACGATCTGCCAGTCTATGAGACTCCGATCGGGTATAAATACATCGCCGATCGCATGTTAGAAACCCAAGTCTTGCTCGGCGGTGAAGAATCCGGTGGCATTGGCTATGGTCATCACATTCCGGAACGCGATGCTTTACTCTCGGCACTGTATGTGCTGGAAACGGTTGTCCAAACCGGAACGGATCTCGGCGAGCTTTATCGTCAATTGCAAGAGAAAACGGGATTTTTCGCAGAATACGATCGCATTGATCTGCCGCTTGCCAGTATGGAGGTTCGGGCTAAATTGTTAGAGCAGTTGCAAACGCAGCCTCCACAAGCGATCGCTGGAAAAGCAGTCGTCAGTTGTCAAACCGATGATGGCTATAAGTTCCGACTGGAAGATCAAAGCTGGCTGCTGATTCGCTTTAGTGGAACTGAGCCAGTCTTGAGACTTTATTGTGAAGCAGCCTCACTTGAGCAAGTTCACCAAACTCTGAACTGGGCAAAAGACTGGGCAAGTTAGTTGAAATGCAGAAGTCGGAGCTTCTTGAAGACTCCGACTTCTCTCCAAATTTAACCGACTTGAACTTGATTCGTATCAACAGCGCTTGCGCCATTGACCCCATTCGCAACTTCGATCATCTTGTTCAAGATATCTTGACTTGGAACACTGCCTTTCAGCACTACAGTTGTTCCCAACTGCGCTACCCAAAGCGTATTCACATCATCAAGCTGGCTATCTTGGTCGAAAGCTAACGCGACGCGCTTCGCCAAACCGCTCTGGTCATATTCGCCATTTAAGCCGACCCGCTCCGGCGGAATCGTATCGCCTGCCGACACTCCTGCGTCTGGAGGAGCAGAAGCTGCAGCATCAGGGGCAGGCTGACCCATGACTGCCTGCTCAGGATTTGCGGGCTTCTCTAGCCCAAACATTCTTTGTAACCAACCCATAACAGCGGCTCCTAATTTTTTTGACTTTCACAGTGGATTGAACAATCGCAACACTAGAATGTTCATCGCTCCAGGGAAGGATTGCAGGACATTGAAGTGGCAATTTGATCGCTTTTCACCATAGCGAAGAAATTCTCTCAACTCAACTTTTTTCAGAATTTCTTTTTCTATGCTGTGGACAAGTGGGAGTCTACGTTGCACCATAATAAGGACTGAATGTTATTCGGAACACAGAAATGAAGCACACGCTCTCGGTGTTGGTAGAAGATGAAGCGGGGGTTTTGACTCGGATTGCAGGTCTGTTTGCTCGTCGTGGCTTTAATATTGAAAGTCTGGCAGTCGGTCCTGCCGAACAGATGGGAGTATCTCGGATTACGATGGTCGTGCCGGGAGACGATCGCATTATCGAACAGTTGACGAAACAGCTTTATAAGCTGATTAATGTCATTAAAGTGCAAGACATTACAGAAGTGCCTTGTGTTGAACGCGAATTGATGTTGCTCAAAGTCAATGCAGGCAGTTCGACGCGATCGGAGATTGTCGAATTAGCGCAGATTTTCCGGGCGCGGGTGGTCGATGTGGCTGAAGATTCTTTGACGCTGGAAGTCGTGGGTGATCCAGGGAAAATGGTGGCGATCGTTCAGGTTTTACAGAAATTTGGGTTACGAGAAATCGCCCGAACTGGCAAGATTGCTCTCAGCCGTGAATCCGGTGTGAATACGGAATTCCTCAAATCGTTGGAAGCTAAGGTATCGATGCCTTGATCGCCATTGATGCTCGAACAATGACACCAAAAATTTAGTCGTCTTTGCAGAGAAAAAAGGGCTGAAAATTACTTCAGCCCTTTTTTCTGGACAGATCAAGCGTTAACCAATCGGTCGCCACCGTCCTATCTCGCCCGATCCAAGACTTGCATAGTACAAGTTGCCATCTGAACCTGTTGTAATCTGCGCCAAGCCAAACACCCCACTGGCAAATCGTCGCTGTCCAACCACCACACCATTCGCATCAAAGACTAGAGCATCGACGGTTCCTTTACTCAAGTCTGTGATGAATAAGTTGTTGTCATAGATCGATGGGAAAGTATTTCCAGTGTAGAAATCTCCAACTGCGATCGCATTGCCACCGCTACCAAAGTGTTGATAAGCGTAAATCGGAGCCGTTAATCCAGTTTGAGGGCCAGCGTAGAAGGCTTGGACACTTGGGAGATCCTGATAGCCTCCGGTTCTATTACTCGTACCATTGCCTCCTTCATAAGCAACCCAGCCAAAATTTGCGCCGGGACCGCCCGTATTGACTTCTTCCCACTTCGTCCAGCCTACATCCCCAATATAGGGCTGTCCGTTCTGGCGATTGATCGTAAATCGGAAGGGATTTCTCAAGCCCAATTGCCAGACCTTCGATCGATTACTTTGGGGATTGCCATCGTAGAACGGATTGGAAGCAGGCGCATTGCCAGTGATGGGATCAATGCGGAGAATCTTGCCGGACAGACTATCGATGTTGAGTGTTCTGACCGCTCTTGGATCAACCGCATTGTAAGACGCACCATCCCCATTACTGACATACAAGAACCCATCCGTACCAAACTTGACTGTGCCGATCGCATGAGATTCACTATCGAGGTTCAAAAAGTCCTGAACAAAGGTTCCATCAGAATTACGACCCGACTCAGGAATGTTGAAGTTATTCGTACTATTCTCATCAGGGCGACTGATATTCTGCCAAGTGCTATTTTTACCCAGAATCACCACTTCACTGGCTGGATTGATCGAGACAATGCCATTGGTAATCGTGGCAGTAAATCGACCCAAGCGAGAAGCTCGGTTGCCAACTCCATCTCGAACTGCTTCTGGATCAGTCTGTGAAGCCGTTTCAGGTGGATCGTAAGAATAAAGCAGGTAGACATAGGGACTACCGCTAAAGAATTGGGGATGCACTGCAAGACCCAGTAATCCACGATCGCGCGGACTATTGACGATCGCAGAAATGTCAACGGCTGGAGTTTGTTGCAATACACCATTGCGAGCGACTCGCACTACCCCATTCTTCTGAGCAATGAACAGGTACTCACCACCCGGTGTCCAATCAAACGCGGTCGGTTGAAACAATCCAGTGATCACTGCTTCACGAGCGAAACTACCCGGATCATTATCTGCGATCGTCACCGTTGCCGTTTGCTGAGTTCCCAAGATACCAGCAGAGGGATTACTCAAAATGATATTAAACGTTTCATTCCGTTCTCCTTCTGTATCATCTGTGATTGGGACGGTAAACGTCTGGTTGGTCTGACCTGCTGCAAAATTGAGTGTGCCAATGCTCGTCGTATAGTCTGCACCTGCCGTTGCAGGTCCATTACTGGTTGCATAGTTCACGCTACCTGCTACGGTCGTGTTACCACTTCGCTGCACAGTAATGGTGACCGCTCCAGCATTCTCGTTGACATTAAAGTTTTCACTAGAAAAGGCATAGCTTGAATCAACTGCATCATCATCAATAATTTGGATCAAAGCAGTGCGATTTGTTCCGAGTGCTGCACCCGTTGTTTCACCCAAGCCAAACCCAAATTCTTCGGTTGCTTCAGTCGTCGCATCGTTCAGAATGGGAATTGTAACAGTTTTGCTGGTTTCACCTGCGGCAAAGGTCAAGACTCCTTCAGTTAAGGTGTA
This sequence comes from Leptolyngbya sp. UWPOB_LEPTO1, assembly GCF_017302695.1. Classification (NCBI taxonomy): domain Bacteria; kingdom Bacillati; phylum Cyanobacteriota; class Cyanophyceae; order Leptolyngbyales; family Leptolyngbyaceae; genus Leptolyngbya; species Leptolyngbya sp. UWPOB_LEPTO1. The sequence goes on along the minus strand of NZ_JAFLCJ010000013.1, from coordinate 43,514 downwards.
ATCTTGTCCCGCGATCGCAGCGTTGGCTCCTGACCCGTTGGCAGTCGTGTATCGAACGGTAGCAACCCCGTCACTCCCATTGATGCGATCAACACGAACTGCTGCTGTACCTGCACTTTCATTCACTGTCACCGCATTCGTTCCAATCACGATCGTCCCTGGATTGACAGTCACTCGACCGCTGTAAAGCTGGGCCTGCGGGATAATTTGGCGCACTTGATTGGGACTCAACCAACCGAGCAGCGCAGAAGCCCTTCCACCGCGCTCATAGTACTCCATGCGAATATCGTATCGCAGTCCCGCTTGCAGTGCGATCGTGCCTGTGCGCTCAGTTGCGGCTTGGTCGATGAAACTATCAATGACTAATTGATTATTGACAAATAGGCGAACACCATCATCCGTGGTCGTAAAAAACGTGTAGGTATCGCTATAGAGCGGCTGCACTTGCCCTGTCCATCGGACTGAGAAGGTGTCGGCTGCGATCGACGGAGCAGGAGACCCCGTTCCCCAGTTAAAGTTAACCGTAGCATCTGTGCGGGTAACTCTTAAGTTCGTAAAATCGATGTTATCGAAGTATTCACCTTGTAGTCCATTCCCTGTACCCGGTTGAACCGGAGGTAGAGCGGTGCTAAACAGTTGTGATTGAGGGACAACCTGTTTTGTAATACCAGGTGCTGACCACTGTAGTCGGGCAGAGGCAAGTCCACCATTTTCGTAGTAGTCCATCGCGATGTTATAGCGCTGCCCTGCCACGAGATTGATCGTTCCACTGCGTTCGGTTGCGGCTTGATCTCGGTAGTTATTGATCACTTGCTGCCCGTTGATGAAGAGACGATTCCCATCATCGGTGGTCGTAAAGAAGGTATAAGTTCCAGTGACGGGTGCGAGAATCTGTCCAGTCCATCGGATGGAGAAGGTATCCGCTCCGATCAAGGGATCAGGAGAACCAGATCCCCAATTGAAATTAACCGTAGCATCGGTACGAGTCAGCCGCAGATTTGTAAAATCGATGTTATCGAAGTACTGTCCGAATAGCCCATTCCCGGTTTCAAGCAAGCTAGTGTAGCCAGCTAGGCGATCGAGATCAAACAGCAACGGTGATTCGATCGCTCCAGTCTGAGCTTCCAGTATCCAGTTGCCCCCGCTAGCTAGATTTCCAGTCGCATCTGTAGAAGCAGCGACATCAGCTCCTGTGATCTGACTCAGTTGCTGAATTAGAGCAGGGTCTCCGAGAGCAACGTTACAGCCATAGAGCAAGATGTCTGCATTCGGAGCCAGTGAAGTTGCCCAAGTTGCAAGGCGATCTTGATAGGTCGTGATGGTTGCAAGATCAAGGGTCGCATTGCCAAGGCTGAGGCTGTTGATACTGCCATGTGAGGCGATATAGACACTTTCGACATTTTGATAGCTAGCAAGCACTTGGCTAATTTGATCAATGCCGTCTTTGTGCGAGTCGAGCAGGACAATTTTTGTGCCATCTATAACGCTAGAGGCAAGCGTATGTGCTTGCGCGATCGCGGAATCGATGAAGACGATGCGAGAAGCACTTGATTGAGAGAGGGAACTCGCCGAGTCAAACCAGGGACGACTGCCGACAGGAGATGAATTGAGATCGAACACACTTGAGGAATTTAAAAGGTTCTGCATTTCGTTTCGTGCATGAAAACGATAGTAAAAGTCGCTTTGTGAAACGCCGCGATCGCATCGCCCGAAGTTTAGACAAGCTAAAGCTAGACAGCCGGAAGCTCACTCAGTTTTAGCCATCCTGAGTGGTTCCACCATCCATGCTCTCAGTCTGAGCCAGGGTGAATTTCTGCTAAAAACTGCGATCGTGCATTTTACGAAGCAACGAAAAACGTTGTTCGGATGCCCCTGAAGGTTAGATCGCACAATCAATGAGCTTCAGATTGGGTAAGACTCTGAAACGAAAGGGTAGTAGTGCTGACTTCAAATGGTGAGACGCGACTAGATAGGTGGCGCTCGGTTAATCTTCTATCACCTGTTTACAAAACCAGTTTGCAAAAACAGTGAGGTAATTCCTGATGATGCTCGTTTCCTGACATTAGCATTCCAGAAAGAATACTGTAAGCGCTTTCACTTAACTTTAACGAAATTTTAAATTCTGCATCTGTGTTTACACGGCTTTTTTATGCGGAACTGCCCAGTTTTAGCAGGATTTATCGGCAAAACCAAGCTATTGCTCAGTATCTTTACGCAAATCAGTTAGATCCTAAGAAAGCTAAAACTGGGCGATGTTACCGTTTCGTCTGAGTGAAGTTGACTGTGGAATCCACTTACACAGGGTAAGCGATCGTCACTCCGGTTCCACCATCTGCACGATCGGCAAGTTCAAATCTTTGGACGCGCGGATGCTGTTTCAGAAAGTCGTGAACCCCTTGACGGAGCTTGCCTGTGCCATGTCCGTGAATAATCCAAATCGGCGTTCGAGCTTCTGAAATTGCTTTATCAAGCACAATTTCCGCATCTGCGACCCGGCTGCCTCGGATGTCAAACGTATTGCGATCGGTACGAACTGCAGGCATGGAAACCGCAGGTTGAGGAGAAGGAGCAGACTTTGGCTTGGGTTCAGGTTGAGGCTTCGTCACTTTTTCGCCTGTGAGAGACTCAATATCCGTCACGGGAACGGTCATTTTCATGATGCCGAAGCGCACAATTAGCTCCTCATCTCCTGCAAGTTCCAGCACTTCTGCAGTTTGACCTAAGCGAGGAATGCGAATGCGATCGCCGACTTGCGGACGATAGCCGGGTTTGGGTTTCGCGGGTTGCTGGCGCGAAGGTAGATGCTTATCCGAGAGGCGATTCAGGGCATCGGTTGCTTGTTGGGCATCTTGAGCCGTGGCATTGCCTTGCTGAAGTTTGCGAATCACTTTCGCGATTTCGGTTTTGGCTTGCGCGATCGCATCTTGTACGGCTCGTTCTTGCGCTTGCTGCAAGCCACGTTCGCGATCGCGCAGATTTTCTGCTTTTGCCGATACTTCTGTATAAAAGCGTTCTGCTTGCTGAAGCAGGTCTGCGGCTTCTTTCGCTTTCGCTTCTTGCGCCCGACGTTGCGCTTCGAGTCCTGCAATCACTTGGTTGACATCTTCAGTCGCGCCACCGACTTGAGTTTGTGCGTTTTCAATCACTTCCGAGTTCAAGCCGAGCCGCCGCGCGATCGCTAACGCATTGGATCGACCCGGAATTCCCCAGAGCAATCGATAGGTAGGAGACAGCGAAACATCGTCAAACTCAACTGACGCATTTTCAAAGCGATCGTCTTGATATTTCAACGCCTTGAGTTCGCCAAAGTGCGTGGTTGCAATTGAAAGCTGCGCGTGATCTGCAAGATATTTGAGCAGCGCGATCGCGAGGGCACTGCCTTCTGTCGGATCAGTTCCGGCTCCGACTTCATCGAGCAGCACTAAAGAATGCGATCGCTCCTTCAATGCCTCTAAAATTCGACTAATGCGGCGAATATGCCCAGAGAAAGTCGAAAGACTTTGCTCTAAAGATTGTTCGTCTCCAATATCTGCTAAAACTTGCTCAAACCAAGGCAGTTCGACGGGTTCACGCGCGGGAACAAATAGCCCAACTTTTGCCATCAGCACTGCTAAACCTAGCGTTTTGAGGGTGACCGTTTTACCGCCTGTATTAGGGCCTGTAATCGCGACGACTCGAATCTGAGGTTGAATCACGAGATCGACAGGAATGACATCGCGACCTTGTTCGTGCTGATTTTGCCAAACCAGGAGCGGATGACGGAGCTGCCGAAGCACGATCGTATCTTCTGTAAACCGAGGGGGATTCGCTTTGAGCCAGAAGCTATAGCGGGCACGTGCAGTTGCCAAATCCAGCGTTGTACAGATCGCGAGTAATCGCTCTAAATCATCTTTTGCGATCGCAACTTGCTCAGTCAAAACCCGCCGAACTGTTTCTTCTTCGGCTTGTTCTTGGCGTAGTAATTGGCGCAGTTGATTATTGAGTTGCACCGTCGGATGCGGCTCAATGTAGAAGGTTGCGCCACTCATGGAGACATCATGCACAATCCCAGGAATTGCCTCTTTGTGAGTCGCTTTGACAGGAATGACAAATCGCCCGTCGCGCTGAGTAATCACTTGTTCTTGCACCGCAGTCGATTGGCGCTGCATAGTACGTTGCAGCATTTCGTAAACGCGATCGCGAACTTGTTTTTGCTGCGATCGAATTCCTGCCAATTTTGGACTCGCGCGTTCGCTGACTTTACCATCGTCATTGAGACAACGATAAATTTCCTGTTCAATTTCAGGATAGGTGCGCAACTCTGCCACTAATTCGCTCAGAATCGGGTAGCCATCCTGATTGTCGATCGTGCGTCTGAGCGTTCTCGCACCCGAAAGTGTCGTTGCGATCGTCAAGAGTTCGACCCCAGACAAGATCCCCTGCAAAGATGCCCGTTCCAGTGAATCTCCAATGTCTTCAATCCCTTCAAAACTTAGCCCAGTCGTGAGTTGAGTTTCTAAATCATAAATTTCTTTGGTTTGGGCAAGCAGATGTTCGGTTTCAGATTGAGTGGTTGGAATTTTCAGCGCACGCAGAACGATCGCGCCTAGCTTGGTCGAGGCAAACGTTGCCAACTGTTGACAGAGGCGTGACCATTCTAAAAGTTCTAGAGTCTCAGTTTGAATCAAGGTTAGGGACAAAAATGATGAAAGCTACAACTCTCTATTGTAGAAGCTTCGCAGAGACAGAAATAGCGCCCTAGCCAGAACTCTATCGAAAAATCAGGGAATTGCCGTGAAATCTCATCGCGCGCGATCGCACTAAACGACGCTTAACACTCAAACTCCACGATTTGAGCAAAATTTAAGCCTGACAAGTGCAGCGCAGTCGCAACTCGCTGCCCGAATTTTCCCTGAAACAATTATCGATCGTCATTGTGCTGAACTTTAGTCAGACCGTGCAGTCCGTTATAATCAAATTCTGCAAGTCGCCCAAAATTTCAAGTCGCCCAAAATTTCAGATTGAGCCATGACATCGATTGAGGCAGACCCCCATGAGCAAACCTGTAATTATCTGTGTAGATGACGAACCATTAGTACTAGAAACTCTCAAAATCGAATTAAAACGGGTGCTCGGCGAGAACTGCTTAATCGAGACGGCAGAAGGCGGAGAAGAAGCATTAGAACTATTTGATGAACTGCAAAACAGCAAAGAATACGAAGTCGCTTTAGTACTTGCAGATTACATTATGCCAGGGCTGAACGGCGATCAACTGCTCAAACAAATCCACGATCGCTCGCCTCGAACTCTCAATGTGATGATTAGCGGGCAGGCTGATCTAGAAGCAGTCAGTCAGGCTTTGCGGAGTGCTAGACTCTATCGCTACATCTCGAAACCCTGGACACCAGAAGATATTAGCTTAACGATCGTCGAAGCAGTTCAATCTTATTTGCAAGATCGAAAATTAGAAACACAAACTGAAAAATTACGTGCGATCAATTCTTATTTAGAGCAACAAATTCAAGAGCGCACGGAAGAACTTCAGCAAAAAATGCAGGAACTAGAAAAACTCAACACGCTCAAAGATGAGTTTCTACATGCGGTCAGTCATGATCTCAAAACGCCTCTGATCGGCAGCATGTTAGTCTTTCAGCGTTTGAAAAAACAACTTGATGATCCGGTACAGCTATCCCGATCCATGCTCGATCGCATGGTTGAAAGCACTCAGCGTCAACTCAAGTTGCTTGACTCTCTATTAGCAGTACAGCTTAGCGAACATGGCATGAGGCTCGATCGTCAAGCCATCAAACTTGCAGCCTTTGTAGATGAGATTATTTTGGATTTAGAGCCAATTTTGACTGAAAATCAAGTGACGATCGCGCATACAATCTCATCCGAATCCACGGTTTATGCTGACGAATTTCAACTGCGGCGAGTGTTCGAGAATCTCATTACGAATTCTTTGAAACACAATGCACCAGGGATTTCATTAAGCATCTCTACGACTGTTGAAAATAACATACTCAAATGTATGATTGAAGACAATGGCGTTGGCATTCCCCAGCAAGACTGTGACCTAATGTTTGAACGCTATCAGCAGGGGAGTCGCAATCGGCGATCGCTTGGGATTGGGTTAGGGCTTTACCTCTGTCGGCAAATCATTCAGGCACATGGCGGCGAAATTGGAGTCATCAGTGCAGTTGACCAAGGTGCAAAATTCTGGTTCACTCTACCCACATCATGAACCGTCCTCATCCTTCACTCCAGAATGTCTTAATTCTTGCGTTGATTGCTCACATTCTGAGTGTTGTAGGGTTAATTAGCTATTTCTCGTTTCGCAACAGCCAAGCCTCTGTCCAGGAACTCGCAAAGCAGGTCGTTCAGGAAAGAAGCGATCGCATTGCTGACTATCTCACAACTTATACAGCAGCGCCACCGCTTGCGACTCAACTCAATGCGAATGCCATTCAGAATGGAACTCTGAAGCTCGATCGTCTCTCCACTTGGAATCGTTATCTCTTTCAGCAAAGTAACCTGTTCCAAAACCTCGCCTACCTCTATTTTGGGTCAGCCCAAGGCGAGTACAGCGAACTTCGACGATATGGCGATCGTCAATTTCGATATGGCTATAGCGATCGCCAACAACGGTTAAAATCATTTGAACTCGATGCCCAAGGCAATCCGCAAAAAGTTGTGCTAAAGCGGCTCTATGATCCGCGAATTCGTCCCTGGTATCAACTCGCGCAGAGCGGTACAACAGGCTGGACAGAGATCTATGCCTTTGATGATACCCCACCCATGCTCGGCATTAGTTTTGTACGTCCCGTCTATGAGGCTCAGCAATTTCGAGGCGCGCTAGGAGCCGATTTTTCGCTAGCTGGCATTCATGAATTTTTGAGCAGCATTCAACCGAATTCACAGAGCCGAATTCTGATTATGGAGCGGAACAGCAAGCTGATTGCTACGTCTTCAAACGAGCTACTTTTCGACTCAGAACGCCGACGAATCGATTCGATCACAGTACAAGATCCTCTGATCCGCAGGACTGCCGAAATGCTACGCCAGCGCTATGGGCAGCAGATTAAGAGTCACGCTCCGCAGCTTCTAACGCTGCAATTCGACCATGATCTGCATTACGTTTATCTCGCTCCTTTTGCGGATCAGTACGGTTTGGATTGGTTGATTGTGATCATGGTTCCGCAATCGAGTTTTTTGGGGCAAGTGGAGGCAAATCAGCGGATGATGCTCTGGCTTTGCCTAGCTGCGTTAGCCACTGCGATCGTGACGAGCATTCTCACCGCACGATGGCTTTCTCGTCCAGTGCAGCAGTTAAGCGAAGCAAGCCAGAACATTGCCAAAGGAGAGTTTGATCAAATTGTTAAAATCCGAGGTGCTCGAGAGTTCGTCGGACTTGCGCGATCGTTTAATTTGATGAGCCAAGAGATTCAACGATCGCAATCCCAACTTGAAGAATATGCGCACACTTTGGAAGAGAAGGTTCGAGCACGAACGCACCAACTGGAACAAGAAGTCGAAGAACGCCAGAAAATTAATGCAGAATTACGAGCCGTCTTTGCAGCAATGGATCAGCTAATTTTTATCTTCGATCGCGATGGACGACATCTCAAAGTTCCAGCAAAACGCGCACAGCAGATTTTCTATAAACCAATCGAATCACGGATTGGACGAACGCTTCATGAAGTCTTTCCCCAGGACATTGCCGATCACTTTCTCCAGCACATTCATCAGGCGCTCGATACTCAGAAAACTGTCGATATTGAATACACGCTAGAGATCGAGGGTGAAGTAGTTTGGTCTGATGCGAGCATTTCTCCGATTGATCATCAGACCGTGATTTGGATATCGAGAAATGTTACTGATCGCAAGCGTGCTGAGCAACAACTCCAACAAAGCCATGACGAACTTAAACAAACCTTAGATGAATTGCGATCAACACAAGCAAAGCTGATTGAATCTGAAAAGCTTGCTGCTTTGGGACAATTAGTGGCTGGAGTTGCACATGAAATGAACACGCCATTGAGTGCGATCCAATCTTCAATTGAGACACTTTCGGGCTTTATGCAAACTGAGTTAGAAGCATTGCCCACATTTTTACAGCAGCTTTCAGTACAACGTCAGCAAGACTTTTTTAGTTTGCTTGACCACGCTGCTGAAACGGCTCCAACATTTGCTCGCTTATCCAGTCGCGAGAAGCGTCAGCTAAAACGTGCCCTGAGCCAACAACTTGAGAGCTATCAAATTAAACCAGCAGATATCATTGCAGATACGTTAATCGATATTGGAGTGTACGATCGCATTGAATTGTTCATTGTTCTTTTGCAAGAGCGCGATCGCGATGCGATTCTGAATGCTGCTTATCAACTTATGATCGCGAAGCGCAGCTTACAGACACTTGCGATCGCATCAAATCAAGCTGCAACTGCTGTTCGCGCGCTGAAAACCTATGCGCGACAGAACGCAGATAGCCAGCCTATTCTTGTTAACGTCATTGATAGCATCGAAACTGCATTAACGCTCTACCGCAATCAACTCAAGCGAGGCGTAGAAGTTGTCCGATACTATGAAGAAGTTACTTTAATCCAAGCTTATGCGGATGAATTGAATCAGGTCTGGATGAATCTGATCCACAATGGCATTCAAGCGATGAATTATCAAGGCACATTAACGATCAGAGTCACTTCTATCTCGAATGGGATTCAAGTTGCCGTAACCGATACGGGAGCGGGCATTCCCCTAGAAGTTCACGATCGTATCTTCTCGCCATTCTTTACCACAAGACCCATCGGAGAAGGAAATGGCTTAGGGTTATCGATCGTGCAGCAATTGATCGAAAAACACTCTGGAACTATTTCATTTGATAGCGTTCCAGGTTGTACAACGTTTACAGTCTGCTTGCGACAATCTCTTCCTCGCACTCTGACTTGAGATAGATTGGCACTCAGAGCGAATCGAGTACTGTTGGCAAAGCGGGTTTAATATTTTTTTGAAATATGAAAGTAGGCGCTTGGTACTTGGGCGACGATCGCTGTGAATTCACAGTTTGGTGTCCTCGATCGAAAACAGTAACTTTGGAGTTATCCGATCGATCTGTTGAAATGCAGCGACAAGATGATGGATATTGGAGCACGATCGTTTCGGGAATCAAGCCGGGCGCTGAATATCGCTATCGACTTCAGAGCGGAACCTTTCCTGACCCAGCTTCGCAATTTCAACCCTCTGGCGTGCATGAAGCATCGGCAGTTGTCGATCACCGTTTTGAGTGGCAGGATTCGCAATGGCAGGGAATCAAGCTCGAAGATTTTGTTATTTACGAGTTGCATGTCGGCGCTTTTACACCAGAAGGAACCTTTGAGGCGATCATTCCACGATTGCAGACTTTGAAAGAATTGGGAGTAAGCGCGATCGAGATTATGCCGATCTCTCAATTTCCGGGCGATCGCAACTGGGGCTATGACGGCACTTATCCTTATGCTATTCAGAATTCGTATGGTGATGCGAACAGCTTAAAAAAGCTAGTCAATGCCTGTCATCAGCATGGGATTTCCGTCGTCCTTGATGTTGTTTATAACCACTTTGGTCCTGAAGGAGCTTACATTAATCAGTTTGGTGACTACTTTACAGAGACTTACAAAACACCTTGGGGAAGCGCAATCAACTTTGATAATGCTTACAGCCATTGTGTGCGGAGTTACTTCTTAGAGAATGCACTGTATTGGCTGAGAGAGTTTCATATTGATGCTTTGAGGCTTGATGCAGTCCAAGCTATCTATGATATGGGTGCGCGGCACTTTTTAGCAGAATTAGCTGATCGAGTTGAAGAACTTTCACAACAACAAAACCGCAAGCTATACCTGATCGCTGAGAGCGATTTGAATGATGTGAAGTTAATTCGATCGAAGAGTGCGAACGGGTATGGCTTAGATGCTCAGTGGAGCGATGATTTTCACCATGCATTACATGCATTACTAACGGGAACTGACATTGGTTACTATCAAGATTTTGGAACTTGCGAGGACTTAGCAAAAGCTTATCGCAACACGTTTGTATACGATTGGAAGTATGCACCTCATCGATTTCGGTTTCATGGTGCGCCTGCGCTGGATTGTCCGATGACACAATTTGTAGTCTGCATTCAGAACCATGATCAAATTGGGAATCAAATGCACGGAGAGCGATTGTCTCAGTTGATTTCGTTTGAAGGTTTGAAATTAGCTGCGGGGGCTGTGTTACTTTCGCCTTATACTCCACTGCTGTTTATGGGTGAGGAGTATGGTGAGGAAGTTCCGTTTACTTACTTTGTCAGCCATTCTGATCCTGAGCTAATTCAAGCGGTTCGACGTGGTAGAAAGGCTGAATTTGCGGCATTTCATCTTGAGGGTGAACCGCCTGATCCAGAAGCTCCCGAAACATTTCAAGTTTGTAAGTTGCAGTGGGAGCGACATCAGCAAGGCAAACACAAAGTTCTTTGGACGTTCTATCAAAGATTGTTGAAACTGCGGCGATCGCATCCTGCACTCGTAAAGCGCGATCGCGCTTCGGTTTCGGCTTGTGCTGAGGAGGATAAAAAGCTGGTTTGGCTAGAGCGGCAAGATGTGATTTGCGTTTTTAACTTCAATCAGAGCGACCAAGTGTTTGAGTTTCCAGTAGGACAATGGCGAACTTTGCTCAATTCAGCAGATCAAGAGTGGATGGGAGCAGGTTCGCTTGCACCAGAGAAGGGGCAAGAGGGAGAAAGCGGAACTGTGCGATCGCAAAGCTTTGTCGTGTATGAGCGGTACTAGAGGATAATATGCGAATTCCAAACTCAACTTATCGAATTCAATTTAGCTCAGAGTTTCCATTCAAATCGGCTGAGAAAATTGTTGGATACCTAGCAAAACTCGGCATTACTGAGCTATACGCCTCACCGATCTTCAAAGCAAAATCTGGTAGCACTCACGGATACGATGTCGTTGATCCAACCCAGATTAATCCTGAGCTAGGAGGACAAGCAGCCTTTGATCAATTAGTTTCAAAGCTTCAGTCTTACGAACTCGGATGGCTGCAAGATATCGTGCCCAATCATATGTCGTATGACGCTAACAATCTCTATTTAATGGATGTTTTAGAGAATGGCTCAGATTCAGATTACGTACAGTATTTTGATTTGGCTTGGAATTCGCCGTTTGGAAGTAGCCAAGAGCCAATCTTAGCGCCTTTACTTGGAGATTTTTATGGGTCTTGTTTAGAAAATGGCGATATTCAAATTCAATACGATCAAAACGGTTTAACTGTAAATTACTACAGCTTAAAAATTCCGCTCAAGCTTGAATCCTATTCAACTTTTATAGCAAGCAACTTAGGGAAACTCGCAAAATCTCTAGGTCGAAGACATCCCGATTTTGTCAAACTTCTAGCTGTTCTGTTTGTATTGAGAAGTTTGCCATCTGAATCAGGCGGCAAGCAGCGACAAGACCAATCCGAATTTGTCAAAGGAATGCTTTGGGAGTTGTATGAAAGCAATTCAGAAGTCAAAGCTTTTATCGATGACAATATTCGATTCTTTAACGGAGAAGCTGGAAATCCTCGAAGCGTGGATCTCTTAGACAAACTACTTTCTGAACAGTTCTTCCGCTTGTCTTATTGGAAAGTTGGCGCAGAAGAGATTAACTACCGGAGATTCTTCACAGTCAACGAATTGATTTCTGTCAAAGTTGAAGAGCTAAAAGTCTTTAACGAGACGCATAATTTCCTCAGCCAGATGGTAGAACAGGGCAAATTTACAGGGTTAAGAATTGATCATATTGACGGATTATATAATCCCAAAGAGTATTTAGATCGCCTGAAAGAAAAGAATCCAGAAACTTATATTGTCGCAGAAAAAATCTTACAGCCTGGAGAAGATATCCCGAAGAATTGGAATATTCAAGGTACTTCAGGCTATGACTATTTGAACTATCTCAATAGCGTTTTCTGCGATGTTGAGAACGAGGAAAAATTTGACAGAACTTATCAGGCTATTCAAGAGCGATCGCTCGATTTTGAACAAGTTGCGCTTGAGAAGAAACATTTAATTCTCGATAAAAATCTAGCTGGAGATCTCGATAATTTAGCGGCACTTTTGAAAGATATTTCGCTCAAAGATCGCTATGGTAACGATTTTACAATCAATGGATTGAAAAGAGCGATCGCCGAAGTTCTCACTCAGTTTTCAATCTATCGAACTTACACAACCGAGGCAGGCGTATCCGAATCGGATCGCACTTATATTCAAACTGCGATCGAGACTGCGAGAGAAAACGCACCCTTCTCGCAAAAAGAGCTAGATTTCCTTGAAAAAGTACTACTACTTGACTATGACGACTCACTGATTCAAACCGACAAAGACAAATGGCTTTACTTTGCCATGCGCGTACAACAGTACACAGGACCCCTGATGGCAAAGGGTGTTGAAGATACAGCATTCTATGTCTTCAATCGCTTAATTTCACTCAACGAAGTCGGGGGCGATCCGGGTCGCTTTGGCATTAGTGCAGCAGAATTTCATCAGTTCAATCAGTATCGCCAACAGCATTGGCATACTGCAATGAATGCAAGTTCGACCCACGATACGAAGCGAGGTGAAGACATTCGCGCCCGCCTCAATGTGCTATCCGAAATTCCGGATGAGTGGCAAGCTCAACTACAGAAATGGCGCGATCTGAATTCAGAGCATAAAGTGCGCAGCAAAAGAGGTCATATGCCTTCTGCAAATGACGAATATGCTTTCTATCAAACGATTTTAGGGGCATATCCATTTCAGGAAAGCGAGATGCCTGGATTTGTCGATCGCATTGAACAATGTGCAATCAAATCAATTCGAGAAGCAAAAGTCCATACTGCTTGGCTGCGACCCAATCAACCTTACGAAGAGGCTTGCTCGAACTTTGTCAAAGCTATTTTGAACAGCGATCGCTTTCTCACAGAGTTTCTACCCTTCCAACAAAAAATCGCGCACTACGGACTGTTTAATTCACTGTCTCAAACCTTGATTAAGCTGACTTCACCAGGGATTCCCGATATTTATCAAGGATCTGAACTGTGGGATTTAAGTTTAGTCGATCCAGACAATCGTCGCCCGGTTGACTTTGAGCTACGCGCATCTTTTCTCGATGAGATTCAAGCCTCGACCGATCGTTTGTCTCTGATTCAGAAACTACTCGCAACCCGTCAAACTGGACAAATCAAGCAGTTTCTCATTACCCAAGTTCTCAAACTTCGGAATCAGTATGCCTCGACTTTTCTCAACGGCGATTACCTTCCCCTTGAGGTAACTGGCAAATTCAAAAATCACATTATTGCATTTGCCAGAAAAGATTCAGAAAAAACGATCGTCACCATTGCTCCTCGATTCTTCAGTCGCTTGATTCAAGTCGAACAACTCCCGATCGCGGAAATTTGGGAAGATACTGCGATCGCACTTCCGGGAACAAGTTGGCGAGATGCGATCGCCGATATCGAACATAATGGAGAAGCTGTATTCGTCAAAGATATCTTGAAGTATTGCTCGATCGCATTACTACATGATTAGAAGAGGTTGGTGTGGATAAATGGCGGCTCATTCCTTGCATCGAGGCTTCGGGACAGGTGCAAATGGCGATCGATACCTGGTTACTCGAACAACATCGAACGCACCATCATCCACCAACTCTACGCTTCTATACTTGGTCGCCTGCTGCGATTTCCTTAGGCTATCATCAGCGTCAATTTCCTGAATTTTGGAAGTCTTTAACTTGGCAAGGACAAGCGATCGAGCTAGTTCGTCGTCCTAGTGGAGGCAGAGCCGTTTTACATCAGGGAGATCTAACTTATGCCGTGATTACGTCTGGACTCGGCAGCAATCGAATGCAGGCATATCAAGCGATTTGTGAGTTTTTGATCCAAGGATGGAAGCAGCTAGGAATTGAACTCCAGTACGGCGAAGCAGGGCGCGGCTACATTCACAATCCAAATTGCTTTGGCACTGCGACTGGAGCCGATCTAGTAACTAAAAATGGCATGAAATTGATTGGTAGCGCTCAACTGAGAAGAGATAACACGATCTTGCAGCATGGCTCAATGCGGATTAAACCGGATGCAAAATTGTTTGCTCAAGTGTTTGAACAAGAGATTGATGTGATTGATGTGGAAATGACGATCGAAACTCTGATAAATACGCTAAGTAAAGCTGCAAGAGAACACTTCAACATCGACTTTGTAGTGCAACCTCTTACCGATTCCGAATGGTCTGAGATCCTGACGACGTGAGAAGCCAGAGTGGGGGAATGGAGGAATGGGGAGAACTTAGCTCAGATTGCTTCCTATCTCCCTACTCCCTATTTCCCTACTTCCTATCAGATCGCAGTAACTTACTACAGACTACAGCGCAGCTACCAGCGCATCCCCAATCGCCTGACATCCCACCAGCGTATTGCCTTCAGACATAATATCGCCCGTCCGATAGCCTTGGTCTAGCACCTTCAGCACAGCTTGCTCAATATGAGTTGCCGCATCCGGTTGATTAAAGCTATAGCGCAACATCATTGCAGCACTCAAAACTTGAGCGAGTGGGTTCGCTTTATCCTGTCCAGCAATGTCAGGCGCAGAACCATGCACAGGCTCATAAACCCCTGGTGCTGAAGCTCCTAAACTTGCAGAAGGCAACATTCCGATACTGCCCGTCAGCATTGCTGCGGCATCAGAGAGAATATCGCCAAATAAATTGCTAGTAACAATCGTATCAAACTGCTTTGGCGCGCGAACTAATTGCATCGCAGCATTGTCAACATACAAATGCGACAGTTCGACATCGGGATATTCAATCGCTAGAGCAGTCATGCGATCGCGCCAAAGTTGCGACACTTCCAAGACATTTGCTTTATCGACTGAACATAACCGCTTCGATCGCTTTTGAGCCGTTTCAAACGCCACTCGACCAATGCGATCGATTTCCGATTCGGTATACGCCATCGTATTCACGCCTCGTTTCTCACCCGTCTCCGTTGTGAAAATACCTCTAGGTTGACCAAAGTAAATTCCGCCCGTTAATTCGCGCACAACCATAATGTCAACGCCTTCAACGATTTCCCGCTTCAAAGTAGAAGCATCAATCAATTGCGGCAAAATCGTGGCAGGACGTAGATTTGCGAAAAGGTGTAAGCCCGATCGTAATCCTAATAATCCAGTTTCAGGGCGTAAATGGCGGGGTAAAGTATCCCACTTGTAGCCCCCGATCGCAGCGAGTAAAACCGCATCACTTTTCTTACAAGTTTCCAGGGTTGCAGCGGGTAAAGGTTCTCCAGTCGCATCGATCGCTGCTCCACCAATCAGTGCCTCTTGAAACTCAAAGCTGAGATCAAATTTTTCAGAGATCGTTTTTAAGACCCGAACGGCAACTGCCATAATCTCAGGGCCGATGCCATCACCGGGTAGAAGCGTGATGCGATACTGCTGTGTCATAGTGCGCGTTTAAAAGAGTAGCGCAAAGTATCATATCGCAAGACCATCAACTACTTGTCAGATTGATCTTTTTTCCAAGGATTTTTTGTCCCCATTTCTGTCCAAGCAGAAAAGATAAGATACAGAATCAGAACACCCGCACCAATCAGAAACGAAACGATTTCATCATTCATGGTTTAAACGGCGTGATTTTCCCGCCCAGTGCTTCAACGATCGTCGTTGTATTCGCTGCCATCATTTTGATATAAGTCTCGCCCTCACTACCCCGCGCTCCAATTGAGTCAGAATACAACTGGTTTGGAGCCAGTTTCACGCCCGCTTCTTGTGCCACTGTTTGAATCAAGGCAGGATTAATCGTAGTTTCTGCAAAAATGGCAGGAACACGAGCAGACTTAATCACTTGCACCAGTTTTTGCACAGTTTGCGCGCTCGGCTGTTCTTCGGTACTGATGCCGATTAAAGTGCCCATGATCGTTAAGTTGTAAGCCTTGCCGTAATACTGAAACGCATCATGCGTCGTCACCAACCGCCGACTCTGCGCCGGAATAGTTTGCACCTGCTGCTTGATCCAAGTATCTAATCGATTTAGATCAGCAATTAAGCGATCGGCATTTTGATTGATTGTTTCTCGATCGTTCTGAGCCAAGGGAATCAGCGCATCTCGAATCGCAGCCGCCATTTTTGCCACATTCTGAACATCCCCCCATACATGCGGATCTGGAACTTTCTGACCTTCTTTTTCGAGTTGCAAGGGCGGAACAACTTCCCCGATCGCAACTTGTTTGACATTGGCACCTGCCGCCTTCATCAAACGAATTAGGCCCGGCTCTAAGTTATACCCGTTGTACAGAATTAAATCCGCCTTCTCCATTGCTGCAGTATCAGCCGGAACAGGCTCATACGTATGAGGATCGGCTCCAGGTTTGAGAATGCCGATGACTTCGATCGACTCAGTTGCGATCGCTGTTGCCAAATCCGTCAAAATTGTACTCGTCGAAACGACGCGCGGTTTTTGATTTGCGGGACGTTCTGATTGACCACACCCATGTAGCCACGTTGCTACAAGACTGCTTACCAACAAGGCGTTAAACTGCCGCCGACCGGAAGTTCTCATACACTAAAGCGAAAAATTTTCTTCGTCGTCAATCTGCACATCTAGGCTAGCAGACAATACTTCAGCAACCATTGCCTCAAGTTCTGCCACATTAATGCCGCGATTCGATTGCTCCTGCATCGGATTCGACAAAGGAATTAAGCGCAGTTGGCGATCGTCTTGAATTAAATCAAAATAGGAGTCCGCTTCAAGCTTGCTCAATTGCAAATAGTCAAAACTATGGACATTGAGATATAGCGCATGATTCGCAACCATGGTCGCGCGATGCGGATCGGCAAAAACTTCTAGGACACAGCCTTCTCCTTCGCTTCTGGTTTTGCCGTCTTGAATGTGGATGTAGCGAACCCGATTAAGATCAGTCAACACCCGTTGCATATCTTGCTTATCGACGATCGTGCCGTCATCGATAATACAGGGAGCGGGAATTCGAGATGGGCGGGAAAGTGAATCGTGACTCATGACAGCAACATAGTCGATGGGGGTTGGGTCGCACTCAACAAACCAAATCAGGCAAATGAAACCAGGCTCGATCTGTAACTTCAGTTAGATGCTTCCTAAAGCAATTATGGCTGTAAATCGCAAATGCGATCCTGCCAGAAGGTATTAGAAGTTTACGTTATGTAAATTAATTCTGAACAATGTTTACGAAAGTATTAAGTCAATGCCTTGCAGCGCTTACCTTTTATACATGTTTGCCGCTTCCAGTCTCTGCCAACTTAGAGTTTCGGGGGATTGCAAGATTCGCGCCTTTGGTCGGATTGACAATTGGTGGATTGATCGGCGGTTTAGATTGGGGTTTGGCTTGGCTCGGGATGCCGGTATTGACCCGCAGCGCGATCGATGTTGCAGCTTGGGTGGCGATTACAGGCGGATTGCATCTGGATGGCGCAATGGATACTGCCGACGGACTCGCTGTGATGAATCCTGAGCGCCGTTTAGAAGTGATGACAGATAGCGCTACGGGCGCGTTTGGTGCGATGACTGCTGTGATTTTGTTATTGCTCAAAACTGTGGCATTGAGCGAAATTACAACAGGTCGAGTTTGGATTTTAATGGCGGTTGCAGGCTGGGGACGTTGGGGACAGTTGGTCGCGATCGCGAAATATCCCTATCTCAAACCCACTGGAAAAGGTGCATTTCATAAAGAAGCGATTGAGTCAATTTGGGAAGCGGTTCCGACGTTGCTGATTTTGATGGGATTTAGCTTGATGGTGCGTCCGGGCATGGTGATCGGTAGCGCGATCGCTGTTGCAGTCGGAGCTTTGCTCAATCGGAAATTAGGCGGTCAGACCGGAGATACATATGGAGCGATCGTCGAATGGACAGAGGCTCTATTACTCTGCACGTTGACTGTGCTGTAATTGAGTCCCACATTTTTTGCAGAAATTTGCATCAGAATCGTGAGACGCTAACCCACACTTTGAGCAAACCGTTTCAATTTGATTCGTTGTTTTGACGAGGCGTTTGATCAACTCCCCAAGTTGCCAAGGCACTAAAATTAGCCCTGTGAGAATCATCGAAATCGTGAGAAGCCGACCAGTTTGAGAAACAGGTGTAATATCGCCCAGTCCTGCGGTTGAGATAGTCGAAACTGAGAAATAAACTGCATTCAGGAAAGTTGAAAACTGCGGATTTAAGGTGTGTTCGACTTGGTAAATTAAGCCAGAATAAACAAAAATAATTGAGAAAACAGTAAATAGAATTCGCGTGTAAATTGCGCTGTCTTCACTGCTGACATAACCGAAAATTGTTTTCCCTTGAATAAACCGAATCAGTCTCAAGATTCGGAACCAGCGAAATAGTCTTAAATAACCTGCATTTGCGCCGATCAAGAAAGGAGCGATCGACAATAAATCAATTATTGAATAAAGACTAAATATAAATTCTAATTTCTTTTCTGCACACCATATTCTTAAGCCGTATTCAATCACAAAGATCGCAAGAATTATGTTCTCAATTTCCGAAAGTGCTTCTCGAATTTCGCTCGGAATTGAATAAGTCTGAGCGACGAAAATGCCCGAAGAGACTAAAACAAGTGCTGTAATAAAAAGCGTGACGGCTCGCCCTAAAGGTGTCTCAATATCTTCTAAATAGAAAGCGACTTTCTCACGCAACTGCATCATAGTCATCAAAAATGCTGAAACTGATGCTGAATAACTTTTTTCCTGTTACACATTTTCAGAGATCCTCCGAGCTTCTCAATTTCACGGAGAAGCAGGAGAATCAAATTTGTGACCTGAGAAAATTATTCAACATCAGCCATTGTGACTTAAATTTCAGCATTGAGCCGTGCAAGGTTTTCAATGATCAACCAAGGATCAAAGCGCACCTTTGCCAACATTCAGCAGTTCCGCGATCGCGCGATGCTCCTCGGTCGGATGGCTAGGAAACTGATGTCGTGCATCCGTAATCAGCCAATCGAGTGATGCTGCTTGCACATCGATCGTCGCTCCCGTCTTATCGACACAATACCGACCAAACACCAATTTATCGACCAAACGTACGCCCGGTCCTAACCGCGAATAATCGAAAATCACACTATTATCGACCGTCGCTCCGCTGCACACCCAGCAGTTTGGTCCAATCATCGCCGGACCGACAATCTTTGCCCCGTCCTCAATGCAGGTCATACTGCCAATATAAACGGGACCTTGAATATCCACCTTGTCCCAGTTCACACAGACATTCAGACCCGTATAAACGCCCGGTGCAACTTCCTTGCCCGGAATCGGAACATTTTTCACTTCGCCTTGCAGCACGCTGCGAATGGCATGCCAGTAGTCTGGAACCTTCCCAATATCAACCCACTCAAACTCCATCGGCAGCGCATAGAACGGCGCATCCATTTCGACGAGTTTCGGGAACAGTTCGCCCCCAATGTCGTATTCCTGATTGGAAGGAATATAGTTAAAAATTTCCGGCTCGAAAATATAGATTCCAGTATTGATATTCGTACTCAGTGCTTCTTCAACCGAAGGCTTCTCCTGAAACGCCTTGATCTTGCCAGATTCATCGGTGACGACCACGCCATAGCTTGATACTTCTTCGCGCGGAACAGGTTTGGAGATAATGGTTGCGATCGATCCTTTTTCTCGATGCCACTTCACTGCCGCAGTCAAGTCGAGATCAATCAACGCATCGCCACACAAGACCACAAACGTATCATCAAAAAACGGCGAAAAGTCTTGAATCTTCTTCATTCCGCCCGCAGAGCCGAGCGCTTCCCCGATCAATTCACCATCGACAATACTGCCTTCAAACGAATAGGCAATCTCGACGCCGAAGCGTTGCCCATCGCGGAAATAATTCTCAATTTCATGGGCAAGGTGGCTCACATTGACCATGATTTGGTCGAAGCCGTGTTGCCGGAGCAACTCCAATAAAAATTCCATTACAGGCTTTTGCAGGATCGGAATCATGGGTTTCGGAGTCGTATAGGTAATCGGTCGAACTCTCGTGCCCTTTCCGGCTGCCAGAATCATGGCTTTCATAAATCGTTATTCTCCAACCCTACGCCATCAATTTTCATACGATCGCTTAACAAACTGGACAATTTGCTGCCTGATTCGGACTTAAATCAAGCCAGTCCACTCGCTGGAGCACGATCACTCCCCAGAGGTTTGTGCCAGACCGTCCCAATGTCAACCCTAACGTACCCAAGTTCATCTTGAATTCATCTGAAAGACAGTTTCTATCAAGATGCGATGAAGCATACAGTTGACCGATCGCTGACATTCTTGCATTATCGCTGATAGCTTCCGGAATCTATCAGTACGGATGATTTCTAAGCCTGAGAATCCGATGCAGATTCGCCCCATAAGCGTGACAAGTGTACGAGAATAGATATCCGGGACAACCGTCCTACCTGTCGATTTGCTCAGAGAGAAGAACACTGTGTCTCATACGATCGTTACAAATATCTGCGAAGGCGTTGCCGATTGCGTCGATGCTTGTCCAGTTGCCTGCATTCATGAAGGGCCTGGCAAAAATACAAAAGGCACAGATTGGTACTGGATTGATTTCACGACCTGTATTGATTGCGGGATCTGTCTCCAAGTCTGTCCGGTTGAAGGCGCGATCTTGCCCGAAGAACGCCCTGATCTGCAATCTACACCGCAGTAAGCGGCAATTCAAACCGCGCAATGTTTGAGTTGTAAAGGCTAAAAGAGTGGGGAGTGGGGAGTAGAAAAATTACCCCCTACTCCCTACTCCCCACCCAATTTAGGACTGCCACAAGCCCTCAAGTCATCTGCAAACTTCCGCGAATGCCGAAGGATGTTAGAGTTGCTAATTGATCCTTCCGCATTTCGGTTCTTATGACCTCGCCAATTCTTGATGTCCAAAATGTTCACGCAGGCTATGTAAAAGATCTCGACATTTTGCAAGGCGCAAACATGCGGGTGTATCCGGGTGAATTGGTGGCGATTATTGGACCGAATGGAGCCGGAAAGTCAACGCTGGCAAAAACCGTGTTCGGTTTGCTGACTCCCCATACGGGCAGCATTCATTTCAAAGGTCAGAATATTACTGGCTTGCGATCGGATCAGATCGTCCGCCAAGGCATGTGTTACGTTCCCCAAATCGCAAATGTATTTCCGTCGTTGTCGATCGAAGAAAATTTGGAAATGGGTGCATTTGTCCGCGATGAGCCTTTACAGCCGCTCAAAGATGAAATCTATATGCGATTCCCTCGCCTCGCAGAACGCCGGAAACAACGGGCAGGAACCCTATCGGGCGGAGAGCGGCAAATGTTAGCAATGGGGAAGGCACTGATGCTGAAACCAGATTTACTGTTACTCGATGAACCTTCAGCAGCATTGTCTCCCATTCTCGTCAATAGCGTTTTTGAGCAGATTCGCCAAATTAATCGCGATGGAACGGCGATCGTACTGGTCGAGCAAAATGCCCGGAAAGCTCTAGAAATGGCAGATCGCGGCTACGTTTTAGAAGCAGGACGCGATCGCTTTGAAGGCGCAGGCTCTGAGTTATTAAACAATCCCAAAGTGGCAGAACTCTATCTAGGAGCCGGAAAAGCTCATTGAGCGCAGCGCTTCGATAATTTTGATGTTCGCTTTCGGGAAAGGATAGTCCGATAACTCATCAATAGAAACCCAGCGAATCTCATCACATTCGATCGCTTGGGGTTCGCCTGCTAAATATTGACAGTGATGCACATTCAAGGTGACTCGAAAATGAGTGTAGGTATGATCAACGACGATAAGTTGTTCGCCTACTGCAATGTCGATCGCTAATTCTTCTCGGATTTCTCGCTGAATACATTCCTCGATCGTTTCTCCGGGTTCTAACTTTCCGCCCGGAAATTCCCACAATCCCCCGAGTAAGCCTTCGGGTTTTCGGCGATCGATTAAAATGCGCTGATCCTTCCAAATCACCGCAACACCAATAACTTTATGAGGAATCGCTGTACGAGTTTCTGACATAGGTAGCTCCGACTGAACTCCTAGATTGTAAGCCTTGCAGTGCGATCGCCAAGGACAAACCAAACAGGCTGGATTTTTCGGCGTGCAAACCGTTGCCCCTAAGTCCATCAATGCTTGGTTAAAATCACGCCCGTTTTCGGGATCAATCAATTGATCGGAAATCGCCCAGAGTTGCGTCAAAGCCTTATTTGGAACCTTGTCTAATGCAATCAGTCGCGCTAAAACTCGTTTGACATTGCCATCGAGAATCGAAATCGGTTGATCAAACGCCGCACTGAGAATTCCCCCTGCGGTCGTTCGTCCAATTCCAGGCAGTGCTTGGATGCTATCCAAATCAGTTGGAAACCCAGTTTCAGCAATTTGCTTTGCCGCCCGATGCAGATTGCGAGCGCGAGCATAGTAGCCTAAACCTTCCCAAGCTTTTAGCACTGTTTGCAATTCAGCATCAGCAAGACTCTGCACTGAAGGAAATTGTTGTATCCAGCGATCGAAATACGGGATCACCGTTTTCACCTGAGTCTGCTGAAGCATAATTTCCGAAATCCAGATCCGATAAGGATCTCGTGTCTCGCGCCAAGGGAGAGAACGCCCCGATGTTGCATACCAATCCAGTAAGCGCGATCGCAATTCAGACACCAAAAAATTCGGCAGAGAGAAACTCCCTGCCGAGCTAGAGGACTTTATCGATTTCTTATTGGACATCTGACCATGATTTTTCCAATGCCAACCGCTGTTCAGCGCTTTTCAGGAAGTATCCGCTCATCATTGCCGACGCGAGCAATCTGCCTAAAGACTCGCGGTTCGTCGTAATCATCACATCAAAACTTTCAGGAGGCAGACCGCCCAACAGCCCGATAATATTGCGCTCCATCACTTGCAGCACTTCAGGTGAGGACGGCTTAGAAAGTTGAGCGATCGTTTCAGGCTCAAGCGACTGTACATATTGAAGCAGCTTACCGCTAGCATCGCCCGCACCTTGAAGAAACTCAGGAAGTTGATTAGAAGTATCGTTCACAGTCTGTACCTCGCAACTGAGGATCAAATTTCAATCTCGATTAACCTTACTTTAGCAAAGCACTTGCTGTGCCACAGTCAGTAGAACCGTACAGCCCAAGTTCGGAAATAACGATGTTGAGAGTAGAAACTCGATCGCTCAACCAGCATCTACCCCGAGGTAGACAAAAATCCTTGCAAGATTCACCCAAAACAGCATTATGTATCCGTTGCTACATGAGAGTTATCAGGATTGTTTATGAGCAACAGAAACCTGGGAAAAATTAGCTAAAATTATTCATACAGTGAAATGTATTTCTCTGACCTGGGTTAACTAGGAAAGAATCAGGGCTTTCCTGCTGAACCTTATTGAGTTGGTTAAAACGCTCTATGCACATAGGTAGTGAGGCTACCGCTCCGAAACGATCGCATCCCGTATCTGCCAATTTTGTTGTCAATCTTGTTGGAACTGCGATCGCATTGATTACGTTGATTTTACCGATCGTGGTCATTTCCCACTACGCGCCAGAGAGTCCCCAACCCATACCCACCAAACTATCGAATTAATTGAAAAGATTCGGTTCGCACGACTTGCTTGATAAGACTTTTATCAGGCAGAATGAATTCACCTATACCCATCCTCCGTAGAATCGCTAAGATCGCAATATTATGAGGATAGGCGTTCATTCTGAGGCTGAAGTCCATGACATCTTATGCAACCTCGTCCGCTAGAGCCGACATGAGCGAGTTACGTCGCTTGAAGACCCTGCTACCCCCGGAATTGCAGAGTTGGGTCACGATCGAAACAACGACCGCGGTCAATCCTCCACTGATCACCTGTGAGGAAATCGGTCGGGATGAGATCGAGATCCAAATTGATATGCCGAAATGGGATCAGTTGGCGATCGACCAACGAAATCTCTTGTTTTGGCATGAAGTCGCGCGAGTTCAAGCGGACACGATCCCGAAAGATGGCTGGGAAATGGCGGCATTAGCGATCGGACTTGGCGGCGCAGTCGGGGAACTGTGGGTACAAGATGGATTGTTATTGCTGTTAGCGATGGGATTATCGGGGGTTGCTGGCTGGCGACTCTATCAGAAGAACAACAGCGAGAAGAATGTCAAAGAAGCGATCGAAGCCGACGAGCGCGCTATCCAATTAGCAACTCGCTTTGGCTATACTTTGCCGAATGCCTACAAGAGTTTGGGCAGCGCGTTAAAGACTTTAATTGATCAAACTCCCAAAAAGAGACAGCGCGCAAAATATCAGGCGCGTCTGGATGCACTGAAGAAGAGTGCAGCAAAAGCGAAAGCGAAGATGCGATCGGCAGCTCCGGCAGATTTTTAGGGATCTTCTATCGCCCTACTCCCCCACAAAAGAATCAATCCTTCAAGGATGTAACGTATTTTGACCAACCGTTACATCCTTTTTTTCAGCCGCTCAGTATGATGGATCGCGAGGCGATTTACAAACGCCTGCATTGGTTTCAGGAGAGAGTATGGCATTTAATATCAATGCTTTAAGATTACCCGTGATTCAGCGTGGCTCGACTGGGGCAGCCGTTGGTGCATGGCAGCGATTTTTACAAGATCAAAATTTCCCGATCGGGGCTGTCGATAATGGCTTCGGTAGTGTGAGCGATCGAGTTACAAAAGATTACCAGCAAAAGAACGGTTTAATCGCCGATGGAATTGTGGGCAATGCGACCTATACCAAAGCGCTGAGTCAAGGATTTATCTATCGCGTCGCCGATCTAAGCGCAGCCATGTTGCTGAGTTATTTGAACTACGGTGCAGCAGAAGTGCGGGATTTACAGCGGAGCCTTAATGTCATTGGGCGGCTCAATCCAGCTTTAACCTTAGATGGAAATTTTGGGCTAGGTAGTACGAAAGGCATGACCGAAGCCTACAAAATTTTGGATGTGAATTTTCGACCTCGATTAGATGCTACGCTTTCAGCCGCAACAAAACAGAAGCTAGGTAGCGATTATGCGCCGGGGCTAGCAATTCTGACAGAGTATGCTCGACGGCAGAGAGCGAGGCTAAGCGGGGCGCAATGGGTACGATTTTTTCCCGCGAGTCAGTCGATCGATGATTTGGCATCTCCATTCCGTCAAAGAGTGCGCGCATTTGAAAAAGCGCTGAAAGATGCAGGAGCAGAGATCGAAGTTACGAATACCTACCGACCCCCTCAGCGGGCTTACATGATGCACTATGCGGTGCAATTGAACAATCGAGACTTCGCTCCGTGGGATGTGCCGCCGATGGTGGGAGTTGATATTGATTGGGTGCATTACACGGATGCGGCATCTTACCAAGCGGCACGAGACATGGTGAACGCATTTGGAATTGGAAGCAATCCAGCCGCACTCCAGTCTCGACATACTCAGGCTTTAGCGATCGATTGGATCGTCACTTGGAAGCCCCCACTACGAATGCAAAATGGGAATGGACAAATGGTGACTGTTCCAGGAACCGGAGATGCAAGTCAGAATGCCACACTCTGGGAGGTTGGGGCAACGTTTGGGGTGTACAAATTAGAGTACGATCCGCCGCACTGGTCAGTGGACGGATTTTAACGAGTCTGCAAGATTCCCCATCGGCGGATCGGACTTCACTTGAGGCGATATGGCTCCAGGTAGGCTTGAATCCGCTGCATCAGATCGCGCCCATTGTTGTGATACACCACAGTGTGGTGCGTTCCGCTGACCCGCTCGATCGAGAAGTCCCCCTTGAAAATATTGTCCCAGAAGGCTCTTGGAGCTAATCTCGACTTGAGCGAACTCAATGCTGCCTCAAACATCACAACCCGCCCAGAGTAAGGCTGTATCTCATAGCTTTGAACAGCACGTTGAATGGGTTTAGCAGGGGGTAAATTGACTTTCACTACTCGACCCCCGGTTTTCTGAGCGATTTTTTGATCTTCGATCGCGTGCCAATGTCGATCGAAGGCTCCGAGAATGCGACGGCGAATACTAGTTGTGTAAAGAACTACATTGCGTGCCGTAAGTTTTTGGTGCTGATATTGAGGGACACCCGGTCCAAAGGTTTCTACTAAAATCAAGAGTGCAACCTCTTGACCCTGCGATCGCAACATTTGAGCAATCTCTAAGGCAACATAGCCCCCAAAACAATAGCCTCCAATAAAATACGGTCCTTCAGGCTGAATATCCCGAATGCGATCGACATAACCTGCCGCCCAATCTTTAATATGAGTCTCTGGGTTTGTGACTTGCTGATAGCCAGATTCCAGCGCAAAAAATGGCTGCTCCGGATCAAGATGCGGAAGTAAATCGCCATAGTTCTGACACCAGAAGAGCGGTGGTTTTTTCCCATTGAGCGGATTGATTTCGATAATTGCCCAGGGATCGATTTCTTGTCCATCTCGGATAATTTCGGCAAATTGGGCGATCGTAGGCGCTTGAAATAATGCAGCAACAGAAAACTGTCGCCCAAATGCTTTTTCCATCTGGTTGATCAGCTTCACCGCCGTAATAGAGTTGCCCCCTAAATCAAAGAAATTGTCCGTGGTCGCGATCGGTTGAATGTCTAATGCTTTTTCCCACATGAACATTAACTGCCGTTCCAGTGGATTCTGAGTGAGTTCAATGACATCATTACGCTCAACCCGAACGGCTTCCGGCATGGGTAAAGCTCGTCGATCGACCTTCCCATTTTGAGTCAAAGGAATTGCATCTAAAAATACGATCGCAGACGGAACCATGTACTCTGGCAGCTTCTCGCGCAGATGTTGTCGAACGTCATTTGCATCAAGTTTGGCTTGAGCCACAATATACGCGACGAGCCGTTTGTCTCCAGGTTGATCTTCTCGTGCCATGACGATCGCATCGGTAATCGATCGATGTTGTGAAAGCACACCTTCAATCTCACCTAGCTCAATTCGATAGCCTCGTACTTTGACTTGATGATCAATGCGTCCCAAAAATTCGATATTGCCATCTTCAAAGAAACGGGCGAGATCTCCAGTTCGATAGATTTTTGTACCGGGCACAAATGGGTTTGGCAGAAAGCGTTCTTCGGTTTTAACCGGATCAGTGTAGCCAACTGCCAAGCAATCTCCTGCAATGTACAGTTCACCTGTCACGCCAATTGGGCAAGGGTTTAACTTGGCATCTAAAACATAGTACTGAGCATTCTGAATCGGTTTCCCATAAGGAATACTTTTCCAGTGCGGTTCAACGCGATCGATGCGATAGTAATTCGACCAAACTGTTGCTTCTGTTGCACCTCCCAATGACACGACTTCAACACCTGGAAATGTCGTTTGCAATGCAGTTGGGAGCGTCACTGGAATCCAATCTCCACTCATAAACACAAGCCGCAGTGAAGAGGGACCATCGAGCAGGGAGGGGAAAAACGATGAAAGCTGCTGTAATGCTGGCGGAGCAGAATCCCAAAACGTAATTGGCTCTGTTTTGAGAAGATTGATCAATACTTGAGGATCGCGCACATCATCACTCGAAGCAATTTGAATCGAGCCGCCTGCTGCAAGCAATCCAAAAATGTCATAGACCGAGAGATCAAAGCAAAGGGAAGTAATGAATAAAACTCGATCTTGATGATTTACATTAAAAGTGCGATTCACCCATTCGATCAAATTGATCACAGGCTGATGCTTGACCACAACACCTTTTGGCGTCCCAGTTGAACCAGAAGTAAAAATTACATAGGCTGTATCTTCAGAAGTACAATGCAGCGGCAAATTCTCGATCGAGGATTGTTGAATGTCTGCTTGTGTGGAAACTTTGACATCTGAAAAAACTGGATAGTTCACATCTAAACAAACAAGATGCTGTAAATTCCGCAAATACAATGACTCAAGTATTGCAACGTAGCGCACTTGAGTGATGACAACTTGAACAGCCAGCGATTCCAGAATCCATTCGATTCGAGCAGGTGGGAAACTTGTTTCTAATGGAATATAAGCAGCTCCAGCTTTGAGAATACCAAGCAGCGTAGGAATCATTTCCAAGCCGCGATCGAGAAAGACTGCGACAAACTGTCCAGCCCCGACTCCTAGCGATCGTAGATAGTGAGCAATCTGATTTGCTTGCTGATTCAGCTCAGCATAAGTTAGCGATTGTTGTCGGAAGACTGTTGCGATCGCATTGGGTGTTTTTTCAACCTGTGCCTCGAAAAGTTGATGTAAGCATTGCTGCGCTTGATAGTCTGCAGCCGTTGCATTCCAATCAAACAACAGTTGATGGCGTTCAGCAGCCGTAATTAGCGGCAGATCTGACAAGGATTGCTGCGGATTGGCAATCATTCCATGCAAGAGCACCTGAAGATGATCTAACATGCGTTTGATCGTCTCAGGGGTAAATCTTGCTCGATCGTAAGAAATCTGTAACTCTAAAGCTGTTCCTAAACTTGCAATTAAGACTAATGGAAATGAAGGTTGTTCAATCAGCTTAAAGGAGCGGTGTTTACCTTGTTTCAGGCGATCGTTAAAGTTCTCATGTTCAAAGACGACAATACTTTCAAACAATCCTGTTCCACGGGGGACATCACTCCAATCCTGCACCAGAGACAAAGGTGTATTTTCATGAGGACGGACAGCAAGATGTTGCGATCGCAGTGCTTGTAGCCAAGGTAAAACCGTTGTTTCGTCTGTAATCTCTACGCGCACGGGCAGCGTATTCATCATTAATCCAATGATCGAGTCGCCATCGGGAAGTAAAGATCGGCGACAAGCTCTTGTTACTCCAAAAACAATAGATGTTTCATTGCTATAGCGATGTAAGAGTAATGCCCAAGCAGCTTGAACTAGAGTATTTGGCGTGATGTGATGTTGCTGAGCGAATGATTTCAGTTGTGCTGTCAATGAGATCGAGCAGTTTAATCGAGCAGTTCCATGCCCAGATTGGGTCTGTGTTTGATGCAGTGATGGCGCATGCAGTAAAGGAGTCGGAGTTGTGAATCCCTTGAGCAAGTCTTGCCAATACGATTTGGAATGCGACCAGTCTTGCTGATGAAGCTGCTCAATGTAATCTTGATAAGAGCGACGTGCAGGAAGCGGTTGTGCTGGATTATCGTACAGAGCAAAGACTTCTTGCAGAATCTGCGTGATCGATCGCCCATCTAACAGAATGTGATGGAATGTCCAAACGAACTGATACACATCAGGGGCGGTTTGGAAAAGCACAAATCGCATTAATGACCCAGAGAAATCAAATCCATTTTGGCGATCGCAGCGTAGAAATGCTTTGAATTTCCGAATTTGCTGATCTGCTGTGTTCGATCGCCAATCGTGGTACTGGATCGTAATTTCATCGACTGCTAGGACTTGCTGGATCGGCTCATTCTGGGCGTTCCAACCGAAGCGAGTTCTGAGAATGGGATGTCGATCGATTAGTTGCTGCCATGCCTGGGCGAAGCGATCAACCTCCAGATTCTCTTGTAGCCTGCAAACCACTTGTTCAATATCTACGCCAGAATTCGGTTCGTATCGGTGATGAAACAACATACCCTGCTGAATTGAAGAGAGCGCGTAAGTTGCTTCGACATGGGAAACTCTAGGTTGATCAACGGAATGATTTTTAGTGTGGGCAGAGGGAGAGATTGAAATTGAAGAAGCTGGGTAGGTTTGACTAGCTTTCGCTGTAAACATCGCATTTTCCGGATAGGGGTCAACTTGCGCTGTCTCACCCGATCAGACATGAGCGGGCTAAGCAGAAACGGCAAATAAAAGCAGGTTGAACTTGTCAATGTCTGAGTTCTGAGCAGTTTGTAAAATCGCTCGCAAAATACGTGTTATCACTGAGGAATCAGTCGATGAGCAGCAGCGAGGATTTACGATAAGTGGAACATCAGTAATTTATTACACGCAGGAAGTGATGCTTACGTAAGTTCTGTTCTTCTTCACTGAGTCTTATTTAGGTTCGGTCGTTTCTTTACCAATTTTGAATAATTATTTTCAGCTCTTCATCAAGATGCGTCCGACTTAAAGAGTAGAAAATTGGAAGTGATCTTGTGTCAACGCAATAGAAATGAGTCTCAAATTTAGAATAGTGACGCAAAAAACGCGATCGAATCTTCCATTCGATCGCGCAGCAGCAAATCTCAGACTTCAAACCTTAGTACTCAAGAAACAGCATGTTCAAAGCTGAATCGGGAGCAGAATTTTTCTCAACAGAGACCAACTTAGGAGTAGACACTTGAGCGGATTGCTGCATTTCAGCAACTTGGCTTTCGAGGAAAGACAGGCGCTTTTGAATACGATGACGACGTTGTTCAATCGAATCTAGTTCACACTGGAGACGCTTTTTCTCGATCGATAGTTTGTACAGATTGAGATAAGCCGTTGCTTCAGTCTGGGGACGTGGCATCGTACTGATCTTGGGGCGGGAGTCAGACAAAGAAATAGGACGCATGTAAGAAGACCACCTGATATGTAAGTTACAGAACTTACGCTAATATCTCGTCATCGTATTCGGACAGCAATTCACGCTCACGAGGGCATTGAGATCGTTACGTAACTTCCTTATTTGTAGAGTGCCTCAGCGTTTTTATTTAATAACAGATCCGCTTCATGATTTTTTTATAATCACTTTTTTAAAAAGCCGTGTTAGCTTAGTACATAAATACTGATATTTGTCTAGGCTTCAATCCTGGACAAGATGATTTGCGATGCGAACACCATTGTCTATTGAATCTGTTTTAGTCGATCGCTATTCCATTCTCAAGTTGCTTTACCTAGGAACAGTAGGCTGGGTGTATTTGGCGATCGATCAAACGACGAATAAGCTTTATGTTTTAGAAGAAACGACGACAGATTTGAATGAGCTTCAGGCAATTCTGACCAAATTAAACCTGCGGCATGTGGCGCAATATCAAGATGCGATCGTCGATTTTGATCGAGCCTATTTAATCCGAAATTATATTGAAGGACGCTCGTATCGAGAATTATTAGAACAGCAGCGCATCTTTTCTGAAACGGAAGTGATGCGTTTTTTGAAACAAGTCTTGTCGATTTTGCGATCGCTGTACCGTCTGAAAATTGCTCACTGTAGTATTTCACTCAATTCAATCATTCAGCGTGAAGATGGTTCGCTGATTTTGACAGAATTTACACAAGCTCATTTTGCGGAAACATTTGATCAGGATCTTTACTACTTAGCAGTAATCGCAATCGTGCTCTTAACCGGATGCGAACCCAAAGATCTCTATAATGAAGCGACAGGACAATGGGAATGGCAGGATTGGGAATCGGTTGATCCGCGCATTGTAAAAGTTCTCGATCGAATGCTATCTGATCATCAACGCTATTCTTCTGCTGCAAAAGTGATGCAAGCATTGTTTACACCTGATCAGAAAGATATTGCTTCAATTGTTTTTACTTTTGTGTTGATCGGGCTAGCAGCAATTTCTGCATATCGCTTGATCAATCACCTATCTAATTTACAGCCTGAACTCGTCACACCTCCGATCGCAATAAAAGCCGACTCAGCACCACCTGAAACAGTGGCGCAACGTTCTAAACGCTTGAACGTTTCACAGCAGTTGCTTTCCCAACTTACCGAAGAAACTTCTCAATCTTCAGAAGCACTCCTCAAGCAACTAGAGCTACTCAGCAAAGAAGCTCGTAGAGGGATGGGAACTTACAAGAGAGTAAACTATGATGCTTGGCAATCTAAGCGAAGTGTTAACCTTAGCAATCGCGCTATTGAAACACTCACCGATGCGCAGTTTGTCGCACTTTTCCCTGACCAGCAAGGTAAGATGCTCAATCCAAGAACTTTCGGACAAGTTTGGTATGCGATCGCATTCGATCAGACAAAGCAAGCTAAATCTGAACTGATCTCATCTCAAATGAGTGGAACACTCAAACAGGGAGTAGGTAAAGTTTACCGATCGCAATTCAAACAAGGGCAGACTATTGAGCTAAGCCTAAAAGCACCTGCGGGTCAAATCGCAATTTGGATGTTCTCAGCAGAAGCATCGCTCATTAAAAACTCTAACCAATCGACCTGGAGTGGAAAGATTCAGCGATCGGGAATCTATGAATTGATTGTTGCACCAACAAGTACAACCCCAGTTCAATACGAGCTACAAATCGATGCTGTTGCTCACTGAGCACCCTAGCAAATTTGCTATGTACACCAGTAGAGGCATTGAATAACAGCCACCTGATAGCTCTAACTAAACTTCCGAATTCTCGGACGATCAGTAATCTTATCCTGCGTAACTTGACGGGTCGCCTTAGCAGCCCGAACAACTCGAACATTTGCCCAAGAGATCGCGCGATATCCACTGTAAGTCCAATCATCTCGATAAATTGAAATGAGAAACGGGGCGCTACTAGCCTTCCTAGCGTAAGTAATAAAGCGATTCATCGTACTAACTACCATCAACAGGGAATAACTTACAGACCGAGAGCTAGCTGCAATTCGGGAGATGCGCTAGCTGTCGTCGGCAACGGAGCCGGATCAAGATTCACAGCTGAACAATAGCGAGAATACGCACAGCGATCGCATTGTTTACCGGGTGTTGGTTCCCACGTCTGGTCTTGACGCAGGCGCACAGCTAAATCTGAAATCACAGCCTGTACTTGCTTCTTGTGGCGATCAGTTGCCTTAAAGCGAACCTTCTCAGCCGATCTCAGAAACAATAAGCTTAAGTACTTCAGATTTTGGTGGTAGGTCTGCTCCAACGCCAGGTAATACAATCCGATCTGCAAATCCATTTCATCAGATTCCGGCACTTTCAACTCCCGGCTGGACTTGTAATCGATTAGCTCTAAACCATCGTCGAGATAGTCAATGCGATCGTAGCGTCCCGTAATGCAAAACTCGAGACTTTCTACTTGCAGAAAAGCTTGAATTCGTCCTTCAACCGCTAATGGTTTACGCAACGAAGGCTGATTTTGGATGAACGTCTCATAGTAGTTCTCCAACATCGATCGACCATCTTCAAACTGATTGGTCGTTAAGCCTTCGGAGGCTTCATCCCAACAGCGTAGCACCCATGCTTGATCCGGGACTGAATCGTGGTAGTGCCAATCCCGATGAACCATTGCTAAGGCTTGATGCAACGCTGTTCCCAATGCGGCTGAACCGAAAAAATCGTTACTCGTCAGTCGTCGCTCGTACCGCAAATAGTACGCATAAGGACAGCGACTATATGCCTGGAGTTTTGTGGCAGAAATCTGATAAGGCATGGCTAAGGCAAACAAGGTTAAAAGCTGAAAACACGAAACTGAAAGATTGAACTAGAGTTGCTCAACCGGACGCTTGAAAATCGAATCGAGATAGATCCGTGCGGTTTGTCGATCGTTCTGACGCTCGTTTGCAGGACGGTTTTGCAACAAGAACAATGACAATGCCGCCGACATCACCCGATCTTGATCCCAGTCAGGACGGGTATCAAGAAAGGTTTGAAACGATTGATGCAGAGCTTCAGGAATTTCAACGAAAAGACTAATGTTGCTATCCATATCAAACCTCAAGAAGTGAAACGAGTGAAGAAACTATCCGTTTTTCTGAAAATTTGCATCAGAAACTTACGCCAGTCCGACCCCCTGCTTGATTTCCCCTCTCAAATGTGCGTTGTGGAAATCGTGTGTTTCGGTGCGGCTGTGCGCTCTTCGGTTAGTCGCTACATTCTGCGCGATCGCTGCAAGAAGATCAACATCAAGAAAAGTTAAGCTCGTCGGTTAGATCAAAGTTACTGAACGGCAGAATCGGTGTTTCAGCCATTTTTTCGTTACATGGCTTCACAAAATTGAGCGATTTTCAGCCCAGTTCGCCGGATTCGATGACTTATCCACAGTTCGCCGAAAAATGCCGATCTTAGCTCGATCTCCTGTGGAAAACTTTCAGTTTGGTGTGGAAAAAGTGTGGAAAAGAACTTGAAAACTTGTGGATTGTCTGTGGAGAGCGTGGGGAAAATCAAATTAATTGTAAAGTTTTGTAAAGATTTTCAGATCTTAGACTTAGGGCTGAGAGATCGACTTTTGATCCGGGAACCATGCAAAATTGATCGTTCCATTTCCGTTTTAGCAGCTAAGATCTGGAATTTGTCATCTCTGAAAAGTTGGCAAAATTGCGTCTTACCCAGTCCATACCAACTTCATTGTTGAGTTTGATATGTTGCGGACTGTCAGCGTAGAGTTTGCCCAAAATATCTGCATCTTGTTCGACAACGGTTGCAGCGAATTTCAGAACATTGTTTTTCAACAATCGAAACACAGGATTTTTGAATCTGCCATAAGCTAAGACATAAGTTCGTGTGTGCGTCTCAAATTCAGGCACAAAGATATGACACTGTTTAATGGTTCCGATGGGTGCTTCACCATGAAAGATCACGATCGCTGGAAAGTAGTTTTCTAAATGTGCCCGAATGACTTTTGGCATTCCGAGTAACGCAGGATTTTTGAGAAGGTCTTGCCACTTGGGTTGAGCTCTTGGCATGTCATAGTACGCATGAGAATGCAAGCGTTGATCAATGAACCGCTTAAAGTCAATCCGTTCAATCTCAAATAAAGGTCGATGCGTTTCATTTTGATGGTTGTAATCGTGCATGTTTAACAACATGCTGAGCAAATCTGTTTTGACACTGCACTCTCCTGCAACTCCAGCAAATTCATAGTCTGCTGTAAACTCATTCAAGACATTTGGAATTGGCACTTTCGGCGCCACTCCGCCATAAGACCA
This sequence comes from Leptolyngbya sp. UWPOB_LEPTO1, assembly GCF_017302695.1. Classification (NCBI taxonomy): domain Bacteria; kingdom Bacillati; phylum Cyanobacteriota; class Cyanophyceae; order Leptolyngbyales; family Leptolyngbyaceae; genus Leptolyngbya; species Leptolyngbya sp. UWPOB_LEPTO1. The sequence goes on along the minus strand of NZ_JAFLCJ010000013.1, from coordinate 8,835 downwards.
AATCAAATCTCCCTGAATGATCAATTCCAGCGGTTTTAACAATGATTTCGTTGCTTTATTAGAACCTGGTAGCACCGTTGAGCCAGTCTGATCAAATTCCAGTGCATGAAAAGGACACGCAATCGTACTACTGCCATCAGATTTCGCCACGCACCAGCCTTCAGACAGCATTGCACCCATGTTGGGCAAGCATTGGACAAGGCACGAATTTCGCCTTTGTAGTCTTGCCAGAGGACATAATCCCGACCGTACAGCGATACCTTTTTCGGCTGATTTGACTTCAGCATCGATCGATGAACCAGCAACCAAGGCGATCCTTGCAGCATGTTCATGAGATTTTAATTAATTAATTTTTTAGTTAGTTTGGAAATCCGGTCTAGAAAAGTCAACTAATGATCGCTGTATCATGATGAGAAAGTGTAAGTCGAGATGATGGCCATGGCATTGAACTCTGAACAGCAAGAATTTATTCAAGCGAGAGTTGAATCTGGACAGTATAAGAATGCCGATGAGGTAGTTGATGCCGCATTTAAGCTGTTAGAGAAGAGAGAACAGTATGATCGATGGCTTAAAGATGCACGTGAAGATGTCCAAGTTGGACTCGCAGAATTGCACAGAGGCGAAGGCGTTGATGGCGAAGTTGTGATCGCGCAACTGAGAGACAAAATCGCTAAAGCTCGTGGTATAAGAGAATGACTCGCCGCTATCAGATTGCTCCTGCTGCGAGTCGAGACCTTAACCGCATTTTGGATTATTTCCTTGAACGTAGCATTGACGCTGGTGAGAAATTCGTAGACGAATTTGAGCGAAAATGTCGCAATATTGTTAGCTTTCCAAATATCGGGAAAAGCTATGGATATCTCGCGCCCAATTTACGAGGCGTTTTACTGAACGATTACATCGTTCTCTACATCGTTACGGATGAATTAGTTGAAGTGGTTAGAATTCTGCATGGTCGCCAAGATTTAGAAGCACAATTTCCTGAATCATGGCAGGAGTGATGGATGGCACAATCTCAAAAACGGCAATTTCGAGATGCAGAAATCACTCAAAAGCAAATTCTAGATGCAGCAGAAATTGAGTTTTCTCGGCATGGATTGAAAGGAGCAAGAATTAGCGCAATCGCAAAACAAGCCAAGATTACGACCGCGATGATTCATTACTATTTTGAAAATAAAGAAGGACTTTATCGCGCCGTTCTACAGCGCCCCATGGAAGAAAATCAGCAGTTTGTAGAACAGTTAGAACTCGATCATTTATCGCCTGAAGATGCGATTACTTTTATTATTCGAGTCGCGATCGCAAACGAATTTCGCAATCCTTATCGACAAATGCTGTGGTTTCAAGAAGCAAGCCAAAATCAAGGACTTTATTTCAAGCAAGGAAACTGGTCAGGCATATTTGAACGCGTGATCAAAGTTCTAGAACGAGGCATCGAATCCGGTGATTTTCGCCCTGTTGATGATCCAATGTTGATGCTGACTCACATTCTAGGCGTTTGCATTTTCTACTTCACAGTGCAAGAAAATTGGCAGCATTTAACGCCAGATGTCGATCGCTTAAGTCCTGAGAAGGTTGAAAAGCACACAGAAGCCGCAATCGCGTTTGTTTTAGCCGCGATCAAAAAGCCGTAAGCAAATACGGCTTGATCTACTTATCGTCCCCCGATCGCAGAATCTGTCTGTACGACTGGAGTCAGCAAGGTTAAGCGGCGACCACTCACGAGCATGGCGGCAAATCCGCGATCGTTGAGAATTTGCATAATGCGATCAGCACTACCGCGATCGCGCGTGTGGACAGCTAGCAGAAATGGACGCTGCTCAAACGAAACGAGGCCAATATTGCGATTCAAAACTTGCTGCATTTGAGCAGCAACTTCAGGGCGATTATAGTGATTTACAATCACCGCAAATCCGTCTTCCAAAGCCCGAGGATTGTAACCCGATGGATTGGGATTAATCGGCTCAGGAGAAAGCGTTGCAGTCCGTACAGGCTCTCTAGAGAGATCGATCGCTTGGACTGGAACTTCTGGCTGACTGGCAACTTGCCCACCTGCGGGTAGCGCTACAAACGTCCGAAGTTTCACCGTCTCGTTGAGGTAACCTGCCCAAGAATTCGCTGTATCCGTATCTCGGTAGCCCCCGATGCGCGTCACTGTTTCGCCAAAGTAATTACAAACTGAGACTTCTGCATCCCGAGAAATTACACTTCGGAGGCGCGCTTGGGCTTCAGGAGTGCGCGTCACAACCAGAAGAAGAGGCTCATTTGATCGCGGCGCTTGGCAATTTGCAAGTTGGGCAGAAGCAGGCGGAATCACATTCAATACAAGTGTCATTCCGGCGATCGCTTTAAAAACAGTTTGAAAGGGCATCTGGGGCATAGAAATTTCCGGGTTTAAGGGACAGGTTCAAGAGATGCCAGGGGTTCGGGAATGGTTTCCGATTGCTGGAACTCTCCAGTGATGACATATTCTAGTCGCAGCTTGAGCCATGTAATAAATTGTTTCTTGGTCGAGACGATCGCGACTGCCGGACGAGGACATTTTGCTTTGTTTTCTGCCATTTCTGGTGCTTCAAGAAACGCGGGTTCTTTGATCACCCAGAAATCAATTTCTCGGTTCTTTTCTGCATAGTCGCGATACCGTTCTTTGAGAACTTCTTCGATCGGTTCTTCTTGTAACAGGAATTTTTGGCTGGCTAAAACGTAATAGTAGGTTGTCATGATGGTCTGTTCTTAAGTTCAAAAGGGTCAGGACAGGCGTTAAAGTTGCCCACGAATTGCTTGTTTCATTTCTCTCACCGCTCGTTCAAATCCAACGAGAACAGCTCGACTAATGATCGTATGTCCAATATTCAATTCTTCCATGCCAGGGAGTCGCGCGATCGGGTAAACGTTCCAATAGGTCAATCCATGTCCCGCATTAATCCGCAATCCGGCAGCGATCGCGATTTCACATCCCTGAGCCAAAATCTCCAATTCCTTCGCCTGTCCCTCTTCTGAGTAAGACCCGGCATATTGTCCGGTATGCAATTCGATAAATTTCGCCCCAGTTTCAGCCGCAGCATCAATTTGGTCGTGTTCCGCATCGATAAATAAGCTGACTGGAATGCCAGAACTTTGTAACGTCGTCACTACATCCGTCATCCGGTTCAGTTGCCCCGCGATATCGAGTCCGCCTTCAGTCGTCACTTCCTCACGTTTTTCGGGAACGAGGGTCACGTAGTCGGGCTTGATATCGAGCGCGATCGCCACCATTTCATCGGTAGCTGCCATTTCTAAATTCAAATGCGTTCGCACGGTTTGGCGGAGCAGACGGACATCGTGATCCTGAATGTGACGGCGATCTTCTCGCAAATGGACGGTAATGCCATCTGCACCTGCAAGTTCTGCTAAAACTGCCGCTGCGACGGGATCGGGTTCGACAGTACGGCGGGCTTGGCGAATGGTCGCGATATGGTCAATGTTGACACCGAGAGTAGGCAATGTTCTGTCCCAAAGCTTCAGGCAATGATTTTATCGCGTCCGACCGAGTTGCTGCGATGGAAAAATACTGAATTCTGGACAGTGGAGGGGAATTTTTATCAAATACATTAAGAATCATTTCCGATTCTGAGAGACTTCGTTACAATTTAGTTAACAGAACTATACATATTACGAATTTCCGTCATGCTTACTCCAGCCTTCATTCTGCGACGGTTATCCACGATTCTTGCAGTGTCGATCGTAACGTTAACGCTTCTCGCTGCGACCTCTGGAATTCTGATTGCGTTTTACTACCAACCTGCGGCGGGTGCAGCTTACGACTCGTTACAAGCCATTGATCAGACCATTCCTTTTGGTTGGCTCGTTCACACCCTGCACAATTTGTCTGGAAATCTTGTGATTGTAGTCGGTCTGATTCAGATTTTCGTCATGTTTTTGGGAGAGCGATTTCGTCGCAGTTGGCTGACAGCTTGGGTCAGTGGAATTCTTTTTACCTTAAGTGCGATCGGACTCAGTTGGACAGCCATGATTTTGAACTGGAATCAGATCGGATTCTGGCGGTTGAAAATCGAATTGGGAACCATTGAAGCTATCCCATTCATTGGCGCAACTCTGCGTGAAATTTTGACAGGTGGCAGTGTCGGCAGTTTGACGGTTGCTCATATGTACACGCTGCACAGCTATGTCGTTTCACTAGCCGCGCTTGGATTGTCGATCGTCCATTTGACAGGCTTAGTCTTCCAAGAACGAGAAATGCAGAGCGAAATGCCCGCAGTCCAGCCTGTGCCCCAGGAAGTTGAAGCGATCGCTGAACCCAGTTCAGCACAAGTTTCGATTTAAATTAAACTTCGATTTCGCTTTCATCTTCAACAAAGGGCAGTTCAGAAAGCTGCCCTTTACTTTTTCTTCTTATCTTCATTCTCAATACAGGTCAAGATTTGAATTCAATAAAATTTAACGATTTTGAGGGCAAAATTTCGCACTTCGTCCCCAAATTTATCAAAATCCATTCGATGACCCGCCCCGTCTTTAATTCATAACAATTCTTCACAACAGTACAGAAACCTAACGTAGTATCAATCTCGTCATCAGAGACTATGTAATCAACGCATGTTGGTTACTACAACCATTTACGAACGCGATTGGCTTTGCCAAGATCTGCAACATGGGAAAAGCAGGAAAGGCACTAAGACAAGTACTCTCAACCTACGGGATTAGCCAAAACCGATTGGCGGTCACGATGGGGATCAATCGATCGACTGTTCATCAGTGGGTCAACGAGATCAGTGATCCCCTTGCCGAAGCTGTGACGCATGTGATTAAAGCCTTGCGAGAGCTTAACACCACCGCAGCCGAAGACTTTATTGATTTGTATCTAGAGCGTCAAGCGCCGCCATCTGCACCAGAGCCTGAAGACAATCTGTAATTCGTCGTTGCATCCCGATAAATAATGCTACAAAACGATAAGCCAGGTCTGATGTTCAACGGGGTACAATCCAAAACACACGATCGCCGTTTCACAGTGCGTAACTTCGCGCTGTCCAGGAACACATACGAAGCTTCTGGGAACCCAGATTAAGCTGCAAAAACGCCCCAGAACTTCGATTCCTATCGTTCTAAGAAAGCAAAGAGATCTTCAAATCTATGACTTATACTTCAACTGTCAATCCGGCTGACAGACTGAGTGCGCGTTTACCCCAAGCCTTGAAGCCTTTGGCGGAAATCGCATACAACTACTGGTGGTGCTGGACTCCAGATATGATTTCGCTGTTCCAGTCGATCAATCCCGACGAATGGGAGCGCTGTGGACATAATCCCATCGTGCTGCTCGAAACCGTGAGTTTCGATCGCTTGACCCAATTGACGGTTGAGCCAAACTACATGGCACGGCTGAAGAAATTGTCAGAGCAGTTCACGCAATACATGGCATCGAGTGATACTTGGTCAAGCCGCGTCGCTCCACAAATTACGGCTCAGAACCCGATCGCTTATTTCTGTGCAGAGTTCGGCTTACACGAATCGCTCCAAATCTATTCCGGTGGTTTGGGAATTCTCGCTGGGGATCACTTGAAATCTGCTTCAGATTTAGGGGTTCCGCTGGTTGCCGTCGGCTTACTTTACCGTCAAGGTTACTTCCGTCAAAAGCTCAATCAAAGTGGCTGGCAGGAAGATTACTACATCAACAATCCTTTCGAGCGGTTACCGCTGCAATTGCTGAAAGATGAGAACGACCAGCCTTTAGTGTTTGAAGTTCTCGTCCGGCATCGCCATGTGAAAGTACAAATTTGGAAAGCGCAAGTTGGACGAGTCAGCTTGTTCTTGATGGATACCGATCGAGAAGATAACGATCCCATCGATCGCTGGCTGACTGGGCACTTGTACGGTGGCAACCAAGAAACCCGGATCGCTCAAGAAGTTATTCTGGGCATTGGGGGCGTTCGGGCGTTAAAAACTGTGGGGATCGAGCCTGCGGTTTATCACTTGAATGAAGGTCACGCGGCGTTCTGTCTACTAGAAGTCTGTCGTCAGGAAATCCTGAAAACTGGAAAATCCTTCTACGACATTGAGAAAGGCGTGCGAGATCGCTGCGTTTTCACAACGCACACGCCCGTTCCAGCGGGGCACGATGTCTTCTCCGCCGACTTGATGGATTCTTTCTTCGCAAAATACTGGGGAGAATTAGGACTGTCTCGTGAACAATTCCTTGCCTTGGGCGCACGTCGCTTAGGCGATCCTTGGGAACCGTTTGGCATGACTGTTTTAGCCTTGCGGCTTTGTCGATCGGCAAACGGAGTCAGCGAATTGCATGGCGACGTTTCCCGCAAAATGTGGACAGTGCTTTACCCAGAAAAGAGCGAAGACAATGTTCCGATCGGCTACATCACCAATGGCGTTCATGCTGGAACCTGGACTTCTGCAATGATGGCAGACTTGTACAACCAGTACTTGGGCGAAGATTGGACAACGAAAGTACTTGATCCCCAAACTTGGGCAAAGATCGACAATGCGCCCGATGAAGAAATTTGGTGGAGACATCAAATCCTCAAAGAGCGTCTCGTCGCTCATACGCGCCAGAAAGTGAGAAATTCACGGCAGAACCGAGGCGAAGATTGGAGCCAAGTCGAAGCAACGCAGCATTTACTTGATCCGAAGATTCTCACGATCGGGTTTGCGCGGCGCTTCAGTCCTTACAAGCGGGGTGATTTGCTGCTCAGAAATGTAGAAAAAGCGCTACAAATCTTTAGCAACGACGAGAAGCCCGTTCAGATCATTTTCTCGGGTAAAGCTCACCCGGCTGATGAAGAAGGCAAGCGAATCATTCAGCGAATCATGGAATGGTGTAAGACTCATCAGAATGTTCGCGATCGCGTTGCTTTCATCGAAGACTATGACATGCACACCGCTCGGAAATTAGTCCAGGGTGTAGATGTTTGGCTTAACAATCCGCGTCGTCCGTTAGAAGCTTCTGGAACGAGTGGTCAAAAGGTCTGCTTCAATGGCGGTCTAAATTGCAGCGTTCTCGATGGTTGGTGGTGTGAAGGCTACTTGACCGATGCCAATGGTAAAGCCTTGAACGGTTGGGCGATCGGAGAAGATGCTCACACGAGCGATCAAGTTCTCCAAGATAAGATCGATTCTGACTCACTCTATGACCTGTTGGAAAATCAAATTATTCCGCTCTACTACGAGCAGGATGAGAACGGCGTTCCGCATGGTTGGGTGCAGATGATGAAAGCATCGATTAAGACGAATTGCCCTGCATTCAACACGCATCGGATGATTGCAGACTATGTCGCGCAGGTTTATGCGCCAGGCGTGAAGTCTGATGTGCCGTTGACTTTGGCGAAAGTACCTCAAACTTAAGTTCAAAGTTAAATTTGGCGATCGCTGAATTTTGACTCCACCTAGTTCCAAGTAATTGGGTGGAGTCTTATTCGTGACAATTTGTTCAGGGATTGCTCACGTCAAATCTGTCTATACCGAGGAAGAAATCTCACTCAATTTGCGAAACATACCGTTACATATCCCCCGACAAGGCTGTAAAATAGCCGAGCTACCTACTATTGTTTCGTAAAAAGAAATCGTGCAAGTTTACCCCAGTCCATCTGATGCTTTCTCAATCAAGACTCCGGCTACGCGGTCTCAAGACCTTCCATTCACTCTAAAAGACGTAAGAGACGCGATTCCAGACCATTGTTTTGAACCTTCAACAGCGCGATCGCTGTCCTACTTTTTCCTCGACATTGGAATCATTGCAGGGCTGATTGCGATCGCAGCATATCTCGATTCTTGGTTATTCTTCCCCATCTTTTGGTTTGCTCAGGGCACAATGTTCTGGGCATTATTTGTAGTTGGACATGACTGTGGACATGGGTCATTTTCCAAGCACAAATGGTTGAATAATCTCATTGGACATTTGTCGCATTCTCCGATTCTTGTCCCATTTCATGGTTGGAGAATCAGCCATCGGACGCACCACTCGAATACAGGCAACATCGACACAGATGAAAGCTGGTATCCTGTGACCGAATCGAAGTATGCAGAAATGGGATTTCTAGAAAAGCTGATGCGGTTCTACTTGCCGTTGATTGCATATCCGTTGTACTTGTTTCGTCGCTCGCCTGGCAAACAAGGCTCTCACTTCATGCCGGATAGCCCCTTGTTTAAGCCTTCGGAACGCAATGACATCATTGTCAGTACAATTTGCTGGCTAGCAATGATTGGTTTTCTTGCAGCATTAACATTCCAGTTTGGCTTCTTGTTTTTGCTGAAGTACTATCTTGGTGGATATGTAGTGTTTGTGATGTGGTTAGATTTAGTTACCTTCTTACATCACACTGAAGATGATATTCCTTGGTATCGGGGTGATGATTGGTACTTCTTGAAAGGTGCTTTATCCACGATCGATAGAGACTATGGCATCTTTAACCCAATTCATCATGACATTGGCACGCATGTAGCTCATCACATCTTTTCAAACATGCCGCACTATAAGCTCCAAGAAGCAACAGAAGCAATTAAGCCTTTGCTAGGAAGTTACTACCGCAAGTCAAGTGAGCCGATTTGGAAAAGCTTCTTTAAGTCTTATCTAGCTTGTCATTTTGTAGCAGATAATGGCTCCAAGATCTATTATCAGTCTCCGCATGTTCGGTAATTAATCGTAAGTGCAATTTAAGATGAGCTGGATTTGTTTGTTTCAAATCCGGCTTTTTTATTGAATTCAGGTAACTACTCAGGTTAAAAGATCGTAAGGAATTGTAGGCAAGTACGCAAATAACAGTAAAGTTCAAACTATTCAAAGTTGTCGTGAGGGCATCCTCTTGAGCGACCCTACTCCTAAAAATCTGGCAA
>NZ_JAFLCJ010000012.1:0-216882 GCF_017302695.1 Leptolyngbya sp. UWPOB_LEPTO1 | reverse complement strand
CAGCAAGGTGGGGATCATCAATACGCCGAACCAGCCTACATACAGGCGGTTTTCGGTGGAGGTGACCCAGTTGCAGAACTGCGCCCACAGGTTTGCGCTTTCGCGTCTCTGTAAGGTCGTTGTCATGATTCTGTATGAGTGCTTGACTTGTTTGCTCAAAGATTAGATTGAAATTTCAATCTATGAATCTAGATTAAGTGAATCGTTTCATTTTGTAAAGAGGTAAATTAAGTTTTTACTCAGGTTTTGTAACAGAAAGTTCACAAAATCGGCATTGAATCCCTGCAAAGCCTGACACAGAGCTTATTGCGAGGCGTCTCCGATTCTGAGATTTGAGAGTGCCCGCTGCATATCAGTTTCTAAGAAACGATCGATTGCGCCATGAATCCAAGCAAAGGAACGCTGACTATCTTCACAAATTCGCTCAAATCCTAGAATTCGACGTAACTCTTCGTAAATTGGGTGAACGATTAATGTGTAAAGGTCACAGCTTTCCGGATAATCCTCACGCATCTTAATTAAGGTCTGCTGAGTATCTTCTAAGAGCTGGCAGAGCGATGTGATCGTTAGATACGGTTGATCAATCACCCAAGCCCGAATGTAAATCGAGACGCAGGTCTTATCGCCTGGCTGAGCCATGATGAATGGATCAACTGGATTGTCCGTTGTGAGATAAAAGCTTTTACTCGGTTGCTGAAAGAAGTACTGGTCGGATTCTGCGGCGACTGGATACAGAACACAAGCGGCCACTACATTATGATTATCTGACCGCCGAAGTACCCGCATTCCTTTGCCGTACTGTTGTGACCATAATCTGAGAACTTTAGCAAGCTTAGCCATCGCTGCACCATCTCGAATCATCGGTGCATAGTTTTTGGTGTATAGCGTTGAGATAGTAATTGCGTCAGTTCGAGGATTAAACATATCAGCAAAAAGCTCGACAGGCTCTTCGCTGGGAGGAAGTTCAATTTCAGGAAAGGTACGTATTTTGAGTGCGAGAGAATTCCCGTCATATTGTTTGTCGAGTAATCCTAACGCAGCAAGACGATCGATCATCATTCCCGCCGCACGATCGCTACCTTTTTCCTGATCTCGGTAAAACAGCTCAGCTGCTTCACGATGAGTACAGTTGACTAACCCTTCTGGAGCACGAAGTTCTTTTAAGCGAGTTGGAATACCGCCATGTAATTCTTCTTGCTGTTTCAGCAAGAGATACGCCCAGAGGCGGACAAAATATTCTGCCTTGCGCCGAGTGAGTCCGCCTCGGCGTTGAATCAGAGCGATGTAAGAACGTTGAACCTCGATTGGAAATAAGCGATCGACCAGATCTGGAAGCATGGCAAAGGTGGGGGCTAAAGAGAGTTGATAAAACAACCTGAATGGGTGAAGCGAGATAATGCTTGGATCAGCAATAGTTTAGAGTGCGAGGCATTTGCACAAGTGAAATTGCTGGTGCATCGTTAGTCAATCCAAGCAGAGATAGCCCTGCATCAGTTCGGTCATGCAGCGCAAAACTCCTGTTGTTCTTACGATTATGACTAACTGTTTTTCCTCTGGGATGAAAAAGCCCTAAATCTTTAAATTATTTCAGCCTTGTTCACCTTTGTTCGGCATTCTTCGGGGAGCTTCTGTGCGCTCATTGTGACTTCGGACGTACGATGTTCACAATCATGAAATTGCTTGAGGATGTCACATTATGACTGCCCGCCTTTTTTCTGTTTCATCGGATTCTCAGTTTGTATTCACGCCTAATCTGCAAAAGAGATCGTCTCGGCGTTCTCAGAGAAAACAACTCAATACTAATAAGCAGCAGCGATTACGATCGGTTGAATCACCCGATTTCAGTCGTAATTTCATTAGCCAGGATGCACTATGGGCAGTTTTGTTAGATACGATGCCAGTGGGGATGATGGTGCTCACCGATGAATTACAAGTGTTTTACTGCAATGAGTCAGCAAAGCACTTATGTCATCGTTTAGAACCCAATAACTCTATACCAGCGTTAGTTCGTTCGCTCTGTGAACGATTGCTAGCAGAAGGATTTGTCATACCAGACCCCCTCATAATGGAGTATCAAGATGGAGCCAATAAACTCTTTCGATTACAGGTTCGCTGGCTAAATTTAGCTGAACGGACATTCTTTCTCGTTCATTTAGAAGACTGTTTTGCCTTGTTACAGGAAGAATTGACGATCGAACAAGTAAAATACGATTTCACCGAACGAGAAGCCGAAGTTTGGTGTTTGTTGCGGCAAAAGTATTCATATCAAGAGATTGCAGACTTTCTAAAAATCACATTGAATACGGTCAAGACCCACGTTAAGAATATTTATGCAAAACGCAAGAGCATAGGGAACCAACAGCAAATTTGGTATTCCAGATAGACAAATTGAGTCGAGCATCCCGTCAGGGTTGGGTTTCGACTATGCTCAACCCGGCGTATGATGGCTCTATTGCCTGATAGCAAGTCTTCTTGGATCAATGAAAGCGATTACCTATAGTTCGGCTTACACGATTGTTCCAACCTACGAATGTTTTAATCGCTGTACGTATTGCAATTTTCGTACTGATCCGGGTCAGGATGAATGGATGAGTTTGGCACAAGCCGAGCATATTTTGCAACGATTAGACCATGTTGTCGAACTACTAATCTTGAGCGGCGAAGTCCATCCAAACAGTGCAAGACGCGCTTCTTGGTTCGATCGCATTTTCGATCTTTGCAAATTAGCGCTATCGATGGGATTTCTCCCGCATACTAATGCTGGAATTCTCAGCTTTGATGAGATGGCAAAGCTAAAAACCGTCAATGTTTCAATGGGGTTAATGTTAGAACAAATGACCCCAACCTTACTCGAATCTGTCCATCGCCATGCACCAAGCAAATTACCTGAGGTGAGATTGCAGCAGTTAGCCTGGGCTGGTGAATTGCAGATTCCGTTTACAACTGGATTATTACTCGGAATTGGAGAGAGTGAACGAGATCGCATTGAGACATTAGTCGCGATCGCGAACATTCACGAACAATACAAACATATCCAAGAAGTGATTCTCCAGCCTTACAGTCCTGGACAGAAAGAGAGCCTTTCTCAAGCTGCTTTTCAGCCTGGGCAGTTAGTTCAACTGATTAAAATTGCGCGATCGATCTTGCCAGATACAATTTCAATTCAGATTCCACCGAACTTGGTCGCAGAGGATTTGATTGCCTGCTTAGACGCAGGTGCGCAGGATTTGGGTGGGATTAGCCCGCATGATGAAGTTAATCCCGATTATCCGCATCCTAAAGTTGAGGCGCTGAGACAACAGCTTGAGCCGCAGAGCTATCACTTAGTGCAGCGCCTGCCCATCTATCCGCAGTACGATCGCTGGTTAGCTGACGACCTCAGAGCCGCAGTTGAGCATCATAGAACGGCTGGACTTGAAACCTCTAAGAACTCAGTCACATACCGCAAATAAGTTGTTGGGTCTTCCAACATCGGGAAATGAGCCGTGTTCGGAATCACAACATGCTGAATGTGATCGCTTAATGCTGCCGCCTGTCTGCCCATTTCAGCCGGAATAATTTTGTCGTACTCTCCTGAGATTAACAACGTTGGAACGGTAATTCGAGAGAACTCCCCTGGCATTGTCTCCGCTGCTTCTTGACTCACCGCAGAAAACATCGTTCCGAGTGCAGCAGGTTCGTCTGCCATTAAGAAATCATCTAGAAATGCTCGGCTCATTTCCCTGGGCACAGACTGATGGAGAAAGCGCTGCATAAAGAGTCGATCAGTGAAAGGCAAACTATAGAGCCACGGATAGCGAAATTTCACAACGTAGCCGCCAAATTTATGAAATGCTTTGAACGCTTTTTCTTGGTATTCAAAAATGCCGCTACAGGTGAGAATTGCTCGATCGACGAATTCCGCATACCGATTCAGGAATAAAACGGCGATTGACGAGCCGGTCGAATGCGCATTCAGACTCACTTTCTGAAGCCGCAGTGCCACGAGTAATCCTGCTAAATCTCGAACATAGATATCTAGTTCATACGTTGATTCAGGCGCATCGTCCATTCTCGATCGCCCAAATCCGCGCATATCGTATAGCAAACAATCGAAATGCGGACAGAGCGATCGAGCCGTACTTTCCCAATAGCGCGCCGACCCTCCCCAACCATGCACAAAAACTAAAACAGGCTTACCGCTCGGCTGATTTCCCGATTCAGTAAGCCATTCGTAGTAGTGATTAAAACCGTTTACAGAGATGTAAGCCATGAGCGGATTGAAACATGTCCAGAACTTAGGGTAGCACTGGAATTTCAATCCGCTAAGAAGCTTTAGGCTGATTCCGGTTTTGGTAAAGAAGACGGGTGTAGCAGCAATTCAGCCGTCGATCGTTTCTCAACCATTTCGCGAGTAATCGTACAGCGAGTCACATCTTTACGCGAAGGCAACTCGTACATAATGTCGAGCATCATTTCTTCGACAATGCTGCGAAGTGCCCGTGCTCCTGTCTTCCGGCGATATGCCTCTTGAGCGATCGCGGTCACCGCATCCGGCTTAAATTCAAGCTGCACATTGTCCATCTTCAGCAATTTCTGGAACTGCTTGACCAGCGCGTTCTTCGGCTCGGTGAGAATCTCAGACAGTGCTTTCTCATCGAGTGGATCAACGACTGCCATCACGGGAATACGACCGATGAATTCAGGAATCAACCCAAATTTCACCAAATCATCTGGCTCTAAATGCTGAAGCACATCGGCAGTTCGCTTCTCTTTCGATTGTTCGCCCGCTTGGACAAAGCCCATCGATCGCTTGCCTAAGCGCTGCTCAACCGCTTTATCTAATCCAACAAATGCACCACCGCAAATAAACAAGATATTGCTGGTGTCGATTTGAATACAGTCTTGATACGGATGTTTGCGACCGCCTTGCGGGGGAACATTCGCGATCGTGCCTTCCAACATCTTCAGCAGAGCTTGCTGAACCCCTTCGCCTGAAACATCACGAGTAATCGAGGGATTTTCGCTCTTGCGGGCAATCTTATCAATTTCGTCAATGTAGATAATGCCGCGTTGCGCTTCTTCAACATCGAGATCCGCAACTTGTAGAAGACGCAGCAAAATGTTTTCAACATCTTCGCCGACATAACCTGCTTCGGTTAGGGTCGTCGCGTCAGCAACCGCAAACGGTACATCTAAAATCTCAGCCAAGGTCTGAGCCAAGAGCGTTTTACCGCACCCCGTCGGACCAATCAGCAAAATATTTGACTTCTGCAACTCAACCGAATCATCAGGCGATGACTTACCGCTATTTTTCGCTTGTAAAAAGCTCAAGCGTTTGTAATGGTTGTAGACCGCGACCGAGAGCACTTTTTTCGCCTCGTCTTGACCGATCACATGCTCATCCAGATATTTCTTGATCTCCCGGGGTTTCGGCAACTGATTGAGAGAGATATTGGCTGAGCGCGATCGACGTTTTTCAGGCGCTTGTTCTCGGCGCGGCACAGGTTGTGGAGCAGCGCTGGAGTCAAACAACTCCTCATCTAAAATCTCATTACACAAATCCACGCATTCATCGCATATGTAAACCCCAGGTCCAGCGATTAGCTTGCGGACTTGCTCCTGAGACTTGCCACAAAAAGAACATTTCAGATGGGAGTCGTACTTTGACATAGCTGCCTCTTATCTTGCTGCGGCGACAGGTTCTCCAGCTTTGGGAAGGTTCTGCCGGGAAATCACTTGGTCAATTAAGCCATATTGCTTTGCTTCGTCAGCAGACATAAAGAAGTCACGCTCCGTGTCTGCTTCAATGCGCTCAAGCGGCTGTCCGGTATGTTGAGCTAAAAGCTCATTTAGCTTGCGCTTATGATAAAGGATTTCTTTCGCCTGGATCTCGATATCCACTGCTTGCCCTTGAGCACCGCCGAGCGGCTGGTGAATCATGATGCGAGAGCTGGGCAAAGACATCCGTTTACCGGGTGTTCCACCTGAGAGGAGAAACGCTCCCATACTAGCAGCAAGCCCAAAACAAATGGTCACAACATCACAGCTAACTTGCTGCATGGTGTCATAGATTGCCATTCCTGCCGTGACTGACCCGCCCGGAGAATTGATATAGATCTGAATGTCTTTTTCAGGATCTTCAGCTTCGAGAAACAGCAATTGCGCGACGAGAGAATCCGCAACGCTATCGTCGATCGCGCTTCCTAAAAAGATAATGCGCTCCCGCAACAGACGGGAGTAGATGTCGAAGGCACGCTCACCGCGCCCAGACTGCTCCACCACCATCGGAACGACGTTAGTTGGGGCAGCTTGAGAGACGACATCCAGCGTGCTGAGATTTTGAATTGCGTAGTCGAAAGACTGAGAGTTATACATGAGGCAAGCGGCTTACGTTCCACAAGTTCAATTCTAGCCAACAAACGCGAAGTTATCCGGCACACATCCGAATGCTTACAGATTTGTGGATGGACTTTAGATCTCGACAAAATTGAATTCCGGTTGTGGAGCAGGCATCTTGCCTGCAGTGGGGCAAAATATTCTGCCCCACAATTCATTCTGTCGCTACCCTATTCGACCACTTCAACTTCGACTGCTTCCGCTTCGGTTTCGTCGTCGTCAAAGCCGTCTTCATCGGGTTCGTCTTTTTTCAACGTGCCTTCTGGGACAAGCTCGATCGTTGAATTTGCAATCAGCCAATCCATGATCTTTTCTTTCAGCAGGTCTTCTTCAACCGCGCTTCTGAGCCGATCCATATCAATGTCGCGTCCCGCCAATTCTGTCAGAAGTTCCTGAATTTTGGTATTCAGTTCGTCTTCTTCGACTTTAAGCGATTCTTTTTTGGCGACTTCTCCCAAGGCAAGAGTGCGTTTGATTCGCTCGATCGCATCCGGTCTAGAGCGCTCTTTCAACATTGGGATGGTGTCTTTGTTGAGCAGGCGCTTGATGTCGATGCCTTGCTGCTGAAGCTGCATCGCGGTTTGAGTCACCATGTATTCGACTTCACGTTCGATCATGGTTTCAGGCAGATCAGCTTCAACTTGATTCAACAATTCGTTGAGCAGTGCTTCTTCTTTGTTGGTTTTGGTCTGCTGTTCCGCTTCGTCGTTGAAACGCTTTTCGAGGGCTTCACGCATTTCAGCGATCGTTTCATACTCATCGCCACTCGCTTCTTTGGCAAAATCGTCATCGACTTCAGGAAGTTCTTTTCCTTTCAGTTCTTTGAGGGTAATTTCAAATTTTGCGGGTCGTCCAGCCAGTTGTTCTTGAGGGTAATCTTCGGGGAAGGTGACGGAGATTTCCTTTGTTTCGCCAGGCTTCATACCGAAAATTCCGTCAATAAAGCCTTCGATAAAGCGACCATCTTCGAGTTCAAGTTGGAAATCTGATGCTTCGCCGCCCGGAACTTCGATTTCTTCTTCACCCTCTGCCGGAGTAAAGCGACCTTTAAAGTCGATCACGGAAACATCGCCTTTCTGAGCAGGACGATCTTCGATCGGGATCAAGGTTGCTAGCTGAGTGCGGTAATTTTCGATGACAGAATCCACTTTTTCTGGATCGGGTTTCACTTCTTCTGCTTGAACCGTGAAATCCTTATATTGCTTGAGGTTCACTTCCGGTGGGACATCAACAGAAGCAGAGAAGGTAAGCGCTGCACCGGGTTTGTAGTTCCCAACAAGTTCGTCAAATGACGACTTCAGCTGAAAGTTGCCCAATGCGTCGATTTTTTCTTGTTTGATGGCTTCTTTCAGTGCAGTATCAACCAATTCCTCCACAACTGATGCATTGATGCGCAACGAGCCGATCCGCTGAATCAGCACCTGTTTCGGCACTTTTCCTTTACGGAACCCAGGAATATTTAGCGATCTCGTGAAGTCTTGAAGGACTCGATCGTAAGTTTTCTGAGACAGTTCTGGCGTAACTTCAATTTCTAACCCGACCTGACTGGCGGGAAGCTTTTCCTGGGTAACTTTCATCGGCGTAAGTGACAAAAAATGCGAATTTCTACCAAGCAGTAAGCTATACTAACCGATTCTAGTCACGGTTGCGCGATTCGTTTCGGTGAATCTTTAGATTTTAGAGAGTCCAGATTGTTATAAAAGCCCGCCTGGAGAAGAATATGAGGCTGTATGCTTCGTTTCCATTTGCCCCACATTGCAGCGATCGGGCAAACAGTGCAGGTGATATCTATAAACATCGACGCTCTGCAATAATAATTTAAGAAATACCAAGGATCAAAACCTTGTCGGATCAGCTACTTGAATTCGGTTCAAAAGCACGCTAGTCTCTGAAAGAAATCAGAAGCAACCGAAAGTCTTTATATTTCAGATTATTCGTATTACCGATTCGTATTCAAACAAAATCTTATTGAAGCTTTTGAGACTTTAGTCATTCACTGTGGAGGAATTTATTTTGGGTCAATCCTATCGAGTAGCGATTTTAGGGGCGACAGGGGCGGTTGGAACTGAACTACTGGAACTGTTGGATCAGCGTAATTTTCCCGTGTCTGAGTTGAAGCTGTTAGCCTCTCCACGATCGGCAGGCTCAACCGTAATGTTTCAGGGCGAAAGTTTAACGATCGAAGCCGTCAACGAGTCGTCATTCAATAATGTCGATATTGTTCTCGCATCAGCAGGCGGATCAATTTCCAAGCAATGGGTGAAAGATATCGTTGCGGCTGGAGCCGTGATGATTGATAACTCTAGCGCGTTTCGGATGCAGCCAGATGTACCCTTGGTTGTGCCAGAGGTAAATCCAGAAGCGGCAGCAGCCCATCAAGGTGTGATTGCGAATCCGAACTGCACCACGATTTTGATGTCGGTTGCAGTTTATCCGTTACATCAAGTCTTGCCGATTCGGCGGATTGTCGCATCGACGTATCAATCCGCCAGTGGCGCGGGTGCGCGAGCAATGGAAGAAGTGAAAAAACAATCGATCGCGATTCTACAAGGGCAAGAACCAAAAGCCGAAATTTTGCCTTATCCATTAGCGTTTAATCTGTTTCCACACAATTCAAAACTCGAAGCTTCCGGGTATTGCGAAGAAGAGTTGAAAATGGTGAATGAGACGCGCAAGATTTTTGGCGCGCCCGATCTGCGGATTACCGCAACCTGTGTACGGGTTCCTGTCTTGCGGGCACACTCGGAAGCGATTAACCTGGAGTTTGATTCTCCTTTTGCAGTCGAGAAAGCGCGCGAACTCCTGATTCAAGCTCCTGGAGTCCAGCTAGTCGAAGACTGGGACGCAAACTATTTCCCGATGCCGATCGATGCTAGCGGCAAGGATGACGTTTTAGTGGGGCGGATTCGTCAAGATATTTCCAATCCCAATGGTTTAGAGCTTTGGCTGTGTGGCGACCAAATTCGCAAAGGCGCCGCACTCAACGCGATTCAAATCGCTGAACTCTTGATCGAGAAGAATCTCTTGAAACCAGCTTTAGTCGCCAACTCATAGGATTTATAGGGAGTTTAGATAGAGTGTGATAAATTTTGGAAATGTCCTGACCGCAATGATTACGCCCTTCACAGCAGATGGGGAAGTCAATTATGCTGTGACCGAAAAATTAGCGGTTCATTTAGCAGATCATGGTACAGATACGATCGTGGTCTGCGGAACGACCGGAGAATCCCCAACGCTTTCCTGGGACGAAGAATTTGAATTATTCCGAGTCGTAAAAAGTGCTGTGGCAGGTAAGGCAAAAGTCATGGCAGGAACGGGATCAAACTCGACAGCAGAAGCGATCGAGGCGACTCAAAAAGCCGCTAAAATGGGGTTAGACGGTTCGTTACAAGTTGTGCCCTATTACAACAAGCCACCACAATCGGGGTTGTATCAGCACTTTAAAGCGATCGCGGAATCTTCCGATCTGCCGCTGATGCTGTATAACGTACCAGGGCGCACCAGTCAGAATTTGCAAGCTGAGACAGTCGCTCGACTTGCGAAAATTCCAAATATTGTTGCAATTAAGGAAGCGAGTGGCAATCTAGATCAAGTAAGCCAAATTCGACGGATGACCCCGCCAGAGTTTGCAATCTATTCTGGAGACGATTCCTTGACACTGCCGATGTTAGCGATTGGAGCAAAAGGCGTTGTGAGCGTAGCGAGCCACTTAGTGGGAGATCGCTTACAGCAGATGATCCGAGCTTTCGAGAGCGGTCAAGTCCAGAAAGCAACCCAAATTCATTTAGAGTTGTTGTCCTTGTTTAAAGTTCTATTTGTCACAACAAATCCGATCCCAGTCAAAGCTGCTATGAGCCTGCAGGGCTGGCAAGTTGGGGATTTACGCTTACCGCTCTGCGCACCTGACGACGCTGTGCGAGATCAAGTCATGCAAGTCATGAGTGAACTGAACTTGCTGAATGCTGCACATGTCTGACAAGTTTCTGCACAACTGAATAGCTCCATTTTTTAGTCAGCGACTTGAAAACTTGCTCTGCTGACTTTTCACTAAGTTTTTTTCGTAAACCTGAAGGATACTGATGACTCAAAATAACTCTTCAAACGCGCTCAAAATCATCCCGCTTGGCGGATTACATGAAATTGGTAAAAATACCTGCGTTTTTGAATACGGCGATGAGATTGTGCTTCTCGACGCTGGACTTGCTTTTCCGACCGATGGGATGCACGGTGTGAATATTGTGCTGCCGGACATGACCTATTTGCGGGAAAATCGCGAAAAGATCAAGGGGATGATTATTACCCACGGTCATGAAGATCATATTGGTGGCATTGCTTTCCACTTGAAGCAGCTAGATATTCCAGTGATGTACGGACCTCGTTTGGCTCTGGCCTTGCTCGAAGGCAAACTCGAAGAAGCTGGCGTTGCCGACCGCACAGAACTCAGAACGGTTCGCCCACGCGACATTATCCGCATTGGTTCTCATTTCTTTGTCGAGTTCATTCGGAATACTCACTCGATCGCGGATAGTTTCACCGTTGCGATTCATACGCCTGTCGGGGTTGTGATTCACACAGGCGATTTCAAATTCGATCACACTCCAGTTGATGGCGAGAAGTTCGACATTCAGCGCTTAGCGGAGTACGGCGAAAAAGGTGTGCAATGTTTGATCAGCGATTCAACGAACTCTGAGATTCCAGGTTTTACTCCTTCGGAACGTGCTGTATTCCCGAATCTCGATCGAGTGTTTACACAAGCTCAAGGTCGCTTACTGATCACGACGTTTGCTTCTTCTGTGCACCGGATCAACATGATTTTGGAACTGGCAGAAAAGCATGGTCGTGTGGTTTCGGTCTTAGGTCGATCGATGCTGAATGTGATCGCTCACGCGCGAACTTTGGGATATATCAAATGCCGCGATGATATCCTTCAGCCACTACATGTGACGCAGAAGATGCCCGATAAAGATGTCCTGATTTTGACCACTGGATCGCAAGGTGAACCGATGTCAGCGATGACTCGAATTGCTAATGGAGAACATCGCCAAGTCAAAATTCGCGAAGGCGACACTGTTGTTTTCTCAGCGAATCCGATTCCAGGAAATACGATTGCGGTTGTCAACACGATCGACAAACTGATGATGAATGGCGCGAAGGTCGTTTATGGGAAAGACCAAGGCATTCACGTTTCAGGTCATGGTTGCCAAGAAGATCAGAAATTGATGCTGGCTCTGACTCGTCCGAAGTTCTTCTTACCCGTTCACGGTGAGCATCGGATGTTGATCAAACATTCCCAGACCGCTCAAAGCACGGGCATTCCGGCTGAGAATATGGTGATTATCGACAATGGTGATGTTGTCGAGTTGACCAAAGATTCGATCCGCAAAGCTGGCAAGGTGAAGGCTGGAATTGAGTTAGTCGATACATCGCGATCAGGCATGGTGGACGATCGAGTTCTGAAAGAGCGTCAGCAGTTAGCAGGTGATGGTGTTGTAACGATTGCTGCAGCTGTGACGAATGAAGGGCGCTTGTTTAGCAAGCCTGATGTGCATTTGCGCGGGGTTGTGACTTCGGTGAATCCAGAGCAGTTGAGAACGAGAATTCAAGACGCGATCGAGGCGGTGTTAAGTGATCGCTGGAAGGAGTTCTACAGCACGTTTGAGGGTCGCATTGAGATCGACTGGGCTGGTTTGGAAGTTCAAATCGAGCGTGAGATTCATCGCTTACTGCGTCGGG
Organism: Leptolyngbya sp. UWPOB_LEPTO1; assembly: GCF_017302695.1. NCBI lineage: Bacteria > Bacillati > Cyanobacteriota > Cyanophyceae > Leptolyngbyales > Leptolyngbyaceae > Leptolyngbya > Leptolyngbya sp. UWPOB_LEPTO1. The sequence goes on along the minus strand of NZ_JAFLCJ010000012.1, from coordinate 204,771 downwards.
AATTGCAAAGTAATCCGCTGTTGGTGTTCTTGATGCAAACTCCGGATGCGCCTGTGGTGAAATCGACTCCGGGAAGAACGCGATCGACCGCAAGAGTCGCATCTTAGAAGATTAGAATTCGGAATTAAGGAATCCTTAAGTTCTTTAGTTCCGAATTCTTGCTATACTCACAAGAGTGTTGCGAGGGCATGTAGCTCAGGGGATAGAGCACCAGATTCCGGTTCTGGGTGTCGCAGGTTCGATTCCTGCCATGCTCGTTGTTTTCAAGAGATATGGATAAATTTCCATATTGATATTCTGTAGAAGATTGTGTACAAACAGTAGATAGCTTTGTCCTATAGTCAGGCACTACCAATGTCAAGCGAGCAATCTTCTACCGAGTTTTCATGGGATAAGTTAGCACATGTTTTTTTTGGACCGCATGCTAAAGTCACTACTATCGTGTGCGGACTGACAATCGCAGCGGCTTTCTTCACCTACTTCCAGACAAGAGATACTGATAACACTACAAAACATACGGCATGGGCAGTCGGGTTAGGTCTGTTTATTGCAGTTGTTATTTTTCTTTTAATTTTTGGATTGCTCAGTAATCACTTTAGAGGGCTTAGCATTAAACGCAAAAGAGAGATTAAGAAACTTACAGATAGTAGCGCTACTCTTACGAACCAGTTGTCAAGAATGAAAACTGAGTCTCGGAAAAGAGTCAGAAATTTGCAATTATTCCAAGCCAGGCTTGAAGAAGTTAAGAAATACCTGAAACAATCAAACTCTGGTCAGTCAACTAGCGATCCTGATTTAGGTTTTGCTTACAGAGAAGTTAATAGTCTTCTTGATAGAATCTCGAAAGAAATTGCGGAAGCAGAAACCTTATATGCAGAGATGTTAGGCGGAATTGAAATTCTCGATTCACCAAAACCTTCTGATTACTACACGAGAGAACCTCAAGGGAGGTTGAATGAGTAAAAACAGTAAATGGCGACACACCCTGTATCGTGTGGAAAAACTCTGCTTGTGTTAAAACTGCCGAATTAAGTACTGGAAATACTTGTGCAGTTCCGGAGTATCATTGCCAATTTCCTGAAGCCTTTCTAGAAAGAGGTTTTTCTCGGACGGATTATCTATCCATTGAAAGTTTTTGGAACGTAGGTAATTGATTCCCCATTCATCTAGTAATTCCATGCTCCCAATAACTGCGGAATGACCAATCAATCTATGATACGCCTCCAAGTTGTCTGGACGTTTCTCTGAAAACTGGGGGGGAAACTTCTTGAGGTACTCTTGGACTAAAGCCCTATACGCATTCCTTGCCGTTGAAAAATCGTCTGACCCTCTTTTTAATTCTCTCCTACAGTCTTCTAATTGGTTTTCCATGTCGGTCTTTGACATGCCTGGAAGCTTCGTAACCAGATTCTGAACCTCCATAATGAAATCTCCGATTAAGCATTGGAATTTGTTTCCCCAATCTGCAAAATTGAACATACTTAATCACCAAAAACACTCCTAACTCTCTTCGCACTTTTGCTAGAAAATCAGGGATGTTTTCAACAATATATATTCTTTGAAAGTTTTACCTATGGTGATCTTCGATTTGGGAAACAAGAATTTACTATAATAAATTTTATAGTATTTTTGTTCTACACGCAATTGGTATGATGAATTAATGTCGAGCGAGATCTCCTTTCCTCCAAATCTAGGGGTACAGCTACGTGAAAGGGCAATCAGACAATCAACCAGATCGCTAGTGAACCTTTGACGGACACGTAAAGCGTGAGTAAAGGCAATGCCCTTGAAAGGGAAGTGCAAGAATACAGCAGAAGCAATTTAAGGTATTCACCTTGGATTAGATAATTTTGAGGCGGGCAACTTTCGCGCTTTTGATGAGTTCGCAGCTGAGAAACAGCAAGAGATTGAAGGGTAGGATTGTTATTACGATCGCTCTTTCAAGTTTGAAGTTACACTGCTGAAATAGCCTTGATGAGGCAAAATGCAATGACCGAAATGAGTCTCAACTCAGAACAGCTTAAAGCCGTCGTGAAAAGCGCGATCGTCGAACTCTTTCAGGAAAATCGACAGGAAGTGTCTGCGCTTTTAGCAGAAATCATTGAAGATATTGCAATGGAAAGCGCGATCGAAGAAGCCCATTTTTGGAGCCTGTTAAAATGATAATTATTGAGTGAAGTCTGTAGACAAAAGCTTATGTCGATCGAGATTACTCTAACCCCAGAATTAGAAGAGCAGTTACGCAAAAAGGCAACACAGCGAGGGCAAGATATCGGCATTGTTGCCACTGAGCTTTTGGCAAGTGTTCTGGAATGGGAAACGCAGGATTCAGAAGAAGCACTTCAAGGCATTCAGCAGGGATTGAATGATTTTGAAGCAGGCAATTTTCGCGCTTTTGACGAATTCGCTGCCGAACAACGCCGCAAATACAATTTGCCCGCATGAGCTACCGGATTGAGATTTCGAGTGTTGCGGAAGCAGAGGCAGACAGCATCTTTCTGCGCTCATCACAGATTCTTTCTCCTGATCAGGCGAGTCAGTGGTATGCCGGACTGCTCAAAGCGATCGAGTCGTTATCCACCATGCCGAAGCGATGTGCGATCGCAAAAGAGAATGAGTATTTCAGTCAGGAAATTCGACAGCTTCTCTACGGGCAGAAACGAAATATGTATCGAATTCTGTTCACTGTGTTAGAGGAATCATCGTCAGTTCGGATTCTTCACATTCGGCATTCTTCGCAGCCTGTGATTGGTGAAGCACTGGATGAAACTGATCCAGACGAATAAGAAGGTGAGTTTAGTCCTCTACTAACTCGCTTGGCTCACCCGGATAAAAGCGATCGCTCAATATCTCTTCCAAGTTGTAAGGACAATCGATCGGAAAAACAGAATTCGGTAAATCTGTCTCTCTCACCGCAAGCTCAACCCCTCTCAGGTACGCTTTACGAAGCGCTTCTTCGATGTAAGGCTTCAAGCTAGGATTCTCTTCAAGAAGATCATTAATATCTAAACGCTGAATCCGCAGCGTTGACAACCAGCTACGGCTACGGTTTTGAGGCTGGTACTGCCATTTCAGCAAATGCCCAATTAAAACACTGAGGCGATTCCGAAGTTCTTGGCGCTGCTGCTTCCCCAAAGATGCAATTTCCTCAATGATATTTGGCAAGTCGATCTGATTCCATTGCTTGTTATGAAGAAGCATCACTTGTTCTTGTGTCCAAGCATGGAAATCAGCTTCGTAGAGATTGGGTGCAGAAATCGGATATTTTGCTGTCTCTGAATTCGCTTTCGGCGCGTTCATTGGCTTGCTCCCATCGTAATGCTTCATTATAAATACACTGTCTTGCTCCTGTTACTGTTCGACGATCGGTCAGCACATTGCTAGATTCAGAGTATAGTTTCTCCAAGCGGATAACCGCGATAATCTAGCTTAGAGCAGCAGTTATTGAGAGCGAGATTTTGAGGTAAAACATGATTGCTCAAATCGAGAAAAGAAATTACACCGCCGAAGAGTACCTAGAACTAGAGCTTACATCTGAAGCCCGCAGCGAATATCGCAATGGAGAAATCGTCCTGGTGACAGGTGGAACACCCGATCATAACGACATTTCCGGCAATCTCTATGTTGTGCTAAAAACTGCCCTGAAGGGAAAGACCTATCGGACTTTCTACGCCGATCAACGCCTCTGGATTCCAGCCGTTAGTCTCTATACTTATCCCGATATCATGGTTGTGCCAAAGCCGATCGAGCTTCAAACAGGTCGAACTGATACCGTGATGAACCCCTGTTTCATTGCCGAAGTCTTATCGAAATCAACTCAGAATTATGATCGTGGCGAAAAATTCCTTGCTTATCGATCGATTCCCAGTTTTCAAGAGTATCTCTTAATTGATCAGTACAGAATTCACGTCGAACATCACGTTAAGACTGCTACTAATCAATGGCTGTTCTCAGAATATGACGATCCAACGGTTACTTTGACGTTGAGAGCCGTTGAATCTCAAGTTCAAATTGCAGAACTCTACGAAAATATTGACTTCAACCAAGCTTAAAAGAACAAATTTAGGCAACTTACAGAAAAAAAGGAGCGATCGCCATTTCTGCGATTGCTCCTTTTTTCAACTAAGCCGAGACAGCTACCTTCTCAACATCTGGGTTTGCTTCCGGCGTGTCCTTCTCAGACGGCGGAACCACTTGCCAGAACTTCGGCAAATACTCCGACCAGTTCGCCAGAACAGCCTTCGCTTTCGGGCTACCCGTATGCTCAACATGAGCCTCGAGCAGTTCTTTTAACTGTTGCTCACCCGCAGGTGCTACAACTCGCTGAACCTTGACAATCTCAGGATTGACTTTCTCTTGAAAGCTGCCATCTTCATCTAAGAAGTAAGCTAATCCTCCAGTCATCCCTGCGCCAACGTTCCGACCTGCTCGACCGAGAACGACGACCACGCCGCCTGTCATATATTCACAGCAGTGGTCACCCACACCTTCAACCACAGCTTCAGCCAGAGAGTTACGAACTGCAAATCGCTCACCCGCTTGACCATTCGCAAACAGTCTGCCGCCTGTCGCACCGTAAAGGCAAGTATTACCAATGATCACATTCTGAGATGGATCATACGTTGCTTCAGGAGAGGGTTTGATAGCAATCTCACCGCCATGCATTCCTTTACCGACGTAATCGTTTGCTTCTCCAACGAGATTCAACGTCATACAAGGTAAGTTAAACGCACCAAAGCTTTGACCCACCGCTCCGGTAAAGTTTAGAGTGACCTGACCGCTGAAGCCAGAGTTACCATATTGTTTCGCGATCGCTCCTGAAATCCGAGTCCCAACCGTTCGATCCGTGTTAACGACTTCAACGGATTTGGTCACATCGCCTTGATTTTGAATCGCAGCTTGAAGATTTGGATCACTGAGCAATTGATCATCCAGAACAGCACCATTGCTATGCACAGTTTCGTGATTCAGCCAAGTGCGATCGCTGCGAGTATCCGGCAACTGAGTCAAACAATCTAAGTTCAACAGTTGAGTCTTGGTCAGATTCACAGCTTCTCTGGGCTTGAGCAGATCAGCACGTCCAATAATTTCATCCAGGGATTTGTATCCTAAACGAGCCAAGAGCGATCGTACTTCTTCCGCGATAAACAAGAAGAAATTCACAACATGCTCAGGTGTGCCAGGGAAACGTTTGCGAAGTTCTTCCTTCTGACTTGCAACACCAACTGGACAGCTATTGGTATGGCAAATCCGAGCCATGATGCAGCCTTCTGCAATCATCGCGATCGAGCCAAATCCATACTCTTCAGCACCCATCAGCGCGCCCATGACAACATCCCATCCCGTCTTGATGCCACCATCAACGCGCAGAATCACACGATCGCGCAATTGATTTTCCATCAAGACTCGATGCACTTCGGTTAAGCCCAATTCCCAAGGACTTCCAGCGTGTTTGATTGAGCTGAGAGGAGATGCACCTGTACCGCCATCATGTCCAGAAATTTGAATGATGTCAGCATTCGCTTTGGCAACCCCAGCGGCGATCGTACCGATTCCTACTTCTGCAACCAATTTCACGGACACTTGAGCCAGCGGATTGATTTGGTGCAAGTCGAAAATCAGTTGGGCAAGATCTTCGATCGAGTAAATGTCGTGATGCGGAGGCGGAGAAATCAGGGTCACTCCAGGCTTCGATCGACGCAGGAGAGCAATGTAAGGACTGACTTTCGGCCCAGGTAATTGTCCACCTTCACCCGGTTTTGCACCTTGAGCCATCTTGATTTCGATTTGCTTCGCGCTCATCAAATACTCAGGCGTAACTCCGAACCGTCCTGATGCGACTTGCTTAATCGCAGAGTTTGCAGTGTCACCTGTTTGCAGCCCTTTGAGGTGCGGCAAGAGCGGAGATGTCCCGTTCTCAACTTCGTTCAAAATCTTGTATCGAACTGGATCTTCGCCGCCTTCACCAGAGTTAGACTTACCGCCGATGCGATTCATCGCGATCGCTAAGACTTCATGCGCTTCACGAGACAGAGCACCAAGAGACATTCCGCCTGTGCAGAAGCGTTTCACAATGTCGATCGCAGGTTCGACTTCGTCGATTGAAATTGAATTGCGATCGCTCTTGAAATCGAGTAAATCTCTCAATGCCGTAAGCGGACGACCAGCTAAATGCTTTTGGTAGAGATCGTAATGATCCGGGTTCTTCGTTCTCACAGCTTGGTGCAAGTGCTTCGCCATCTCTGGACTGTTCATGTGATACTCGCCCCCTGGACGGTATTGCACAAAGCCAAAGTTTTCCAGTTTCTTCGTTGTCAGTTCAGGGAATGCCTTGCTGTGGAAGGAGAGAATTTCTTGAGCCAGTTCTGCTAAGGTCAAACCACCCAAGCGTGAAGCTGTTCCGAAGAATCCAGTATTGAGTAAATCGCCCCCAATTCCGATCGCTTCAAAAATCTGTGCACCTTGATAGCTCGAGAGCAGTGAAATTCCCATTTTTGAGAGAATCTTCAGCAAGCCATCTTCGATCGCTTTTCTAAAGTTCGCTTGAACGGCTGCAATGCTAGCAGATTTAATTTTTCCACGTTCCATCAGCGCTTGAGTCTTAGAATCCGACCACCACTGACGAACAGATTCCAATGCCAAGTAAGGACAAACCGCACTTGCACCATAGCCAATTAAGCAAGCGAAATGATGCGTGCTCCAAGCTTGAGCCGTATCTACGACCAGAGAAGCTTTCATCCGTAAGCCTTTCTGAATCAAATGATGGTGAACAGCTCCCACTGCCAGCATCGGCGGAATGTAGCTGTAGTCCGCATTCAGTTGAGTTGGATTGCCAGATTGATCTAAGCGATCGCTCAAGACCAAAATTTTATTCCCCGATCGCACTGCTTCCGTCGCCTGCTCACATAAGCGAGCCACCGCAGCTTTCAAACCTTCTGGGCCTGCTGCAACTTCAAATAGAGTCGAAAGATTTGCAGTTGCCAAGCCCGATTCACGAATCTGATCTAACTCAGGCTCAGTTAACACCGGAGAATCGAGTAAGAAGAGATTTGCGCCGTCTGAATTAATTTTCAGCAGATTTCCGCGCTCACCTAACTGCATCGTCAACGACATGACGAGTTTTTCGCGCAGTGGATCGATCGGCGGGTTCGTCACCTGAGCAAAACGCTGTTTGAAGTAGTCATACAGTAAGTGAGGACGCTCAGACAGCACTGCAAGGGGAATATCATCCCCCATACAGAATGTTGGCTCTTTCCCTTGAGCCGCCATATCTTGGATGACCATTTCCAAATCTTCCAAGGTGTAGCCAAAGGCAGTTTGATGCGTCAGCAGCGATTTTGCATCCAATGCCGCTGTTTCCAAGAAAGCATGAGATTTCAGAGTTTTACGATTTTGCTTCAACCACTCTCCATAGGGATGAGCGTTGGCAATGCGTTGCTTGATTTCCCAATTTTTCAGCACTTCACGAGATTGCAAATCGAATGCAATCATTTGCCCTGGACCAAGCCGCCCTTTCTCAATGATTTCGGATTCTGGCAGATCTACAACACCCGCTTCTGAACCGACTACAAAGTAGCCATCGCGCGTAATGCCGTAGCGGGCTGGACGCAAACCGTTCCGATCGAGAGTTGCTCCGACAATTTTTCCGTCACAAAATGCCAGCAGTGCAGGACCATCCCAAGCCTCTTGAACACCGCTGTTGTACTCGTAAAAATTGGTGATTTCAGGGTGATCTGCTAGTTCCGGCTGGTTCTTGTACGCTTCTGGAACCATCATCATGAGCGCTTCGACTGGGCTACGTCCAGATCGCACTAACAATTCCATCACGTTGTCCAAATTCGCGGAGTCACTGTTATTGGAATTCACCGTTGGCTTAAGCAAATCAATGCGATCGCCCCAAACCTCATGCGCTAAATCCGCTTCTCGCGCTCTCATCCAGTTGACATTGCCCAACTGGGTGTTAATTTCGCCGTTATGACCGAGCAATCGCATCGGCTGCGCGAGTTGCCACTTCGGCATTGTGTTGGTACTAAACCTGCGGTGATACAGCGCGAAGGTGGTTTTGTATTCTGGATTTTGCAAGTCAAGATAGAACTTGCCTAAAATCTCCGATCGCACCATGCCCTTGTACACGATCGTTCGGGTAGAGAAGGAGCAAACATAAAGCTCATCAAATCCGGCTTCAGGTCTTACTGCAAGTGTGCGATGAATGCGTTTGCGAGCAACATAAAGCTTGCGCTCTAATTCTTCATCGGCAACTTCAGACTGCACAATTAACTGTTCAATCAGCGGCTGATTGTCTCGAGCTTGAACGCCTAAAACTTCGGGTTGGACTGGAACGCTTCGCCAACCTAAAAGGGTCAGCCCTTCTTCAGCAATAATTTTCTCTGCGACCTGTTTTGTTTCAGCCGCGATCGCAGAATCTTGTGGCAAGAAAACCATGCCGACTCCGGTATAACCAATTTTAAGAGTTACACCGCGATCGCTTGCCCATTGATTCAGAATCTCCCAAGGAATTTCTGCCATCACACCCGCGCCGTCTCCGGAGTCTTGATCCGCGCTGCATCCGCCCCGATGCTCCATACAAGACAGGGCAATCAGCGCTTTGGACATCAGATCATGAGTGGCTCGACCTTGCTGATCGACAATAAAACCAACTCCACAGGCATCGCGTTCCTCGACTAACCAGCGCTGCCCTGCATATCCATTCGAGATTGACTGAGATTCATTCGGAGACGGAACACTTGCTTGACTCATGGGTGGATTGATTCGATTCATTTCAATGAGAATTTGAGGGTTAGAACGGAGAGCGCTGGGACTTGAGAAACTTTTATGAAGAAAGGAGAAGAACGATCACATAAACTTAACAATCAAGGAAAAGATTCTGCTCGTCAAGCAGTTCTGTAGCCACGCTTACCTGTGACGAAGGCATCGTAAAAGATCTATCACAACAAAACAGCCAAATCTGTTGCCAAACCTCAAGTCTGAGAAACCATTCACTCGTTCATGGTGATGTCAGAATTTATCAGAGCTGAACTAGCCAGCCTATACCCAATCGCCGAAGAAATCTTAGCTTGACTGAATTTTTATAAAGACCGGATTAAGAATATTATAGAAAATTTTGACTTCTGACAATCCCTGTAAAATTGCGGTTTCAACTGAAATAGACTGACGTTCTCAGCCCAATCGCTTTGCTGAGCCAGTAGATTCCCATAAAGTCCCCTGAGGAAAGTTATGGTTTGTTGATAGTTTCACCTTTGGACGATCGCAGTAAAATACCGCAGGTATTGCGGAATCTCTTTCACGAAATCTTGTCTAGATGACTTCTCCCAAATTTGGTTTCTACGTCCTAGCACTTCTCTCTTTTTCACTTCCTGCTCGGGCTGATGCCCCTGCAGCTCTTGATTTTAACGTGGCGCAACAATCCGTTCCCCAAAGAGTTCCTGCTTTGAATTTCAATGTTCCAACGGCTCAAGGTACTCAAATTAATTTGAATGGCGTAACGATCAGCGGAAATTGGATGCAATGGCAGGGAAATCGCGTCGGAATCAGTGATGCCATCATTCGTTCTCAATTCGGAGCGGAGCTTCTCAGTACAACCGATGCTACTCGCCAACCTGTGCAATGGTTCTCTGAAGCCGTTTTACCAACTCGACTCACACCACCCCTGCGATATTTGGATGTTACAGATCTCGCCCAAAAGTACGGGTGGCAACTGCAAATTAGCGGCAATATTCTCCAGATTTCGACTCCAAAAGCAAACCTGACAGCGATTCAGCAAGAGCAACTGGCTGGAAACGTCGATCGCATTACAATTTCGCTCGATCGCCCAATTACCTGGCAAGCTGATCCGCAGTCGAATGAACTTGTTTTAACATTCGATGCTCAGGCGGATCAGAACCGGATTCAAGCGTTTAAGCCGATGCCATCTTTTCGACTTCGTTCTCTCAAAGTCGAGCCGACGCCAAACCGAACTGTGGTTCGGTTTGGTATCCCCATTGGTTTCAGACCTCGAATTACCACGCTTTCCAATCCCGATCGTATCGTCATCGATATCGGTTCCAACTTTCTCAGTGACAGAGATATCCTCTGGACAAACGGCTTACTCTGGCGGCAAAGATCCTTAACTGTACGATCGAATCAATTCCCAATTGTTTGGTTTGAAGTGAATCCACGTCAGCCGGGTCTCAGCATCCGCCCGATTTTGCCCAATGCTACAACATTGACGGGAACCCTACCTTTATTCACCACGGCTCAACAGTCCCTCACTTCAGCAGCCATCAACGGTGGATATTTCAATCGCAATAATCAGCTTCCTCTAGGTGCAATTAAGGTAAATCAGCGATTTGCTTCTGGTCCAATTTTGAATCGGGGGGTTGTCGGCTGGGATGCAGCAGGAAATTGGAAGTTCGATCGCTTAAGACTTCAAGAAACTCTCATTCTCAGTTCGGGTCAAAGCTTTCCTTTAACTGCTCTAAATTCTGCTTATGTTCAAGCTGGGATTGCCCGGTACACCGCTGATTGGGGCAGCACTTATACGACTTTAACCGACAATGAAATTCTGCTCACTGTCCAGAATAATCAAGCGGGAACTCAGCAAACCGCAGAAAAAGCGGGAACGGTCATTCCGTTGCCAACGACTGGATATCTGCTCGTTTTTCGATCGAATCGAACCGCTGCCGCATCTTTCCCACCTGCAACGCCAATTCAACTAGAAAGTATCTTTACTCCTTCTGACCTCGCTGCTTTTCCCAATCTGATTGGCGGTGGACCACTTCTCATCCGCGACGGTCAAATCGTTCTCGATGCTCGACTCGAGCAATTTAGTGATGCTTTCATTCGAGAAACGGCAGCTCGAAGCGCGATCGGACAAACTTCTGACGGCAGAATCCTCATTGTTACTGCTCAGAATAATGTTGCAGGTTTAGGGGCGACACTCAGTGACATGGCAGACATCATGCAGCAATTAGGTGCGGTCAATGCGTTAAATCTCGATGGAGGAAGTTCAACCACGCTTTATCTAGGAGGACAGTTGCTCGATCGACCTCCTCGTACTTCTGCCCGTGTTCATAATGGAATTGGCGTTTTTATCCAGCCCTAACGCCTCTTCGCCCTTCTTCACCGATTAAGCAATTTAAGTCAAGACTTCGTGAAATCTTCGCAAATCGTCCACTATAGACAAGCGAGTTCTAGATTGGTCTGTTAGGCTTCTTGGTTGGTAATCCAATCGGTGAAGTCAAGCAGTACGACTTCGTTCCTAAGTTTTAGAGGAGGAAAAACGGTGGCTCAGGCTCAAGAAAAGACCCCAACCCTTACTTTATCGCCAACTGCTTTAAAGTCGGTGGGTGCTTCCGAACTCCGTCCTTGGGGTTCGTTTACAGTTCTGGAAGAAGGTCGTGGCTACAAGATTAAGCGGATCGAAGTCAAACCTGGTCATCGTCTTAGCTTACAGATGCATCACCACCGCAGCGAACACTGGATTGTAGTCTCCGGGACAGCAAAGGTTGAGTGTGGCGGTGAAGAAATTACCCTCAGCAGTAATCAATCGACCTATGTGCCTCAATGCACGACCCACCGCTTAGAAAATCCTGGTGTCATTCCTCTAATTCTGATCGAAGTTCAAAACGGCGAATATCTTGGCGAAGACGACATCGTAAGATTCCAAGACGACTACTCCCGCGCTAACTAAATCTTATTTATTTTCTAGAGGGGCAATTCTACCGGGATTGCCCCTCTATGTTTTTGGAAATTCCAATCGCGGTACGATAGGAACACAAAATTTTGCATCCAATGTCGTGCCAGTTCTATAAAGTCCCAGTTCAAGGACAATCACCCTAGAAATGTAGTGAACTGGTGCAGGTTGTTAATTCTAGGAAATTCCATGATCAACTTAAGCCCTTCGGCGATCGCCGAAGTCCAACGCCTTCGCACCCGCCACTCTACTCCTGACGCTCTTTTCCGTCTCCAAGTCATTCCAGGCGGATGTGCCGGACTTGCTTATGAAACGAAATTCGATCTTGAAAGTAGGTCCGACGATCGCATTTTCAATTGTCACGGCATCCAAGTCGCGATCGATCCACAAACCGCCACTTATTTAACTGAATTAACGATCGACTTTTCAGAAGACTTAATGGGCGGCAGTTTCCGCTTTCATAACCCCAATGCTAAAAAAAGTTGCGACTGTGGGGTCTCCTTCTCGGTAAACGAGAGCTAGAATAGATAGGCTTTACATTCCGAAAATGTCGATCGTTCTGGATTTCCCAAAAAAAGGGTTTGACAGGCGTATCGATCCATTGGTATGTTTAGTGATCGTTGAAAGTCGGAGCAGTCTCGAAACTGCATTCTCCAATACATTTTAGAAGATGCCCACCATCCAGCAACTCATCCGAGATGAGCGCAGTAAAGCTAAGAAGAAAACCAAATCCCCGGCTCTGAAGAGTTGCCCTCAGCGTCGTGGAGTTTGCACACGGGTTTATACCACTACGCCGAAGAAGCCGAACTCGGCTCTGCGTAAGGTGGCGCGGGTTCGTTTAACTTCAGGATTTGAAGTGACAGCGTACATTCCCGGTATCGGTCACAACTTACAAGAACACTCCGTTGTGATGATTCGGGGCGGACGGGTAAAAGACTTACCTGGTGTCCGTTACCACATCATTCGCGGAACTCTTGACACGGCTGGTGTAAAAGACCGCAAACAAGGTCGTTCTAAGTACGGCGCGAAACGTCCGAAACCAGCGGCTGCTAAATAAGCACGCTAAAATTATCTGCTTAATAAAGAACCTCGTCGCTCACATCTATGAGTCAATGAGGTTCGTTTGTTAGCGATCGAAGGTATTGATAGAAAACATCTCACGGCTTTCTGTTCTGCGATCGCGCTTTTGTCGGTCAACTATGCTGGTTGAACCTCAATCCATCGTTGTTTTTCTTGAAGGCTCATTATGTCTCGTCGCGTCGCAATCAAAAAGCGTCCCATTCCTGCGGACTCGGTACACAATTCCCGTCTCGTCACCATGATGGTGCGGCGGATTATGAAAAGTGGCAAGAAATCTCTCGCCACTCGCATTGTTTATGATGCGTTTGAAACGATCAAAGAGCGCACTGGCGCTGATCCGCTCGAAACCTTTGAACGGGCTGTAAAAAATGCAACGCCGCTCGTCGAAGTGAAAGCGCGTCGGGTTGGTGGTGCGACTTATCAAGTTCCGATGGAAGTGCGAACCGATCGAGGAATCGCGTTGGCCTTGAGATGGTTAATTCAATTCGCACGGGCGCGGGCAGGAAAGTCCATGTCAGCGAAACTGGCGAATGAATTGATGGATGCTGCAAATGAAACCGGAAGCGCAATTCGTAAACGCGAAGAAACGCACCGGATGGCAGAAGCAAATAAAGCATTCGCGCACTATCGCTATTAAAAAGTATAGAATCTTAACAGACGCACAGACGCAGTAGTGTGATTTAAACCCAAGACCCTTTTCACAGATGCTAAGGAGGTAGCTGTGGCTCGTACCGTCCCGCTCGAAAGAGTAAGAAACATCGGGATCGCCGCGCATATTGATGCGGGCAAAACAACAACAACAGAACGGATTTTATTTTACTCCGGCATCGTCCATAAAATTGGCGAAGTGCATGAGGGGACAGCCACAACGGACTGGATGGAGCAAGAGCGGGAGCGGGGAATCACAATTACCGCTGCTGCAATTAGTACTCAATGGACTCGTCGCGACGCAGACAAGCCGAACCAGCCCGGTGAAGGCGAACTCGAACACAAGATCAACATCATTGACACGCCTGGACACGTAGACTTCACGATTGAAGTTGAGCGTTCCATGCGAGTTCTAGATGGCGTAATTGCTGTGTTCTGTTCCGTGGGTGGCGTTCAGCCCCAGTCCGAAACTGTGTGGAAACAGGCGAATCGCTATAACGTTCCCCGCATGGTGTTCGTTAACAAGATGGACAGAACTGGCGCAGACTTCTTTAAGGTCTACGGTCAAATTCGCGATCGTTTAAACGTTAAATACGCTGTTCCAATTCAAATTCCGATCGGTGCTGAAGATCAATTCAAAGGCATCATCGATTTGGTTCGGATGAAAGCGTACATCCACAAAGACGATTTAGGTCGTGAAATTGAAGTCACCGATATTCCTGAAGATCTCAAAGAGAAAGCTGAAGAATTCCGCACGATTCTGATCGAATCCGTTGCAGAAACCGATGAAGCTCTACTTGAGAAGTACTTCGCGGGTGAAGAACTGACCGAAGAAGAAATTAAAGCTGCAATTCGCAAAGGCACGATCGAAGGAATCGACGGAGAATTTTTTGTTCCGCTGCTTTGTGGTTCTGCCTTTAAGAACAAAGGCGTTCAGCAGATGCTCGACGCAGTCTTGGATTACCTTCCTTCCCCGATCGATATTCCGCCGATCCAAGGAACGATGCCGGATGGAAGCCTTCAAGCTCGTCCGCCGAAAGACGATGCACCTTTGGCTGCACTCGCTTTCAAAGTCATGACCGACAAGTTCGTGGGTCGCTTAACCTTTGTTCGCGTATACTCTGGTGTGCTTGCGAAAGGAAGCTACATCTACAACTCGACCAAAGGTAAGAAAGAGCGCGTCTCTCGTTTGATCATCTTGAAAGCAGATGAGCGGATTGACGTAGACGAACTCAGGGCCGGTGATTTGGGAGCGATTCCTGGATTGTCCGACACGCTCACGGGTGACACTCTTTGTCCTGAAGGCGACAACATTGTGCTTGAGTCGCTGTTTATTCCTGAGCCTGTGATTTCGGTTGCAGTTGAACCGAAAACCAAAGGCGATATGGAAAAACTTTCCAAAGCGCTCAAGGCACTGTCTGAAGAAGACCCGACGTTCCGCGTCAGCATTGACCAAGAAACGAACCAAACTGTAATTGCCGGAATGGGCGAATTGCACTTGGAAATCTTGGTCGATCGTATGCTTCGCGAGTTCAAAGTTGAAGCAAACGTCGGTGCGCCTCAAGTTGCTTACCGTGAAACGATTCGCAAAGCTGTCAAAGCTGAAGGCAAATTTGTCCGTCAGAGTGGTGGTAAAGGTCAATATGGTCACGTTGTGATCCAGCTTGAACCCGGCGAAGTCGGAAGCGGATTCGAGTTTGTCTCGAAAATCGTAGGTGGTACAGTTCCGAAGGAATATGTCGGGCCTGCTGAGCAAGGGATGAAAGAAGCTTGCGAAAGTGGGATCGTTGCGGGCTATCCATTGATTGATGTGAAAGCAACACTCGTCGATGGTTCGTACCACGATGTAGACTCTTCTGAAATGGCGTTTAAGATTGCTGGATCGATGGCGATCAAGGATGGCGTTATGAAAGCCAGCCCGGTACTCTTAGAGCCGATGATGAAGGTCGAAGTTGAAGTGCCAGAAGACTTTCTTGGCAGTGTAATGGGGAATCTGATCTCGAAGCGTGGGCAAATTGAAGCTCAAGGCGTTGAGCGCGGAATCGCCAAAGTCACCACCAAGGTTCCACTGGCAGAAATGTTTGGATATGCTACGGATATCCGATCGATGACTCAGGGACGCGGTACTTTTACAATGGAATTTAGCCATTACGAGGAAGTACCTAAGAACGTCGCTGAAACCATCATTGCGAAAAACAAAGGGAACGCTTAATCAGGAAAGAGGAATTGTAATTCATGGCACGCGCAAAGTTTGAACGGACTAAACCCCACGTTAACATCGGCACGATTGGTCACGTTGACCACGGTAAAACGACGCTGACGGCTGCAATCACGATGACCCTATCAGCTCTGGGTCAAGCAGCGGCTCGGAAGTATGAAGACATTGATGCAGCTCCGGAAGAAAAAGCACGGGGTATCACCATCAACACCGCTCACGTGGAGTATGAAACTGAATCCCGTCACTACGCTCACGTAGACTGTCCTGGACACGCTGACTATGTGAAGAACATGATCACGGGTGCGGCTCAGATGGACGGCGCGATCCTGGTGGTATCGGCGGCTGATGGTCCCATGCCCCAAACTCGCGAACACATCCTCTTGGCTCGTCAGGTTGGCGTTCCCCGTCTGGTTGTCTTCTTGAACAAGAAAGACATGGTGGATGATGAAGAACTGCTCGAACTCGTAGAACTTGAAGTTCGCGAACTTCTCAGTTCTTACGACTTCCCCGGTGACGAAATTCCTATCACCGCAGGTTCTGCTCTCCAAGCAGTTGAAGCGATGACCGCGAACCCCAAAACCAAGAAGGGTGAAAACGAGTGGGTTGACTGTATTTATGCGTTGATGGATTCCGTTGACGAATACATCCCAACTCCTGAGCGTGATGTTGACAAGCCTTTCTTGATGGCGGTTGAGGACGTATTCTCGATTACAGGTCGGGGTACGGTTGCAACGGGTCGGATTGAACGTGGAAAAGTCAAGGTTCAAGACGAAGTTGAACTCGTTGGTATTCGTGACACTCGCAAGAGTACTGTAACGGGTATCGAAATGTTTAAGAAGTCCTTGGATGAAGGGGTTGCTGGTGATAACGCTGGTATTCTTCTCCGTGGTATTCAGAAGGCTGACATTGAGCGTGGGATGGTCTTGGCTAAGCCAGGTTCGATCAAGCCTCACACCAAGTTTGAGTCTGAAGTTTACATTCTGAAGAAAGAAGAAGGCGGCCGTCACACTCCGTTCTTCCCTGGCTATCGTCCTCAGTTTTACGTTCGTACAACTGACGTAACTGGAACGATCAGCGACTTCACGACTGACGAAGGTGGCGCAGCAGAAATGGTAATGCCCGGCGACCGCATCAAAATGACGGTTGAATTGATCAACCCGATCGCAATTGAAGAAGGAATGCGTTTCGCAATCCGTGAAGGCGGCCGTACTGTTGGTGCAGGTGTTGTTGCTAAGATCCTCAAGTAAATCTTAGTTGACTAGCTTGAAGCCCCCAGTGGAGTACTCCACTGGGGGCTTTGCTTTTTGCGCTTCAAAATTGATCGCAATCGCAATTGGTTGCTCGATCGACAAGATGAAGGTCACGGACTATTGCTCGCTTTCTAGAGCAATGCCTTGATTTGAGCTTGTATCGCAAAAAATATCCTATGTATCACACCCTAAACGCCCCGATCGACCTTCTGCCGATTGCATAAACATAAACCTAATTCGTCCTGCCCAAATCCTTGCATCAGTTTATTTCGCCGCTTATGTTCAGCCTTTAGACAGTCATCAACTGTCGCACATCAATTTGAATATTTGGGAAAGACAATGGGCTGATTACTCCAGAAGTGACACTAACTTCTGATTGATACTCTCCATTCACTGGAATGCGAAAAACAATCAATTTCTTGTCACGCAGATTAATCACCCAATATTCAGCAATGTTTACTTCTGCATAGATTTTGCGTTTAATCTCCAGATCTTTCGTCAAGCTTGACTGGGCATATTCAATGACCCAAAATACATTTTCTGGATAAGGATGATGCGCTAGATAAATTTGATCAAGGGGTTGAACGATCGCAATATCTGGTTCTGGCTCTGATGCATTCGGCAGCGTGATCGGTTTTGCCTCTCTGACATAAGCGAGTTCAGGAATTTCCAATAATCGTCTGAGGTAACGAGCAGCTCTATCACTGTAATAAGCATGAGGTGTCCCTTCAGGCGACATCAGAACCAATTCTCCTTTCAACAATTCGATCGCTTGATCCTCAAACACGCCAGCTTCTACTGCTTGATGGTAACGGTCGATTGTCCATTGGTAAGTTGCGATCGTCATCTGCCTCGCTCCACTTGAACCTGGTTCTATTTTACTGAGAATTCACTGACCGTATGTTGCTCACTGCTGATCAAGTCCGTCGATCAAGGTTTCTTGAGAAAAGAGCGAGTCTGAAGCGTTTTTAGCGCTACAATATTTTACTGGCGCGATCGCGCGTCCACATCTGAACCATTGACAACTTGGGAACTTAACTTCAAATGGCAACGATTCAACAGCAAAAAATTCGGATTCGTCTGAAAGCGTTCGATCGACGTTTACTCGATACATCTTGTGAAAAGATCGTCGATACTGCAAACCGCACGAATGCCACTGCAATTGGCCCTATTCCGCTCCCGACTCGCCGTAGAATCTATTGCGTTCTGCGTTCTCCCCACGTTGATAAAGACTCGCGTGAGCATTTTGAAACTCGCACTCACCATCGCTTGATCGATATCTATCAGCCTTCTTCTAAGACCATTGACGCTTTGATGAAGCTTGATCTTCCGGCTGGTGTTGACATCGAAGTCAAACTTTAGAACTTTGAAAGGATGTGGTTACCCACATCCTTTAATTTTTTAAAGATGTTTACATTTCTCAATAACAGATCCGTTAGAGTAGAGTAAGCACCCTCAATCACAAGTTTGCAGAGCATGACATCATCGATCGCGGTTCGTGAACTCCCCCTGTTTCCTCTTCCCGACCTGGTACTTTTCCCAGGTCGCCCCCTTCCTCTTCACATCTTCGAGTTTCGCTACCGCATGATGATGAACACGATTCTGGAAAGCGATCGACGATTTGGAGTATTAATGTGGGATCCCGTTAAGGGACAGCCTGCTCCGGTGGGATGCTGTGCTGAGATTGTTCAGTTTCAGCGGTTGCAAGACGATCGCATGAAAATTCTCACACTTGGACAGCAGCGATTTAGAGTGTTGGAATATACTCGCGAAAAGCCATATCGAGTTGGTTTGGTGGAGTGGATTGAAGATCATCCTCCCGCGATCGATCTCAGACCTTTAGCAAAAGAAGTCAATCAACTTCTGCATGATGTGGTTAGGTTGACTGAGAAGCTTTCTGGACAAGAGATTGATCTGCCTGAAGATATTCCAGAGCTACCGACTGAGCTTTCCTACTGGATTGCTAGTAACTTGCACAATGTTCCAGACGAGCAGCAAGCATTGCTTGAGTTGCAAGATACGGAAGCTCGCCTAGAGCGAGAGTCTGAGATTTTAACTTCAACTCGGAACCATTTGGCAGCTAGAACGGTTTTAAAGGACACCTTAAAAGACGTTGCTGAATAGTTGAAGAATCAAGCGAATGAAGAAGCGATCGTTTGAATCTGCAAGCATTTAACCGATCGCGGGTAAAACGTCATAGCTTCCGAAGATTTTCAGAGTCTCGGTGCAATGCTCTAACTCAGCGAGTGCAGATTGAATCGCATCTTGTCGGGTATCGGCTTCTAAATCGACAAAGAACACGTAATCGCCGAGCGATCGCTTTGTTGGGCGCGATTCAATTCGGCTCAGGTTAATCCCTTTTTCTGCAAAAATCTGCAACGGTTTAACTAATACTCCAGGCTGGTTCGCACTGACACTAAACGCGATCGAAGTTCGACTTCCACCGGGTGAAGGATCGAGACTGACAACAATAAATCGCGTGCAGTTCTCTGGATGATCATTAATTGGAGACGCAAGAACGGGCAGGCTGTAGAGTTGTGCTGCTCTTTGTGAGGAAATCGCTGCGATCGTTTGATCTTCACCTAAATGCTGTAATGCCTCAGTTGTAGAATTTGCGGCAATGACTTGCGCCGAAGGTAAATTGCGATCGAGCCAATTTTGACATTGAGCCAGCGCTTGCGGATGAGAATAGACCGTTTGAATTTCGCTGAAATCAGATGCGATCGACAACAGTGCATGATGAATCGGTAATACGATCGCATGCTGAATTCGCAAGGTATCAAGCCGCCAGAGGGCATCTAAGGTCATCGTGACACTGCCTTCGATCGAATTCTCGATTGGGACAACTGCACACTGAACTTGTTCCTTTGCCACAGCTTCTAAAGATTGCGTAATACTGGGATAAGGACATAGGATTGCAGCTTGATCGTGGCTTTTCGTGAACCAGTTGAGATACTTCAGTGCAGCCGTTTCTGTATAAGTTCCATGTGGTCCTAAATGTGCGATCGAAATAGTCATCGCCTTTTTCCAAAAATGATTCAGTACTCTATATACTCTGCTGAGTTTTGTAAAACAATAATCTTTTGTATAAGTAATTATGTTTATATTTCAGTAAGATGACTTACGTGACTGAGAAGCCCTTAAAATTAGTTCATAATTAGATCAAACCTTCCCTAAATCTTTGCGAATGGATACTCGGTTTTCCGCCTCCCTGGGAGTTGAAATGGTTGTTCCAGAGCAGCCCATTCATATTACGAATTACTTGCGCCAGCCGCAACGGGTTGTCAATGCACTCGCCGCTTCTAGCCAGATTGAGCGATTGGATTCAGACCTTTATCGGCTGAAAATGCGATCGCTGAATTTTATGACCCTGAGCATTCAACCGATTGTCGATATGCGCGTTTGGGCAAATGAGGAAGCAGCGATTAATATTCAATCGGCTGCCTGCGAATTGCGCGGAATTGAGTATGTTAATGACAAGTTTTTATTCGATTTGAAAGGACAATTATCACCGTGTCAGCAGCATGGTGAAACCTATCTAAAGGGCTTAGCAAATCTTGCGGTCGCAGTTGAACTTCCGCCGCCTCTGAACTTTATGCCACGTCCCCTAATTGAGACGACGGGCAACGGGCTGCTATTAAGTGTTTTAACGACGATTAAGCAAAGATTAATGCAGCAGTTATTGACTGATTATCGGAACTGGGTTGCAGTGCAAGTGGGAACTACTTCTGTACAAGATTCGGTCGTGCTCAAGCCTCTAAATTAAGCTGCAATTGCTGAATGACTTTTTGTACCGGAGCATAAGTTTTGCGGTGATAAGGGGTAATCCCTAGCGATTCGATCGCGGCAAGATGCTGCTTTGTTCCGTATCCTGCGTTTTTCTCCCAGCCGTACCCTGGATATCGTTGTGCCAAACGGCGCATAAAGCGATCGCGTCTGACTTTAGCAATGATCGAGGCAGACGCGATCGCGTAGCAGGTCGCATCTCCGTCAATGATTGCAGTATGTGAGCCTAAATCCGTTTGCCGAATGGGACGACCATCAATCAATGCGTGATCATAAGGTGCAACTCGGCTTAAAGCGCGTTGCATCGCGAGATAGGAAGCGCGGAGAACATTGATTTGCTCAATTTCTCGAACGGTGGCAATGCCAACTCCAATCGCGATCGCATTTGATTTAACTATGTCAAATAGTCGCTCTCTCTGAGATGCAGAAAGCAGCTTAGAATCTCTGACTCCGGCAATCATTTCGCAATGCACAGGTAAGAGAACCGTTGCTGCCACAATAGGGCCAGCAAGACATCCTAATCCGGCTTCATCTACACCCGCGATCCGAAGCAGTCCTTGCTTCCACAAAGACTGTTCGATTTCTAGGGTCGGATTCTGCGGCATTTTACTCGTTTGTCGAAGCCGACGATCGACGACGACGACGACGAACGGTCGTGTCTTCTTCCGGTTCAGCCGGAGCTTCCTCAACTGTGGGTGGCTCTGGTTCTGCAATTTCTGCAAATGTTGGAACTTCAAATGCAGGTTCTTCAAACGCAGCTTCTTCAAACTCTGGAGCTTCAAACTCTGGAGCTTCAAACGCTTCGAGATCCTCTACTGGAGAAGAGTCTACGTCAACAGATGGTAGAGATTGAACTGCTTCAGGAGGTGGAACTTCACCGGGTAGAAGAATGGACACGATTGCATTTTTGGGATTCTTCACTTCTTGATTCGAGAGAATCAGCGGTGAAATTCCCATCCAGGCGTAAACATCCTGTTCATCGGGAGTCATTTCGACATAAACCGATTCGGGCGGTTCGGATGGCGTTTTATTAAAGCGATCGCGTCTTTGTGACCGTCCACCGCGACGCTCTTCGTATCGATTTTCGCGGGGGGCTTCTTCGGTTGGGGGTTCTGCAACGGGTTCTACGGGGAAATCGCTATTTGATCGCGACACCAAAGTGGGTGCAGAAACGGGGGGACGGCTGCTGCCGGATTCTTCCCAACGAGAAGGTCTGGGGGCAGATTCGCGCACAGGAGCTTCGGATCGACCCGATTCGCGTGGGGCATCTTGGCGACGATGACGTGTTCTTTTCGCGGATCGACCCCGTTCTTGATAACTCGGATGATGCAGAAGTTCGAGGTCAGAATCGCCCGAATCGCCTTCCAAATCGTCGCCTTCCCAGAATGACTCTGAAGCGGCTGGAGCTTCGCGACGTGATTCGATGCGACGAACTGAAGCATCTCGCTCAGTGTAACGAGCCGCCGGACGCTGCTCTAAAGTCTCAAACTCTTCAGCAGAATCGGTTTCACCCGGCAAGTGAACGACATGACCTAAACCGCCGCAGGTCGGGCAAGGACGACCAAAGAGTTCGTAAATGTTTTTCCCTTGACGTTTCCGGGTCAGTTCGACGAGTCCGAGTTCGGACAATTGAGAAATTTGCGGTTTTGCTTTGTCCGATCGCAATGCTTTATTGAAATGCTCCAAGACCTGCAATTGGTCGCGGCGTGAGTCCATATCGATAAAGTCTACGATGATCACCCCGGCAATGTTGCGGAGCCGGAGTTGTCGAGCGATTTCGGTTGCCGCTTCGCAGTTTGTCCAGAGAACTGTTTCTCTTGCCGTTGCCGATCGCGTAAATGATCCAGAGTTAACATCAATGACCGTTAAAGCTTCGGTGCGTTCAATAATGATGTAACCGCCAGAAGGTAGGTCTACTCTCGGTTTGAGCGCTTCTCGAATCGCGGCATTGACCCGGAAATAATCGAGAATCGGAATGCGATCGCGGTGATGATCGATCAGAACGCCTTGCGGCGTTTTGCCACTGCCCCAGTTGAGCAGTTGTTGTTTGACGCGCTTCAGCCCGGTATGCGAATCGACCACAATCCGGTTCACGTCTGAACTGTAGACATCGCGCAGCACTTTTTGAATGAAGTCGTCATCTCGGTTCAAGAGCGCCGGGGCACGGGTGGAGCTTGCTTCTTGCAGAATCGCTTCCCACTGCCGTTGCAGCGCTTCCAAGTCCTCGATGATTGCCTCTTCGGGCATTCCTTCGGCTTCGGTGCGGATGACAATGCCCATTCCAGCGGGCTTGACTAGAATTGCCAATGCCCGTAATCGGTTTCGTTCATTCTCGTTGCGAATCCGACGAGAGAGATTAACGCCGCGACCGTACGGCATCAAGACTAAATAGCGACCCGGCATAGAAATATTGCCCGTCAGGCGAGGCCCTTTATTTCCGGTCGGCTCCTTCATCACCTGAACTAAAACTTTCTGCTGCGGGGCAAGCAATTCGGTAATCGAACCTGCCGCACGCTTTAAACGTAAGGGGCCGAGATCCGAGACATGAATAAATCCGTTCCGTTCTGAATCACCGATGTTGACAAATGCGGCATCGATTCCGGGCAAGACGTTCTCAACAATTCCTAAATAAATGTCACTAACCTGATGACTTCCGGTTGCAACGATTAATTCTTGAATTTGATCTTCTGAAAATACAGCAGCGATTCTATGCTGCTCAGCAATCACAATTTGCTTAGGCATTCAATTTCCTCAAAACTGAGCGCGATCGAAGCTTTGAAGTTTGACTTCTTTCGCGTTAACAAACAAAAATACAGGCGCACAAAATCACACAAATCTGGGCGGTTTCTGGCTGAAGTGGTTTCTGAAAAACCGACAACCTCAAGCCACTTCTCGCCAAATGACGATAGGCATCCAACGAGTGAACTTCGATCAAGCTAGCAGCGGTGGTAAAGAGTTACGCATGCTGCATCCGGATGAAGAATAGCGAAAATCTGGCAGACAAGATGAGCAAAGACTCTAAGACTATCTCCCGACAGCATCTACGGGGATTCCTAGCTTGCTTCAGCTTGTGATGCAAAGCATTATAACGTGCGAATCTGCATCCGTACCATTTTTAACAATTGGATTCAAAAAGGGGGAGTAAAAGCGTGGCTTATGACCGTGTTCTTATTGCCTAACTCCCCCTTTTGGGGATGACAAATTACGCTAAAACCAGCTGAATTCGATGAATGGTTAACAAGTGGAGTTCTTGCTGGCTCACCTGTTCAAAGATTGAAACCAGTTGTTCAGGTTTCAACAATGTCCCGTCATTCTGACAGCTTCCGACATAACGAACGATCGCTCGATCTGAAGACGATTCGAGTAATTCCAATTCAAATAAGCGATCGCGCATGTTCAACGGATAGGTCTTACCCGATTTCGTCGTATGTTCTAGGAGAATCTCAGATTTCGCCAAAATTTGCTCGATCCAATCTTGCCAATTTCCCTGATCACCCGCAATTTCAAGCCGATATTCAGCTTTCTGTAGCAAAACTGCGGCGGCAGGTTGTTTCGGATCTACGTCTTGCACTTCATAGATGGGCATGTCAGCCGGAAGTTGAGCCGCGAGTTTAGTGCGGAATTCTTCGATCGACATTGGCTCAGTCAATTCAAAATCCACAATTTCACCAGAACTACTGACCCCAAGCGGCAACGCACTCGCGGGCACAATTCTAGGTTGAGGATGAAATCCGCCTGTAAAGGTAAGTGGAATCGAAGCGCGGCGAACGGCTCGATCGAATAATCGCATTAAATCCAAATGACTCAATAACGCCATTTCTCCTTCTTTGCCCATCCGTACCCGAATTCGTTGAGCGCGGGTTTGATTGGGAACAAAGTGCCCGGTGAACTCTGGAATTTCTGGTGGCGGAATCACAATATTGTGTCCAAAATCAACGCCACAAACGCCACAGTGAGAACAGCCTTCAAACGAGCAATCCGGCACGATCGCGGCTTCTAATGCCTTCTGCAAATCTTCTTGTAGCCATTTCTTATCGATTCCGGTATCCAAATGATCCCAGGGCAGAGGTGCATCGAGCGAAATGGATTCACTCGCCTCAAAAATATTCCACTCACCGCTATCGACTTGGCGATATTTCCACGTTAAGCCTGATTCTTCAATGGCTTGTGTCCAAGCTCCAAATGCTTTTTCGACACTTTCCCACCAGGAATCCATCCCTGCACCGAGTTCCCAAGCCCGCTTCACAACAGGCGCTAATCGTCGATCGCCTCTGCCGACAAAATCTTCCATTGCCGAAATCCGCGTGTCGGTGAAATTGACCTTTGTGCCTCTAATCGATCGAAAGGCTTCTTTCAATAATTCTTGCTTGCGCTTGAATTCTGAGGTCGAAACAGAGTGCCATTGGAACGGCGTATGGGGTTTCGGTGTGAAATTAGAAATCGTAATGTTGAAATCCAACCGTCTGCGCCCCTGTTTACTGCACTCGCGGCGCAACCAGCGAATTGTATCTGCAATGCCCAAAACATCTTCGTCAGTCTCACCGGGAAGCCCAATCATGAAATAAAGCTTCACCTTGTCCCAACCTTGCTCAACGGCGGTCTTCACGCCTCTGAGCAGTTCTTCATTGGTCAAACCTTTGTTCACAATGTCGCGCATTCGCTGAGTTCCAGCTTCCGGCGCAAAGGTAATCCCGATTTGACGAGTTCCGCCAATGATATTGGCGATATTTTCATCGAAGCGATCGACTCTCTGACTCGGTAAAGACAACGAAATATTCTCACCGTGCAACCGATTCTTAATCTCAACTCCCACGGCTGGAAGGGCTAAATAATCCGAACAACTCAAGGACAGCAGCGAGAATTCGTTATATCCGGTGGCTCTCATGCCGGATTCGATCGCTTCGACCACTTGTTCTGGTTCAACATCCCGTGCCGGCCGCGTGAGCATACCCGGCTGGCAGAATCGACAGCCGCGAGTACAGCCGCGCCGGATTTCGATCGTTAAGCGATCGTGGACAGTTTGCACATAGGGCACTAAGCCAATCGAATACGCTGGAATCGGAGTTGCAACTCGTCTCAAAATTCGTTTGGGTACGTCTGGGCGATTCGGGTGCACCGAGCCATCTGCCGCCATGTCATAAAATCGCGGCACATAAACCCCTGGAATCTGTGCCAGATCGAATAAAAGGTCTTCGCGGCTCAGTCCTGCAAGTTTCCCTTCTTCAAGAATTAATCCAATCTCTGGGAGTAATTCTTCGCCATCGCCTAAAGCGACGAAATCAAAGAAATCCGCGTAAGGTTCGGGATTGGAAGTCGCAGTTTGTCCACCTGCAAAAATCAGGGGGTCAGATTCGGATCGTTCTCTCCAGGTCAAAGGAATGCCAGCGAGGTCGAGCATTTCGAGAATATTAGTTGCGCCCAATTCGTAGCTGAGGCTGAAACCAAGAATATCGAAATCGGTGAGAGGGCGACGCGATTCAACCGCAAAGAGTGGCGTTTGCGTTTCCCGAAGTTTTGTAGAGAGATCGGGAGCGGGGAGATAAGCGCGATCGCACAATTGACGCGGCTGGGTATTGAGAATGCTGTAAAGAATGATGTGACCGAGATTCGATGCCCCGACTTCATAAACTTCTGGGTAAGTCAGCACCCATCGAACGACCGTGGTTTCCCAATCTTTGTGAACTGCGCCCAATTCGTTCCCAAGATATCGAGCGGGGCGCAGAATATCGGTTGTTAAGAGGTTTTCTACTGCAATTGCCACGATTCCACCTTGCGTTTCTAAATCAGATGCGTTCGAGTCTTTTAGTATAGCGACGAACGCAAGGCGAATTTGGGAAATTAGGCTGCGGCAAGTTCAAATCCAGAAATACTCTCGAAGATTTCAAATACGCGATCGAGTTGAGTCAGTTCAAATACGATCCGGACTGAGGAGGAAACAGAACACAGACTGAGACGCTTTTGATGCACTTTTGCTAAGTTCAAAGTGGAAACCAGTGCCATCAAGCCAGCGCTATCTAAGGCTTCAACCTGGCTCATATCAACCACAAGGGCGTTATTTTGCTCTGAGAGAACGGCTGCATTTAGTTGCTGTTGAAATTCTGCGGCATTCGCAGCATTGAGAGAACCGCAAGGACGGATGATGACAGCCTGTGGACGAACGAGCAAACTCTGCATAACTACTTACCCTTTAAGCTCTCAAACACAACTTTCATGTGAACGCTTTGACGATAACTGTCGGCATCCGCGAAAGCCTAGAGAGAACTACGAGTTTCGCAGAAACTTCACTTGATTACCTCAATTGTTTAAATTTTTCAGTAAGCTTGAAATCCAAAAATGTGTAATTTTACACATTTCGGCAGTAAAAGGCATAAGCTAAATCGTTATATAACCAACTATTTTGGCTGAGATATTTACGTATTATTCACTACACCATAAAGTTATTGAAATGCTTCAGGATGCGCTTGCCAAATCTCGTGGATGAATTGGTGTAAATCTGAGGATTGAGGTTTAGAGTCTTGCAGTTGATACAGTCGATCGAGTAAGGGCAATACCTCGGTATCTAATGCTTCATGAAAGAGACGAGCCGGACACATCAAATCGGAGCCATCTCGCAGATCTTGAATCATCCAGTACTGATAATCTGTCCACCTCTGTTCTGGATCGGTGACGAGTGCGATCGGGCGCACCCAGCAGAGCTGCCTTGACTCTACGAATTGCACCACTTCAGCATAGAGGCGTGAATGCTCGTGTTCGAGGAAAACAACTTGGGAGGCATGGAACTTGATCAGCGCGGTCATAGAAAACGGTTGAAGGTTGCTATTTCTAATTCTAGAGGTCTGAAAATTAGATCTGCTACTCTTGAGTCGCGTCTGGGAGCTTCAAGCTAGAATACGATCGCTAGATTAAATTTGTTTAAACCCGGATTGTTCAAATAATCCATCTGATTTCGCCAATTTTGGTCGAAGTCATTAAAATTAGGTGGGTGGATTTGCCCACAACATTGTAGTAAACCCCTAATTGCTTACCGAGAGGAAAGACTTGTGTCTGTTGAAACGATTGAACAGCGCTCAACAACCCGTAAACTTGCCCCTCGCTATCGTGTTTTGCTTCATAACGATGACTACAACACGATGGAATACGTGGTGCAAGCTCTGATGGAAACGGTGCCCAGTCTGACCCAGCCCCAAGCGGTCAATATCATGATGGAAACGCACAATAGTGGCGTTGGACTCGTGATCACCTGTGCTCAGGAACATGCGGAGTTTTATAGCGAAACGCTGAAAATGAAGGGCTTAGATAGTACGATCGAGCCTGACGAATAAACCTCAGAACTCGACTTGAAGCTTAATTTTGCCAACCTTGCTCACCGCCCAACTCCGATCCGGATTGGGCTATTTTTGCTGATGTTGTTGGCAATTTGGTTGCCTGTGAAGCTCCCAATCGAGTGGGTGATTTCTGTTCTTTATGGCGTAAATGATGCGGCTCGAAATCTTGCTTCGATCGTGACGCTGGTGATTTTGTATCTCGAATTCATTGTCTTAGTGAGAGTTTGGAGTCGAGCGGTTTACCACGAGAATCTCTTCAAAACTTACGGACTCAGGCAGCCTCGTCAAACTGTTCGCGATCTGCTGAAAGGGCTTGCGATCGGGCTTGGCAGTTTGATGCTGATGTTTTTACTGCAAGATCTATTGGGCTTTGTGCAGTGGCAAACTCCACAAAGTGCGTTTCCCCGAATTCTGCTCGAAGGTGGGGTGATGGCGATCGCAGTTGGTTTTGCAGAGGAATTGCTGTTTCGCGGCTGGTTGTTGAATGAACTCGATCGGGATTATTCGCCTCGGATTTCCTTGTGGGTGAGTAGTTTAATTTTTGCGATCGTTCATGGCACTCGACCGCAGTTTTTTGCGCTGGTGCTGCTTGGAGTAGCTTTAGTTTGGGCGAAACGAGGAACAGAAGGGCGATTAGGTCGCTCGATCGGACTTCATGCTGGATTGGTGTGGGGCTATTACTTAGTGAATGTCGGGCAATTGGTGAAGTATACGAATCACGCTCCGGAGTGGGTGACGGGAATTGATCGAAATCCGTTGGCAGGGCTGATTGGGATTTTGGCATTGAGCGCGATCGCGTTCAGTATCAAAAAAGCGAGTGTAAGAGCGTTAAGATAGATCACGCAAATCGCACATCGGGTTAAAAACGTGGTTGTTAAGCCAGAGTGGTTAAGAGTTAAGGCTCCGCAGTGGGAACGAGTCGGCAGCGTTAAAGAAATTCTGCGAGATCTCGAACTAAATACAGTCTGTGAAGAGGCATCTTGTCCCAACATTGGCGAATGTTTCAATGCAGGGACGGCAACGTTTTTGATTATGGGTCCAGCTTGTACGCGGGCTTGTCCGTATTGCGATATTGATTTTGAAAAGAAGCCGAAAGCGCTCGATCCGACAGAGCCAACTCGCTTGGCAGAAGCCGTTCGGCGGATGAATCTGAACCACGTTGTGATTACTTCTGTGAATCGGGATGATTTGCCCGATGGAGGCGCATCGCAATTTGTTCGCTGCATTGAAGGAATTCGAGCCGTTTCACCGAAAACCACGATCGAACTGCTCATTCCTGATCTCTGTGGCAACTGGGACGCTCTGGCAACGATTCTCAGCGCATCACCGGAAGTCTTGAATCATAATACTGAAACGATTCCTCGGCTTTATCGTCGGGTGCGTCCGCAAGGCGATTATGCGCGATCGCTAGAACTCCTGCAAAAAGTTCAAGAACTCAATCCCCACGTTTATACGAAATCGGGAATTATGGTTGGGCTTGGCGAAACCGATGAAGAAGTGCGCGAAACGATGCGAGATTTGAGAGCATCGAACTGCGATATTTTAACAATCGGGCAATATCTCCAACCGACTCAGAAGCATTTAGACGTAAAAGACTTCGTGACTCCAGAGCAATTCGATGCTTGGCGAGAATATGGCGAGTCGATTGGCTTCTTACAAGTTGTTTCGACTCCGTTGACTCGTAGCTCGTATCACGCAGAGCAAGTTCGTGCATTGATGGAACAATATCCGCGATGAAGATTGCTGTGATTGGAGCGGGGGCTTGGGGGTCAACGCTGGCAGGATTAGTCCGCGAGAATGGGCATGACGTGTCGATTTGGTCGCGTCGGAGTGAGCGATCGCTCAATGACACGATCGCGAATGCTGAACTGGTCATCTCTGCTGTGTCGATGAAAGGGGTGCGTTCTGTAATTGAACAGATCTCTACTCCGATTCCCGCAATTGTGACCGCTACAAAGGGGCTAGATTCACAATCAGGTAGCGATCAGGCTTTGCCATTGTTACCGTCCCAGGTTTGGCAATCTGCATTTGCAAAGAGCGCGATCGCAGTTTTATCAGGCCCAAATTTATCGAAAGAAATTCAGCAAGGTTTACCCGCTGCGAGTGTGGTTGCAAGCCAGGATCAAACGCTTGCAGATCAGGTGCAACGAGCATTTTCATCGAGTCGATTTCGGGTCTATACCAACTCTGATCCGTTAGGTGTTGAACTGGGTGGCACGTTGAAGAATGTGATTGCGATCGCAGTCGGTGCCTGTGATGGTCTGCAACTGGGCACAAATGCAAAATCAGCCTTGGTTACACGCGGATTGGCTGAAATGATTCGTTTGGGGACAACTTGGGGCGCGAAATCAGAAACGTTTTACGGATTGTCAGGATTAGGGGATTTGCTGGCGACTTGTAGCAGTGCGTTGAGCCGCAATTATCAAGTAGGGTTTGGGCTGGCTCAAGGGCGATCGCTTGATGAAATTCTCACAAATTTGGAAGGGACAGCCGAGGGAATTAATACCTCTCAGGTCTTAGTCAGATTGGCAACAGAGCAAGGAATTTCGATGCCGATTTCGACCCAAGTCGATCGTTTACTGCGAGGAGAAATTACGCCTCAACTGGCAGTGAATGAACTGATGCAGCGTGATAGTAAACCCGAGGGGTAAGAAAATTATTTAGGAACCTCGACCATCTGTGCGATCGGTGTTTGTAAGCGGGTGAAGTGCTTGGGATTAAGCGAGCGTTTGCTCTGAGTCAGCTTCCTCAAAACTTTGAGCGATCAGCGCATTGAAATCGATGTGATCAAGGGGGGCAGTATCAAAGACTAACATGCCTTCTTTCTCCCTAAGTCCTGTTTGAGAAGTTGAAGAAGATGGCTGAAGACGATTCGTTTCCTCAGTAGTGAGAGTCTGGATAATAAACTGCTCTGGAAAAATGCTCTGACTTTCAGCCATCTGTTCGATCGCGTGTAGAAGTTTTGGTGAGAGCTGCATCTAAACATCAGAGTCGAGGTACCCTCCTATTTTAGAAGAACGTTCCCGTTTCACCTACTGTCAAGATGTTTCAAAAATGTCCAATCAACACTTTTAGTCAGGGTGCAATAGGCTTGTTATAAGCGCTATACTAAACAGCCTTCAGAATTCTTAAAGTCAGATTATACAAACTGTCACAACCCTATCGTTCTCCCAATCATCTTTACTCAGCTCCAACACTAAATAATCGTCATCTATCTGCCCATCAAGTGTGCTAATCAATCGATAATGACCGATTTCCCTGCCGTTGGACGCTAAAAGTTTGAGGCGCGTATCAACATATATTAAGTCCCAGTCGGAACGTTGAAAGACAAGTGTGTGCGAGAAGAACTGCTTTTCTAAATCTTGGGGAATCCATCCATCTATTTCCCCACCATTGTTAGTGAACCAACAGTCACAACTTGCCATTGCTTGCTCGACTAGCTTATGGCGCAATGTCAGATCTAGTAGATATTCAACAACTTCCTTCTGAGTAATTGACAATCGCTATGGCTCCCATGCTTAACAAAGATTCAAATTAGATAACGGTTTCTTTAATAAGTACAGCTTAATAGCATCACAGATATGTTTTTAAACGCCCTCAATAATTAGGTCAAGCTATACGACGAACCAGACCACCTGCGGGCAGTGTCTAGTTCAGGGAGCCTTTGCTCAATGGGTCGACGGGATCGTATAGGGTCGCCGATCGTGCGGCTCGCGAGCACCTGCCCCGTACCGAGTCGCCCCGGTCGTGCCCTTTCAACCCGCCGTTGAGCTTCACGGCCGCGCCCCATTAAGCGGCCTGGTCGGGACAGTATCCTCGCAACAATTCAAGAGGGAGAAATTACGCCTCAATTGGCAGTCAATGAACTGATGCAGCGTAACAGCAAGCCGGAGCAGTAGATCGTAGGGGGCGGATGAACGATTCGCCCCCTACGATCGCGCTCAAGACTGCAAACATCGAATCGCTTCTAACAGGCCTCGTGCTTTGTTTAGAGTTTCCTGATATTCGCTTTCCGGGACAGAATCTGCGACGAGTCCGGCTCCAGCTTGCACACTCACGGTATGTTTGCCGTTGCCTTGCTCGCGAACAACCATTGTCCGAATCGCGATCGCGCTATTCAACTGCCCTTCAAAGTCATAGTAACCATACGCGCCGGAGTAGACTCCTCGCCGACAAGGTTCTAGCTCATGAATAATTTCCATTGCTCGAATTTTCGGCGCGCCGCTCACCGTTCCAGCAGGAAATCCGGCTTTGAGTAAATCCCAGGCTGATTTATCCGGTGAAAGCTGTCCAATCACATTACTGACAATGTGCATGACATGAGAGTAGCGCTCAATCACCATTAGTTCGTCAACTTTGACGGTGCCATTGATGCAAACCCGTCCTAGGTCATTACGTCCTAAATCGACTAACATCACATGCTCAGCCACTTCTTTTGGATCAGCGAGTAAATCCTGTTCCAAAGCAACGTCTTCTGCATGAGTTTTGCCGCGTTTGCGAGTTCCTGCGATCGGGCGAACGGTGGCAATTCTAGGTTCAGTTGGATCGCTTGCTTGTTCTGCTTTCACCAGGACTTCTGGGCTTGAGCCAATGATCTGCCAATCGCCAAAGTTGAAATACGCCATATAAGGCGAAGGATTGATCAATCTCAGCGATCGATACAAGGCAAACGGATCGCCCTCAAATTCTGAAGAAAGCCGTTGAGAAATCACAACCTGGAAAATGTCGCCCGCTTTGATATAGTTTTTCGCGGTCTCGACACTGGCACAGTATTGTTCTTTCGTCGTATTGCTCGTCCAATTCACCGAAGTATCACTCTTTGATGTCCAAGACAGGAGACGATCTTCTTCAGAAAAGGGAGCTTTGAGCTTGGCAACGAGTTGAGAAACGCGATCGCACGCTTGTTGATAGGCGGCTTCTAAATTGGTATTTGGATCACGTAGGTCGGCATAAGCGATCGCCCAAATTTTCCGCTTCACTTGATCAAAAATCAACACTTGATCGATCTGCATCCATAATCCATCGGGCAAATCGTCTTCTGTCGCCTGATAAATTGGCACACGCGGCTCAATCCAATTGATCAGTTCATATCCCCAGAAGCCGAACAGTCCCCCGATTCCTGGGGGTAATTCTGGCACTTTCACCGGATGATAAGGCGCTAAACACTCAGACAATGTTGCAAACGGATCGCCCTCAAAAACTTGCTGAGTACCATCTCGATGCGTTTGAGTTGTGCGATCGCCTTTCGCTTCTAAAATCCACAACGGATCGCATCCTAAGAAGCTATATCGCCCGATCGTTTCTCCGCCTTCGACCGATTCGAGCAAAAAGCTATAAGGCTGTCCGGCACAGACGCGATACCACGCGGAGACAGGTGTATCTAAATCTGCGACCCATTCTTGATAAACCGGGACAAAATTACCTTGTTTTGCAAGTTCGGCAAACTGAGAAAAATCAGGAGAAATCATAGAATCACGTTTGAGCTTGGCTTTAAAGAATACAAGCTTAATTAGCAGTTTGGTATGCCAGAAACAACAAGAGGAGCCAAACTTCAACCGAAACGGCTAAACTTTGGCTCCTAAAAGCACAACCAATAAAATTGAAATTAAGGATCGTAAGGGAGACGACCGCTAAACTTCAATTTTGCAGGTTCGGGGTTAGAACCGATGTTGCGCGGCACGCTATTCACGGCTACGCGACCTTCGTTCACCTTCTCAGGGAAAACACCATCTGCGGGATGCAAATACTGAATTTCGCCGTTGGGGAAGACACGGTAGATCTTGTAGTTGGTGATCTTAAACTTCGTGCGAAGTTGTCCACCGAGTGCAAGACAGTGTTCCTTGCGAGCTAAATACAGCAAGTTGTCACCTTGACGCATTTTGGCTGCACCACACATGGGCATTTCAAAGACTTGCTCTTTGGGGCTGCTCCATGTGATGGCATATTTCTCTTCTACTAAGGCTTTGGTAAGCAGTCCGCCTGTGCTGCCTCCGAACAAAGGTGCTTGTCCAGTAAGAGTTTCTGACATAGGTCTCGCTCTAAACGTTTTTGGCATCGTATCATCGGCTGTTTACAGGTTTAACGATTCCGTAACAGTTGTTAATAGGCGAGAGTGTGCTGCCTGTTGAGACACTTAACGTATCGTTCATATCGTTAGATCGTGAAGCTCTTCAGATTGCGACCTATTTCAATATGGCTGGAGGATTATGGTGTTATGAGGCTTGAGATCAAGCCTTTGCCCTTTTGCTTTCCCAACTCAATCTAGGCGTAAATCACGATGTTGATATTCCAGTACTTGCTGGAATGTATGTCTAGAAACAGAGAGACTTTGAGAATTATTTAATTTTTTATCAACCGAGCAAATCTGGAGTTGAAATTCTGAATCTGAAAATTATTCATGGCGCACCTGATTTGCCAACTCTATTTGCCGATGAATTTGAGAGTAGTAACGATTAGTCTGTTATCACTCTAAATTTCTTAACTGGAGTAGAGACACATCCCTCCCAAATCTCTCGATGTAGTTTCCATGCATTATCTTCGCAATATTTTGGGTCTCGATTCCATCGACGTTTACAGTAAGTGACTCGTAGCCAATATTCTCCTGCTGGAATCGTAAAACCCCAGAACCCTCCTGAGTTCTCATAGCCGCGCAAATGAAGCTGATTCTCATACCAATAAAATTCGCCATTTATCGCAAACGCTAGATCTTCTCCAGGTTTCAGCCAGCGAAAATCAAATTCGCTCGGATTGTAACTTGCATTGCAGTTATACGAGCGATCGAGCACTTGCCCTGTGCTGTCTTGAATTTCAGGCATCAATTGAAACAAAAGAAAAAGCTGTGGGATTGACGAAGTATTGTGAATTCGTAATTTGAATTCGACCGGAATGCTGGATTCGACTTGCTGAGATGGAATTAAAATTTCTTCGGGTGCGATCGCTTCAAATTGAATCCCGTCAACCTCAACTATTCCATAATCCGAACCCACAGGCTCAACAAAGCGTAGTGTCTTGAAATTGCTTTCTAGAGCGGTTGATTTCCATTTTGTTCCAGAAGGAAGATAGTGTTTGAACCTCAGCAAATATTCACCCGCTCGCAGATTCTCAAACGTTGCTCGAAGCTCTCGGACAAAATGTGTCCTAATTTCCATATCTAACCTCTCACTTTGCCAAGCTAAGCGAAACATCAGCGTCGAGCCTGCATCTCGATGGCTATGAATGCGGGTGAGGTAAAGAGAATCACATTGATCAGGTTGCGCGAAATGCCTTGTCACAGGCTCTAGTGAATCATCCAGTAAGTCTGGCAAAAAACCATGCAGATTAACCCATCGGTCTCCAGAACTCGGATTATTTACTTCGACCACAATGAAAGTAAAACCACTGGGAAGCGGGCAAGTTGGGATTGGCAAAACAATCAGATTCTCTGAAATCGTGATATTCAGAAGATTTGCATCATTCGCCCAATCTTGCGGCGGTCTTTTCATTGTTGATGTCAAAGATTAGTCTCTCGATCGAGACGTTCTTTTCCGCTGTGCCGTTCTCTTTGTCTCGCCTGTAGCAACGATTGGAATCGTAAAGTGGAACTCACTGCCTAAATCTTTGCCGCTCGACTCTGCCCAAATCTTTCCGCCCCAATTCGTAATAATTTGGCGACAAATCGCAAGTCCAAGCCCTGTTCCGCCTGTCGTTCGGCGGAGTGCTCCTTCTTCTTGATAAAAGCGATCGAACACGGTTTCTAGACGATTTTCCTCGATTCCACGTCCTGTATCGGAAATCATGACTTCTAGCATCGTGTCTCCGCTGCGCTGTGCTCGAATCGTCACTCTGCCAGTAGCGTCAGTGAATTTACAAGCATTATCCAGCAGTTTGGTTAAGACTTCGACGAGCCATTCGCCATCGACTTGTACCAGAGGCAATTCCGTTGAAAGCTGTGTGACAATTTGCGGCAAATTCGTAGTCATACGGCGAGTTTGCAGACTACTCAGCGCTAAATCGACGCATTCCCACAGAGGTAAGGGTTCAAATCGCCATTCGACTCGACCGCTTTCTAGGCGAGACAACGTGAGAAAATCCTGAATCAGCTTTCGCATCCGCTCTCCATCAACGAGAGCAGAATTCAGCATGACTTGCCGCAAGTCGGGGGACATGTCAGGTTCACTCGCTAGGCTTTCTAGACAGACTTGAATCGTTGAGAGTGGAGTACGAAGCTCGTGTCCAGTAATCGCGATCAAATTGCTGCGCGTGCGATCGAGTGCCTCTAACTGCTGATTGAGATCTTCTAAATTCGCAAACGATTCGGCTTGAATCAGGGCAACCCCGATTTGAGTCGCGATCGCTTCTACCATTTCGACTTCATCGCGCTCTAAAACATGCGGTGTTGCACCCCAATAATGCAATTCCACCATGCCGAGCACTTGGTTTTGATGCAGAACCGGAACCATTAACCATGATCGAATATTCCAATCGAGCGTTAATGCCTGCAAGGTACGATCGCCATCCTTGATCATGGAGAATCGCGGATCGGTTTGCGTATCTTCAATAAAGACGGCTTCCTGGCGCTGAGCAACTTCTTCAAACAGAGGATTGCCTTGTAATGTCCAGACATGCCCTACTAAAGACGGCATGGATTCTGTGAGATATTCGTGACTTAAAGTGGCAGATAAATCAGTCGATTTACAGCGATAGATCAAACAGCGCTCTGCACCGAGAACTTTGCCGAGTTCTTCTGCCGCAACATTCAGAATTTCAGTTGGATTGAGCGATCGTCGAACTGCTGACGTGATCGAATTGACTAAGCGCTCTTTGCGTTCTTTTTCAGCGATCGAGCGATAGGCTTTCGCTAATTTGTACTGTCCTGCTTGCAAATAAGTCACTAAGCGATCGGCAAACGGAGCCGGATCGACTTGATTCAACTTAGAAACCATACCAGTCGCCATCTGATCCAGCACAGGCGCAATCTTGGTTTGCAATTCAGGACGGTATTGGAGAATGCGGTGCAGCAAAATCTCAGCGGCTTTGAGGACAATATCGCGATCGAATGTCCAAATGCCTTCAAATCGCCGCGATTGATCGACATGCAGCGGTGGAGCAGATTGATTCTCCGTCGTTAAATCCCGTTCTCGGCAAATCAAACACGATGCGTATTGTTCGCTCATGACGACTAAATGCCATTCTTGGCTGAGTCCATCCTCTGGCTCAAACGCGATCGTTTCATAATGCTCTGAGCGATTGGTGAAATCTGTCTCAGGAGCGGCAAGCACATAAACTTGATCCGTGCGGCTTGCAATTCTCAAATATCGATGCGCTTCTTGACGATAGAACCGTTCGCGCTGGAAACTCGCAATCACCAGTGGGCGATCGTGACCTGCTAAAACTTGGTCTTCCATGGCATGGGACAATGCCGTTAAGGAAGACTTGAAATAGATTTGAGGTCGCACCTGGGGAAGCGCATTCAGTAAGGCTTCCAGGACAGAATCAGTAAGAATCATCGATAATAATTAACCCGCCAACTGTGTAATTTTTTGTGCAATTTCCAGTTAGGTCGAGAAGCTGAGGTCGTTGAGGGTTCAGCCGACGACCCAGACCCATATAGGACTATATTCTCAGCCATTGTAAAGGTTGAGCGGGATCGATGACTGAATCATGTTTTGTTTCTTAACTCATGCTTGAATTAGTAAAACTACCGCATGGGATGCGATCGCTTGTTCGTTCCCGACTGCATCCATCTTTTCATTCGTGGTTGCTTTCACACCGACTTGATCAGGCGCGAGGTTTAAAGCATTGGCAAGACGCGATCGCATCGCTTCAATATGCGGCTTCAATTTCGGACGCTCTGCCACGATCACCGAATCAATGTTACTAATTTGCCAACCTTGATCTTGAATGAGTCGATGAACTTGTTCTAACAGCACAATGCTATCGGCTCCTGCCCATTTCGGATCAGTCGGCGGGAAATAATGACCAATATCTCCCAAGCTCAAAGCCCCTAGCATGGCATCCATAATGGCGTGAGTCAGCACATCTGCATCACTGTGACCGAGCAATCCGGTTTCATGTGCGATCTGGATGCCACCTAAGATTAAGTCTCGTCCGCTAACTAAGCGATGAATATCGTATCCGTTGCCAATGCGAAGCTTCATGAGAGTGTGAAATTAACGATCGATCACAATTTTTACAATATCGCAGTTTAGGCATTGGATTTGGGTTCCGATGATGCAGGTGCAAAAGTTACACCGTGCTGAACCTGAAAATCAAAACGCCCGAAGCATTGAGAATCTCAGGTGTTAGGCGACACACTCTGCTAATCGTCGATCGCTTCTCCCCCAACCACGACATCTCGAATTCTTAGACTCGGCCCGCCACATCCGACGGCTAATCCACTCTGTCCACCTTTGCCACAGCCTCCCGACTCATCCCAGAAGAAATCATCTCCGATCGCTTCAATGTCGGCTAGGGTCTTAAATGCATTACCTGAAAGCGTTACATCCCTTACGGGTTCAGCGACTTCCCCATTCCGAATCATCCAAGCTTCACCTGCGGTAAAGGTAAACATTTCGCCATTGGTCATGCCTCCGATCCAATTGCGGGCATAAACGCCTTCTTGAATATTCTGAAAGAGATCCTTGACTGGGGTCTTACCCCGCTCGATCCAGGTATTCGTCATTCTGACGATCGGGGGATAGTGATAGTTCAAGCAGCGTGCATTTCCTGTCGGCGCTTCTTCTAATTTTCCAGCGGTTTCCCTCGAATGCAGTCGTCCCACCAAAACGCCATCTTTGATCAGTTGCGTCGTAGTGGCTGGAACGCCTTCATCATCGTAGAAATAGCTGCCTCGATGTCCCTCGATCGCGGCTCCATCATAAATCTGCAATTCCGGCGATCCAAACCGTCGCCCTAGGCTCATCACTTCCAAAATGTCCGGATTCTCATATGCCATATCTGCTTCAGACAAATGCCCAAACGCCTCATGCACAAACAATCCAGACAGAATCGGATCAATGACAACGGTATACGCCCCACCTTTGACCGGGGGCAATGCGAGCGAGTTGACAGCGCGCTGCGCGGCTTCTTCAACTTGTCGATCGAGTCCCAGTAAATCCTCGTAAGCCTTGCGTGATCCAGCCGTTTCGCGCCCTGTCTGCACAGTTTCGCCGTCACGGGCCGTCGCTGCAAATCGCATCTCCAGATCGACCCAAGACTGCTCGATCAGACTGCCGTCAGAAGTTGCCAAAATAATTTTCTGGGCGCTATCTCCATACCGCACCGAAATCGTCGCAATCCGAGGATCGACACTGCGAAGAATTTCTCCATAGTGCTGACAGAGCGATTTTTTCTGAGCAAGCGAAATTTGACGTGGATCGCTTCCTGTCAGGCGTAAAGCGCGATCGTCTTGAATCGGCGCAACAGGTGCCAAAATCGTTTCATCCATGCCGACTAACTTTGCGGCAGCGATCGCATCTTCAACGCGCTCTTTCAAACTTGACAACTGATTAAAACTCGAAAACCCCCAACCGCCTTTATAGCAAGCGCGAACCTGTCCCCCGATTGAAATTCCTTCACTCAGCGTTTCGATCTTATGACCTCGCAATAAAATGTCGGTTCCTTCTGCCGCTTCGAGTCGGATTGCCAAATAATCGACCTGATGACGGTAGCGACTCATCAAATCAGAAATTAAGTTCTTAGCGTCAGATAATGCCGAATTCATAGATGTTTTAGAAAATCACTAGATTAGTCGCAAATTCGATCGTCAAATTCCCCAAAATGATTCAGTCACTTCGTCGAGCGAGTTTCCCAACGAGAAAGCAGGTGACATAGCGGATTTAGGAGATGGCAGCCGCGAGTCATGAGGCTGCTAACCTATCAAATTCACTTCTTAATTGTGCGCCTAATCGCGCCACCCTGCAAAAAAGGAGCCACGGATTGTCGTCGGCTCCTTTCTTGAAGTATTCAATTTGTGAACGATTCAATCTTTCGAGTTGCGAAGGCGCATGAGACGGCGACGCATCTGAGGAGAAGCCGCCAGTTCAGAAATCTCCGTTGCCTTTACATCCACATCCAGAGGTTCTAAATATTCATCTGCTCCGCAGGAATAAGCATCTAAGAGAAACTCTAGAAGTTGCTCTGGGTTGCTCAAAGCGCCCTTCTCTTCAATCAGTCTAAACTTCAGTCGAACCTCACACTCGTAAACTCCAACCTCTGCTGGAGCTGTGACTTTACACTCTAAAGGATCGTAATTCATCTACGCAGGCAGTCCCAATGACGCGGTTAAGTTGGATAGGGTTTCAGAATTAGGCTGTTCGATTGGCAGATCGCCACGAAAAAGATGCAGATAAGTTGAGTGCTTCAAGAAATCACGCCGAAACAGCAATTAATCTAGAAGCAATCTGGTAGATGTTCCTTTAACTGCTTGAACTTAGCACTTTTAGGAAGTTAGTCAGATCAGCTATATCGCTGAATCAAATTCATCAATATCTCAGCTTCATTGAGAAGTGAACCTGATTTTCTCAGCCGTTCTCAAATCCTGCTTATGCTCAGTTATAGAGGAGTGATTTTGGAATTAGTACCGTAATAACACCAATCTTTCAGGCACTTTGAATTGGAGAGTCAGAAAGATTGAATGCAAAATTTTGATCGAGTCCGTCTTTGATTTTTTGATCTCAAATTTGTGTGATGCATTGATGAAGTTCTCCCTGATTCAGCAACCCGTAATTTCAATTTCTGAAGCTAGTAAATTCCCTTGTAGTCTGTATTACAATCCTTAAATCCTATACGCAAGGATGGCACAAATCTAAGCGATATCAGATTAGGTTGATTTCGATCTGATCTGAGTAGACTTCGCAAAACTAGAGCGAATCAGTTTTTAGAGAATGCGCCTTGAAACCCTCAATCTTGTTCTCTACGTATTTAACTAAATTTAATGTAATTAAAAATACATTGCCTGAAATTAAGCCTGGTTTTTTCTGAGTTGCCAAGTATCGATCGCACTTCAGTAGA
Organism: Leptolyngbya sp. UWPOB_LEPTO1; assembly: GCF_017302695.1. Taxonomy (NCBI): domain Bacteria; kingdom Bacillati; phylum Cyanobacteriota; class Cyanophyceae; order Leptolyngbyales; family Leptolyngbyaceae; genus Leptolyngbya; species Leptolyngbya sp. UWPOB_LEPTO1. The sequence goes on along the minus strand of NZ_JAFLCJ010000012.1, from coordinate 163,782 downwards.
CGAGTTGTTTTAGACCATGAGTTTAAAGATTTTGTATAAGGCAAGATTCGGTTCTTAAATTCTGCTTTTTCGGTTCAGATCGCATTCTCCGAAATAGTATCTTTCTTGCTCAGATCCTTACATATTCAAGCATTCAAGCACATTGATTTTTGAACCTTCGTTGGTTCAAAAACGATCATTCAGTACAACTACTGAAAACTCCGTATTCTCCACAGGCTAGGAGCGGAATATAGGCAGGGTAAAGTGAAAACAACTGCCTTGATTTGCGATCGAATCGACCCAAATCTGCCCGTAGTGCGCTCTGACAATCCTTTGGCATAAGGATAATCCAATGCCGTATCCGTCCTGAGCTTCATCGCGTTGCAGCCGATAATGATCCTCGAAGACGCGATCGCGATTTTCAGGCGGTACTCCAGGGCCTGTATCACAAATACTGACTTGCACTTTCTGAGCAGTGCGGTGCAAAATCGAAACCTGAATTTTGCCACCAGTCGGCGTGTACTTAATGGCGTTATCCAAAATATTGACTAACACCTGCCGAATTCGCTCTCCATCGGCATACACGATCGGCAGATCCGAAGGCATATCTGTTGCGATCTGCTGATTTTTAGACTGCATGCGATCGCCGAGTCCCGCTAAAACATCCTCACAAAGCGCTCTCAAATCAATTTTTTCAGGTTGAATATGCAACTCGGAACTTGTCCCTCTTGCCGCTTGCAGGATATCCGTGATCATGCGGTCGATCGTCCGGATTTGAGTGCGCCCATGCTTCAACAGGTTCGCAGTCATTTGCGGAGTGAGCCGAGAAGTTTGCCCGTCTGCTTGTTTGTACGCAATTTCTAAGGTTTCGATCGCAATTGAGGCGGCGGTCAACGGATTGCGCAAATCGTGCGCCAGCATGGAAATAATTTGATCCTTAAACTGAAGCTGCGCTTGGAGATTCTCGTTCTCGCGCTGCAACCGGAAAACTTCATCAGTAAGTTTAATTAATTCCGCAGAATAGCCGACAGAGGCAGAGGGTTCAGTAGAATCAGAAGGAAGAGTCTCTTCGATCGATTTTTGCCAGCGCGACCACCAATTTTTCAGCTGAACGATTAAATCACTTCCAGTTAAAGTCTGACGGGGTTCTGGATGAAGTTTGATTAGAGCAGGTGTAGCAATGAGGCGAAAATGTTCAGCGAGATAAGGCTGCTCACCGACATCGACAACTTCTAATTCAAATGGACATTCCGCGCTCCGGTCTTTGAGAAAACCGCGAATTTGTCTGATCTGTTCGCGGGACGCGGGTCGTTGATCGACGAACAGCAAAATTTGGAGTGTCACTTTGGGGTCAGTGGCTGGGTTAGAGTGTGCCTGCATCGTCATGAATGGGCTTCTCAGAACTGAAAGCGGGTCTGAAGACGAAGGTTAGAGTGCACGATCAAGGATATTAAATTAATCGAAACATCACGCAAAATGCGCGGAGCTTGCCCCCAATCCAATATCGATCGTACTCACTCTATATAGATAGATTACCGCATCACCTCCATTGTCGGGCGTTTCAGTTAGATTCTGCGTCAGTTCCCCTACAAACTGGTGATTCAATGTAAAGTAAAATTAATAAGCTGTCATAAACTTTCTAATAATTCTGGAAGCTCGTGCAAGAAGACTTTCGTTTAATCGTTGATCTCGTCTCAGTATTAGCGGCAGCAGCAGCGGGTGGATTATTCGCCGCACTATTGAAACAACCTGTGTTGCTGGGCTATTTGGCGGCAGGGGTGATTGTTGGTCCGACTGGCTTGGGGTTAATTAAAGAGATTATCCAGGTCGAAACGCTTGCCCAGTTTGGGGTGGCGTTTTTGCTATTTGCGCTAGGGGTCGAATTCTCATTTTCAGAACTGAAAAAAGTTAAAGTGATTAGTCTCGGGGGCGGGGGCTTGCAAATTGCGCTCACGATTCTGGTGACGACATTAGTTTCTTTGGCAATGGGATGGGTGACATCTCCCCCTCAAGGAGTCTTCCTAGGCGGGATTCTGTCGCTGTCTTCGACGGCGGTTGTACTTAAGTGTTTGATGGAGCGCAACGAGACCAGCACGCCTCATGGTCAAGTGATGCTCGGGATTCTGGTGGTTCAGGATTTAGCGTTGGGGTTGATGTTAGCGGTATTACCTGCGTTAGATCAGCCAGCGGAAGAAGTCGGTTTAGCGATCGGGTGGGCACTTCTCCAAACGGGTCTCTTTGCACTTGGAGCCGTTGCCGCTGGGATTTGGGTAATTCCACGACTTTTAAGATTACTGGCAAAAACTGAGAGCCGCGAATTATTTTTGCTGGGAGTGGTTGCGCTCTGTTTAGGTATTGCTTTATTAACTGAGCATTTGGGTCTATCGATCGAGATGGGAGCCTTTGTCGCAGGCTTGATGATTTCAGATGCGGAATACGCAGATCAAACGCTGACTTATGTAGAACCCCTGCGCGATATTTTTGCGTCGTTGTTCTTTGCGTCGATCGGGATGTTGATTGATCCCGTCTTCCTCTGGAATAACTTGGAATTGATTCTCGGTTTAGTCACCCTTGTTTTCATTGGCAAATTCTTAATCGTTACGCCGCTGGTGCGAATTTTTCGATATCCCTTGAAAACCGCTTTGATTGCAGGGTTGGGACTGGCTCAAATTGGAGAGTTTTCATTTGTTTTGGCGAGTGAAGGACAGACATTAGGATTAGTTTCGCGTCGAGTTTACCTTCTCATTTTGGGAACGACGGCGGTGACTTTGGTTGTGACTCCATTTGTATTGAGACTCGTTCCAAAATTATTTGCTTGGGGCGAATCGATCCCCTGGTTGGCTAAATTCTTAGAACAATCTGATGAACCGTTAGCGATTTCTGAGGATCTGCCGATCAAAGATCATTTCATTGTTTGTGGATACGGTCGAATTGGACGAAATATTGTGCGATTGTTGCGCGATCGCAATCATCCGGTTCTGGTGATTGATCAATCCGAGTCTCAAATTCAGAAAGTTCGAGACGCTGGAATTCCCTATATTTACGGCAATGCTGCAAGTTCCTATGTTTTAGAAAAAGCAGGAGTTGCAGAGGCGAAAGGCATGGCGATCGCACTTCCTGATCCGATGAGCACAAGATTGTGCGTGAAGCGATCGCTGGAAATTTCCCCAGATTTAGATTTAGTGGTCAGAGCTAACAAAGACAAAGACATCGAATTGCTCTATCAGCTTGGAGCGCGCGAAGTCGTCCAGCCTGAATTTGAGACGAGTTTAGAGCTTTCGGCTCATTTGCTGGCAGGAATTGGCATCCCAAGTCCCGCAGTACAACGAGAAGTGCAGATGATTCGCAATTCTCATTATTTAGAGTTTCGCCCAGACCAAGCTTCTGAGGAAATCTCGCGAGACCTTAAAGCGGTCACAGGTGAAATGAATAGTCGCTGGTATGCGTTGCCAGAAGAGTCTCCATTACTGGGAATGTCGATCGAAGAAACGGATATTCGCCGTTTAACGGGTGTGTCTGTGATGGCAATTCGTCGCGCGGGTGGGTTGACGATCGATTATCCAGAGAGTTTGACGACGTTGGAACAAGGCGATCGCTTATTGATCGTCGGTGAAACCGATGAAGTTGCTGCATTTGACCAACTGGCAAGAGGCGAAGCAGCAGTGCCTTCGACGAATTCTTCTTGCCAGTGGCTACAAGTGCCTTCAGAAAGCCCTTTGATCGGTAAAACGCTCTTAGAACTTGAACTTCAGCAGCGCTATAAAATCACAATTCAGACGATTCGACGCGATGGAAAATTGATTCGATTCCCCGAACCTGACGCAGAGATTCAGAATGGCGATCGCTTATTACTCTGTGGCGGATTTCATGCCCTGACCCAAGCTCAAGAATCCCTTGCCCCAAAAACGGAAGTGCCTTTAATCACGACTTCAATCTCTGAAGTAGAAAGTTAAGGTGGCTTCGATGCTTTCCCGCTTTGATATTCAATTCAGAGCAGACAAGTGCGACGAAAAATCTAACATTTTCTAAAAACAAAACCCGCTGAGATTGCGGGTTGAAGGGTTGCAAATTAACCTGAAATCACATTTTTGGCTTCACAAATACGATCGACTGTCGCCAGACGATCGTGGGCTGGTCGTAGTGATCCATGATGCAGATACAATGAGGGTCTTGCCAGCGAACCTTTCCCGTGAGTAAATCTCCGGTAGAAAGTTTCATCTCAACTTCTTTTTCTTCACGAATAATCGTCTGAATCTGACGAGTACTTGGCAATCCGGTATCTAGTTCAATACTCATTGGGGAAAAGTCCTCGATCGAAATCGTTCTAATTTACTAGAGTGCCTCAATTCACCACATCCTATACAGTCTTGCACTATGGCGATCGAATTTACAAAGTATCACGGGCTTGGAAACGACTTTATTTTGATTGACAATCGGGCTTCGACAGAACCAAAACTAACGCCGGATCAAGCGATCGCATGGTGCGATCGACATTTTGGCATCGGAGCAGATGGAGTCATTTTTGCACTTCCCGGTCAAGATGGCACAGACTACACGATGCGGATCTTCAACTCAGATGGCTCTGAGCCAGAGATGTGTGGCAATGGCATTCGCTGTATGGCAAGATTCCTCGCCGATCTAGAAACGGCTGAGACTGGAAAATTTCAAGAAAAATATCGCATTCAAACTTTGGCAGGTATAATAACGCCGAAGTTTGAATCCAATGGTCAAATTACCGTAGACATGGGTGAACCCCGTCTCTTGGCAAGTGAAATTCCAACCACCTTAACTGGTGAGAAGGTAATTGATCAGCCGTTGGAAGTCGCAGGAAAATCCTGGAATGTGACTTGTGTGAGTATGGGAAACCCACATTGCATCACATTCGTTGATGACGTTGCTGCGATCGAGTTAGAGAAAATTGGTCCGCTGTTTGAACACCATCCAGTGTTTCCACAACGCACCAATACGGAGTTCATTGAAGTCGTCCGATCGGACTACCTAAAAATGCGAGTTTGGGAGAGAGGAGCCGGAATCACGCTGGCGTGTGGCACGGGGGCTTGTGCGTCTTTGGTCGCAGGGGTTCTCAATGAGAAATGCGATCGACGCGCAACGATTGAATTACCGGGTGGATGTCTCGACATTGAATGGGCAGCCGATGGTCGAATTTATATGACCGGAGATGCAGAAAAAGTGTTTTCAGGTAGTCGAAGTTAGAAAGACAGAGGATGGAGAGAAATGGAACCCGCTTTTGTTCCTGATCTCTCCATCGCCCTAATCGTTATCCCAACACTCCTGAGCCATCAAATCGCCAATTCGGTCACGCAGCAAGAAGTCGAACCGCTCTAACTCAGTTTCAAAACGTACCCATTCACGCGCCGGAATGTGCTTGCAAAGGGTGTAAATGGGCTGGTGGCGGCTCACAACACCTCGATCGATAAGTTGACGTACCTCGTCTTGAATCATGCAAAGCGAGTACTGTGCTGTCTGAAGCATGGGTCTACCTTCCTGAGAAATCTGGGATCGAAGATTGAAATCTATTTGGGGGACAAACCAAGTAGCAAAAGTTCGGAACATCAATCCTCAATACAATCAGCCATTACTCTCCTCAAAACGGCTGAAATCTGTAGTGAGATATACTGAATTCTCTCTATTTTCTAACTCATTTTGGGGTCAAAAGTTTACGAAGTGTCTCTAAAGTTATGAGATTCTGACATTGTTTAGCCATGTTACCCCTACAAAATTCAGCTCAAAGGCTTTGCTGAACGCGGGTTTGACGGATTGTGTTGCAGATAACTGTTTTTGGCTTAGATTCCCTTCATGGATTGAGACAATGCTTTACGTTTTGCAAGTCTAATTGCGAACTCGATCGCGGCTTTCATACTGGTGGCATCTGCAATGCCTTTGCCTGCGATGTCAAAGGCAGTCCCGTGATCCGGTGATGTCCGAATAAATGGCAGCCCGATCGAGGTGTTGACGGCTCGATCGAATGCCATCAGTTTCACCGGGATCAACCCCTGGTCATGATAGAGCGCTAGATATCCATCGTGAGCGTTGACCTGTCCCAACCCAAACCAAGCCTGACCCGGTTTCACCCACATCGTATCTGGTGGCAATAATCCATCGAGTTGAGCCTGTGGGAAGCGTTGCCGCATTGCTGCAAGCCAATCGGATATCCAGTCGATTTCTTCGCGTCCTAGTTGCCCCTGCTCGCCGCTGTGGGGATTTAACCCGGCGATCGCAATTCGTGGCTGAGTGATCCCAAACGAATCTTGCAGCGATTCAATCAACAAGTCCAATTTGAGCGTTAAAACTTCTCGGGTTAATTTCTCCGGTACTTGGGATAAAGGAATGTGCGTGGTTGCCAACAGAGCGCGAAGTTCCCAGTCGGTATGTGGCGATCGCGCAACAAACATCATGCCGAATCGATTCACACCCGCTTTTTCTGCTAAAAGTTCTGTCTGTCCTGGGTAAATGTGACCTGCGGCTTTCCAGGCGGATTTTGCAATCGGAGCGGTCACGATCACATCAAACTCGCCGCTTAAAGTGCGGTCGATCGCCGTTTCCAAATATCGAAATCCGGCTTCACCACTGGCTGCATTTCCGGTTCCAAGTGTGATTGAACCGGGAGTTTCGATGTGAATCAGGTTGAGATTCTCAGGATTCGCGGCGCTGTCTAAGCGATCGTAGTCTAAGCGATCGTACGTTTCGAGGAGAATATTGCGATTTCCAGCGATCGTAATTTCGGCTTGTTGTGAAATGGCTGGATCGGCTAAAGCTTTGAGGATGACCTCTGTACCGATTCCGGCAGGGTCGCCCATGGAAATAACTAAACGTGGCATTGGGTTCTAAGGCGTGACTGAACTGCTTTACAATACTTAGAGATGACCCACCTAATTGCTGTTTAAGAGGAGAATTCAAACAATGGCTGGCGAAATTTTTAACACTGCATTTTTAGCGTCCACCCTAATCTTAGTTGGGTTGTCGCTCGGTTTCTTACTCCTCAAACTCCAAGGTGGAGAAGAATAGAAATCAAACGCGAGAGTGGGGGAAATCCTTCACTCTTCTTCGTCTAAATGTTCAGCAACCTCGCGATAAAGATTGAGAACGTGATGATCTTTGAGCGAGTAAAAAACATTCCGCCCTTGTTTGCGATAGCCCACTAAGCGCATCGATCGCAGCGCTCGGAGTTGATGCGATACCGCCGATTCCGACATTTTGACGGCTGCTGCCAAATCACACACGCATAATTCCTGAACTGCCAGTGCCGAGAGAATTCTAAGGCGGTTTGCATCGCCTAGCAAACTGAAAAACTCCGCCATGCGCTGAGACTTCTCTACACTCAGTAAGTCCCGGTGGAGAAAGCGAATATTATTTAAATTCACAGGATGCTGAACCGCACATTGCTCAGTTTCAGCCGGATTAGGGTTTGCCATATTCAGTTACAAGGTTGAGCGATCGCTTTATTTAGCGTAGCGTACGGAGTCAGGTTACATCCCTTAATCCAGGTTACGATGAGGGATGTTCGACTGGGGATCTGGAATTCGTTCTTGCTTTGCGCGACTCAACGCCAAGATTTCTGATAGAATTTATCGAAAAGTTAACAATTTGTCACATAACTCCTCATGAGCGTATTGATAGTAGGTGCGACTGGCACTTTAGGAAGGCAGATCACTCGGCGCGCCCTAGATGAGGGATACAAAGTTCGCTGTTTGGTACGTAGCCCCCGCAAAGCTGCTTTTCTAAAAGAATGGGGAGCCGAACTCGTGACCGGAAATCTCTGTTATCCAGAGACGCTTCCGGCAGCGCTAGAGGGTGTGACAGCGATTATTGATGCTGCAACTGCACGAGCAACCGATTCGCTCAGTATCAAAGAAGTCGATTGGACAGGCAAGGTCAATCTGATTCAAGCCGCGAAGAAAGCGGGAATTGAGCGATATATCTTCTTTTCGATTCTGGATGCAGAGAAATTTCCCAAGGTTCCTCTGATGGAAATTAAGACTTGCCTTGAGAAATTCTTAGCAGAATCAGGATTAAGCTACACAATTCTTCGCCCTTGCGGATTCTTACAAGGCTTAATCGGACAATACGCTATCCCGATTTTAGAAGGGCAAAGCGTATGGGTGATGGGGAATACTGCTCCCACGGCTTATATGGACACGATCGATATTGCAAAATTCGCGGTTCAAGCCTTAAAAGTCCCAGAATCAATTGGCAAAACCCTTCCGGTTGTCGGTTCAAAAGCCTGGAGCGCGGACGAAATTATTAAAGTTTGTGAGCGGCTGTCCGGCAAACAGGCAAAAGTGACTAAAACGCCGATCGCAGTTGTGCGGATCTCGCGGCGGATTGCTCAATTCTTTCAGTGGACTTGGAATATTGCCGATCGCTTAGCGTTTACGGAAGTCGTGGCAACAGGCAGACCGTTAACGGCTTCAATGGATGAAACGTACGAAGTTTTGGGATTAGATCCTCAAGAAATGACGACGCTAGAATCCTATCTGCAAGAGTATTTCAGCCGCATTTTGAAGAAGCTGAAGGAAGTCGAATACGCCCAAGAGCAAGCCAAGAAAAAGAAAGAGCGTACAAAAAAAGCGTATCCCCGCTTTTAGAATTAGAATTCATCACCATTTCACAGGGTTTTGCGCGTGCCGAAAGCTGGCATTATCTACAACGATGACAAGCCGATCGCTTGTCAAGTTGCGACCGATCTCGAAGCGAAGCTGACTTCGCTAGGCTGGGATGTGGCATTGGCAACGGGTGCAGGCGGAATCCTCGGATATGCTTCACCTGAAAGTCCAATTTGTCACACCCCGATCGATCGCTTGGTTCCGCCTGGGTTCGATTCTGAAATGAAATTCGCGATCGTCTTAGGTGGCGATGGCACAGTTTTGTCTGCATTTCGTCAGGTTGCACCCTGCAACATTCCACTGTTGGCGGTCAACACGGGGCACTTGGGATTTTTGACCGAGATTTTATTGAATCAATTGCCAGCCGCGCTCGACGCGCTGCTCTCTGAAGACTACGAAATCGAAGAGCGCACCATGCTGCATGTGCAAATCATTCGAGAGGAGGCCATGCTTTGGGAAGCCCTATGTCTGAATGAGATGGTGCTGCATCGTGAACCTTTGACCAGCATGTGCCATTTTGAGATCAGCGTCGGGCGACACAATCGCGTCGATATTGGTGCAGATGGAATTATTGTGTCCACGCCAACTGGCTCAACGGCGTATGCTTTATCGGCAGGTGGGCCTGTGATTGTTCCCGGCATTCCCGTGATGATTCTGGTTCCAATCTGCCCACATTCTTTAGCTTCGCGATCGCTCGTATTTCCCAATCGCGATCCGGTCACAATCTATCCAGCAATTCCGCATCGCCTCGTTCTGACTGCTGATGGCAATGCTGGCTCGTATGTTTTGCCAGACGATCATGTTTGCGTGAAAAAAGCCCCCTATCCTGCCCGATTTGTCCGGCTCCGGCCGCCTGAATTTTTCAGTGTTTTACGAGAGAAACTGGGTTGGGGCGTAGCTCATGTTGCCAAGCCGACTTAAAGGTTGAGGACGTTATTTAATTATTTAATTGGGGCACTTTTCCCAAAATTGCCGTCTATGGTTAGAATAGGCTGAATTTCCATGCGAGGCTCTGCGGAATGAGTATTGCCGATGTGACTCCGTGCGTTTTGATTGTCGAAACTGATGCAGCACTAGCAAATCATGTGAGTTTGGATTTGCAAGAATCGGGCTATGAAACGATCGTGGCTCATGATGCGCATATGGGATTAAGACAAGCGATCGAGAAACATCCCGCGCTGATCGTTGTCGATCGTTTACTCGATGGCGATTCTGGACTCTCGTTTTGTCACAATCTCCGAACCAGTGGTACTCGAATCCCAGTCTTGCTCTTGATGGCACGCGATGCCGTTGAAGATCGCGTCGCGTGTATCGAAGCCGGAGCCGACGATTATTTTCTCAAGCCTTACCGGAGTGAGGAATTTCTCAAACTGGTGAAACTTTATCTCAAGCCTGATATTCCGAGTACTGAGCAACTGAAGTTTGGCGACTTGGTTCTAGATTTAGCGACTCGTCAGGCGTTGCGAAATGGTCGAGCGATCGACTTAACAATGAAAGAGTATGAATTGCTCAAATACTTGATGGAGCATCCGCGCGAAGTTCTGACCCGTGAGCAAATTTTAGAGAACGTTTGGGGCTATGACTTTGTTGGCGAATCCAATGTCATCGAAGTCTACATTCGGTATTTGCGGCTCAAGATTGAAGACGAGGGTGAAAAGCGCCTCATTCAAACCGTTCGTGGAGTCGGCTACGTTTTACGAGAGTCATGAAAAATCGATTTTTTGCCTGGTTAAGTTTGCTTGTGTTGCTGGCAAGCTGTTCCACCACAACACAAGCAAAACCCTCACCCACTGAATTGCCGCGCAGCAGTTCGCCCGCTGCGCCTCTGGGGCAAGTCTTGCCGCTCTCCGCATTTTTTCAAGTTGCAGATCAAACCATTCAACTCGAAGTTGCCCGAACCCCCGCAGAACAAGCGATGGGGTTGATGTATCGCACCAGTTTGGCAGACGATCGCGGCATGCTTTTTCCCTTCAAGCCAGCTCGCCCCGCCCAATTCTGGATGAAGAATACGCTCATTCCTTTAGATATGCTGTTCGTGCGAGATGGCACAATTCGATTTATCTCTGAAAATGTTCCGCCTTGTAAAGCTGATCCCTGTCCAACTTATGGATCACCGACAATCGATATTGATCAAGTGATCGAGCTACGAGCAGGACGAGCCGCTGAATTGGGGCTAAAAGTGGGCGATCGCATTTTTATTAAATCGCTTAAAAAATAGCAATGCTTGTCACAATCTCTTAAACTACTAAGGCTAATTCTTAACTCTTCTGGAAGAAACGAAAGGGTTCGAGGATGTGGCATTACACTCATCTCGTTAACATTTGTTGTAAACCTTGTTTATAAATGAATGAACATAACGATCTGCGTGACAGCAGGCAACCTAACTTCAGATAGAGACACTTTCCGCTATCTTGATTTACGCTAGAAGCCTGTTCTTGTGGCAGCTTGAGCTTGCGCTATTTAGCTTGAATCTGCGAAACTTTTACGCAGCTTCTATCTAATAAAAGTAAGAAAACCTTAAGATCTGCTGATTCCAACTCAGAATTGCCTTGATACTCGGACTGACAAACTTAATGGAAACGATGTGTTCAGTATTTCTCAACTGTACTGACCACTTCGTACACTGGCTACTCTCATAGGTCAAGCTAGCTTGGCTTTTCCATAATTAGATTCACTTGACCCTGTGTAAAACCCGTCTACTCCAGAGGTATTTGTCTGATGTTGACTGCAACCCATTCCAAGTTCATCCGGTTTTTACAAGAAGAACTGTCGCTATCTACTTCTTCGATCGCGCTGGCATTGCGCTACCGTGAACAAAATCCAGGACCTCTGCCGATGATTCTCTGGCAGTATGGTCTCGTTACGATCGAACAGCTCGACCGAATCTACAACTGGTTAGACTCATCCGAAAGGTAGGTTTCTCAGGTTGTGGCGTGAAAAGACTCTTATTTTTAGACCAGACAGGTAAATCTGGAGGTGCAGAACTGTGCCTACTTGATATTGCAAGAGCGTATCGAGATTCTTGCTTGGTTGGGTTGTTTGAAGATGGTGACTTCCGAGAACGGCTTGAGCAAGAGCAGATTCCGGTTCAAGTTTTAGCGAAAAAGTCGATTGCTGTACGTAAATCAAGCGGCGCGATCGCAGGTTTCCTGGGTTTGGGACAATTAATTCCTTTAGCAATGCGTGTTGCTACCCTCGGTCGTAGCTATGATGCAATCTATGCGAATACGCAAAAAGCTTTAGTTGTTGGTGCGATCGCGAGTGCCTTGTCAAACCGACCTTTGGTGTATCACCTGCACGATATTCTTTCTCCTGAGCATTTCAGCAAAACGAATCGACGCTTGGCAATTCTGATGGCAAATCGCGCCAAGCTGGTGATTGCAAATTCTCAAGCGAGTCGAACTGCATTCATCGAAGCAGGTGGAAATCCCGATCTAGTTGAAGTTGTTTACAACGGATTCGCGCTGGAGCCTTATCAGACTGATGTGCGATCGCCAATTGGATTAGAAGAATTAGAAGGGCGCTTCGTCGTTGGGCACTTCAGCCGCTTATCACCCTGGAAAGGGCAACATGTATTACTCGAAGCGTTGCAGTACTGTGACGAAAGCGTGAGCGCAATTTTTGTCGGTGATGCATTGTTTGGCGAACAAGATTACGTTCAACAATTACAAAATCAGGTGCAGCAATTTCAACTGCACGATCGCGTCAAATTTCTCGGGTTTCGCAATGACGTGACGGCACTAATGAAATCTTGTGATGTGATCGCGCATACCTCGATCGCAGCAGAACCCTTTGGACGAGTGATTGTGGAAGCTATGCTTTGTGGCATACCGACGATCGCAGCCAAAGCAGGAGCAGCCACAGAACTGATTGATTCCGGAACCACAGGATGGCTTACTTCTCCAGGCGATGCGAAAGAATTAGCACGTGTGATCGAGCACTGTCGCCAAAACTCGACTGAAGCTGCTCGAATCGCGGCAAAGGCTCAACATCAAGCCAGCCAGAAATTCCGCCTGACAGAAACGAACGCTCAAATTCAGCAGCATCTTCAAGCTCGGTTGTAGTTCGTTTTGCATCACTGTAATTTCAAACTATGGAGAGATGACCTTGCAGAAAACTTCCTTCATGCTATCAACCGCCGTTCTGTAAAACAGCATGTCTACTCCCAGACCTTTACTCAGCATATTTTTACCGGCTCTGGATGGGGGCGGAGCTGAGCGTGCCATGCTTTATCTCGCGATTGGTTTCGCTAAGCGAGGCTGGAAAGTTGATTTAGTTTTGGCAGAAGCTAGAGGAGCCTATCTCGATCTCGTTCCGCCCGAAGTTCGCATCGTTGATTTGAAGGCAAAATTTCCCGTTCTGATTACAAAAACCTTGGCACTGCGTCGATATCTGCAAATCGAACAACCTGCCGTTCTATTCTCTGCATTAGATATCTTAAGTTCAGCGTTATGTGCGCGCGGTAAGGCTCCGACTCGAATTGTGATGTGTGTCCAGACTTATTTATCTGAACAGTTTAGAAATCATCAAGGTGCAACCTTTGGCAAAGTGCGATCGCGCATGGTGCGCTGGCTCTATCCCAAATCCGATGCGATCGTCGCTGCTTCTTTAGGAACTGCAAAGGATGTTGCTGAACTTACCCAAGTTCCAGTCGAACAAATTCAAGTCATCTACAATCCGGTGGTCACGCCCGATGTATTTCAGAAAAGCCAAGAACCGATCGATCACCCTTGGTTTCAGCCTGGAGAACCTCCTGTGATTTTGGGAGTCGGACGATTGGTCAGCCAAAAAGATTTTTTCACGTTAATCGAAGCTTTTGCTCAAGTTCGGGTGACTCGTCCCGCACGCTTGATGATTCTGGGTGAAGGCGAACAGCGTGCTCTATTGGAGGAACGAATTCGGCAACTCGGACTCGAACAAGACGTCGCCTTGCCCGGATTTGTGGAAAATCCCTACGCCTACATGGCAGCATCAGCTGTATTTGTTTTGTCCTCGAAATTTGAAGGCTTTGGAAATGTTGTGGCAGAAGCCCTCGCTTGCGGTGTTCCGATCGTGGCAACAGACTGTCCCAGCGGACCTGCGGAAACTCTAGCAGCGGGAAAATACGGTAAGCTAGTAAAAATTGCTGATCCGGCAGAAATGGCAACCGCGATTCTGGACACGCTGGATAGGTCGATCGATTCGACGCTTCTCAAACAGCGCTCTCTAGACTTTGAGCGCGATCGCATCGTCGATCAATACCTCACATTTGTGGAAACCCTGTTGCAGACTAGCTTAGATGCGGATTCTTCACATCCTTAACCACGCTCAAAATATTGGAAACGGGATTGTCAATGCTGCAATCGACCTCGCATGTGCTCAAGCTCAAGCAGGTTTTGAGGTCGCGATCGCTTCGGCGGGCGGTGAATATGAATGTTTGATGAAGCAATTTCAAATCCAGCATTTCCCGCTAAAAGTTTCTCGCTCTCCGATAGAAGTATTAAACGCTACCAAGAAATTTAGAAAAATTACGCAAGAATTTTCACCGAATATTGTCCATGCCCACATGATGACTGGCGTGATTTTAGGGAAAGCTTTGCGTGGAAATGCCGATTATGCTTTGGTTTCAACCGTCCACAATGAATGGCAATTTCATGCAGTTTTGATGGGAGTTGCCGATCGGGTCATTGCAGTCAGCCAAGCAGTTGCGCGATCAATGCAACATCGGGGTATTCCAGTACGGAAACTCCATGTGGTGCCGAATGGAACGATTGGCAGTCTGAGACAGACCCCCCTGGATCGGGTCAAACCCTTATTGTTAGAGCGTCCTGCCATCACAACTATCGCCGGACTCTATCACCGCAAAGGAATTGAAGACTTACTTGAAGCCTTTGTGCAGATAGCTGACGAACATCCAACCGCCCACTTATATTTAGTAGGAAATGGTCCGCAACGGGCGGCGTTCGAGCGTCGAGCCAGGAAAAGTCCTCACCGGAAACGGATTCACTTTGAGGGTTTCCAAGCGGAACCGCAGCGATATCTGCTTGCAACGGATGTGTTTGTACTCGCCTCTCGCCGAGAACCTTTTGGGTTAGTGCTCTCTGAGGCACGGGAAGCTGGATGTGCGATCGTCGCCTCCAATGTCGATGGCATTCCAGAAGTCCTCGACGGTGGAAGCGCCGGAAAACTCATCCCACCCAAAGACATCACCGTTCTTTCTAAGACACTTTCCGGGCTGTTGACTCGGCGAGATGAATTAGAAGATTGGAAGCAGCGTGCCCAAACCAATTTAGATTGGTTACGGGTGGAACGTGTTCATCAGGAAACGCTTGGGGTGTATCAAAGTGCGATCGCAGAACTGACTCGGACTGTTTGTGCTTAGGAGATTTATCAGATCTATGGATTGGAAAAAGGCTCAGCCTAACCCGCTGATGATGGCAACACTACTCGGATTGACCGCGATCGCGACTCCTGCAATCGCCCAGACTGCGCCCACTCGACCTGCCCCAGCGGCTGCGAGTCCGGCTCCGGTTCGAGTAGATGAAGGGTACTTACTTGGCTCCGGTGACAGAGTGAAGATCGATATCTTCGGTGTCCCAGAATATAGCGGCGAATATCAAGTCATGTCGGATGGCTCGATCAACTTGCCGCTAGCAGGTGGAGTCGTGGTGCAAGGATTAACGATGCGGCAGGCATCTGATACGCTGGCACGACGCTACAGCGAATATCTGACTCGTCCCGTGATTACCGTCAGCTTGTTGACTGCTCGTCCCATTCAGGTGGCAGTATCCGGCGAAGTGGCACGCCCAGGAACCTACACTACGACGCTGGGGGATGTTGGTATTCCCACCCTGAGCCGCATGGTGCAGATGGCAGGTGGAATCAAGCAGTCAGCAGATCTCAAGCAAGTCGAGATCGTGCGTCGTCGCCCCGGTGGCGGTGGAACACAGACCTTCAAGGTTGATTTAGCCAAACTCTTGAGAGGTGGTGATTTAGGTCAAGACGTGCAGTTGCGCGACGGGGACAGTGTCTATGTGCCTGCAGCGGCCGCGCTAAATTTTGATCAATCGAGTGAACTGGCAAACTCTAGTTTAGGCGCAAGCTTCGATCGACCAATCAGCATTATTGTTGCCGGGGAAGTGAATCGTCCTGGACCTCAAACCGTGCGCGGTGAAACAATCGCGGTCTCCGATACAGGTGCGACAACCCCTGCTCCTGGAGCCACCACAGCAGCACAGCGCCTGAGAGCACCCACTGTTACCCGAGCACTGCAACAAGCAGGCGGTATCACTCAGCGAGCCAACATTCGCGATATTGAAGTGCGGCGGACGGTTGCCAACGGAGCCGAACAAACCATCAAAGTGAATTTGATGAGCTTGTTGAGAGAGGGCGACGGCAAGCAGGACATCATCTTGCAAGAAGGCGATCGCGTCATTGTGCCTCTGGCAACTGCTTCGATTACTCCAGAAGATGCCGCGATTATGGGTCGTGGGGTCATCTCGCCTGAACTGATCACGGTCAATGTGGTCGGGCAAGTAGAAAAACCTGGTGCAGTTCAGGTTCCACCTTACACGACGATGAACCAAGCCCTTCTTGCGGCAGGTGGCTTTGCTCGGGGAGCGCGTAAGAGTTCGGTTGAATTTATTCGCCTTCAGCCGAATGGAGCAGTTGATCGTCGTCGGGTCGATATCGATTTCTCCCGCGGCATTGATCAAGCAAAGAATCCTCCTCTGCAAGCCGGAGATACGATCGTGGTCGGTAAGACTGGACTTCAAAGTGTCGCTGAAGGAATTGGCAGTTTCTTAGGGCCGGCACTTGGTATCTTTGGGATTTTCCGTTAGGTTTCGGTTCCATCTCAAGCTGGGGAAACAAGGCTCTGCATATAAGGTCTGAGCCTTGTTTCTCTTTTTCCCGGCTATTTATAAATTTAATCAATGGGTTAACGAGATTAAATCACTCTTTATTCCGAGACAGGCGACCGAAGAACCGTTTACACTGAATCAAAGCAAGCTTTCTACTTCATTCTTCATTGGAGAATGAGTGAGTGAGTAATCACAGTTGGCTATCGGTCGAAGCGGGATGGTGAAGTAGATGGGTGAGCTAGAACGCTGCTATCAACTATTAGGATTAGAGCCTGGGGCATCGATGGAAGAGGTGACCCAAGCTTATAAGGACTTAGTGTTTATTTGGCATCCTGACCGTATCCCCAAGGATAATCCCCGCTTAGTGCAAAAAGCCGAAGCGAAAATCAAGGAATTGAATCAGGCACGAGATACCTTGCGATCGCACCATAAAAACGGCGCAACTCCAAAACCTGCAGCGGCTCAACCTAAGCCTGCGCAGCAAACTTATTATCAGTCCTACTATTACCGTCCTCCGACCCAATCTTCGACGGGCTACCACAGTGGGCAGACCTCCAGTGGACGGCAAACCAATGGGCATTCGACCAATGGGCATTCGACTAGCGGGCACTCAAATAACGGGCACTCAAATAGCGGGCACTCAAATAACGGACATTCGGAAAAGCACACCGCGAATTCACGCCCAAATTACCAAACCTATCAGCCTTATCCCCGTCCAAATTATCATCAGACTTCGGATGCCAATCGCTCTGAACAGGCAAAATCGGCTGATGCGAATCCGCATAAATCGACGAATGATCAAAACTATTATCGTCAATCCCACTATCGCGCTGAATATCACCAGCCTCCCAAAACGCCCGCACGTCCCCACATGACAGATATGACGGGGAAAGATTTGAGCGGACAGAACTTAAAAGAGAAAGATTTGTCTGGCTATAACTTGAGTCGTGCGAATTTAACGCGTGCCGATCTCAGTGATGCGTTTATGCACAAGGCAAACTTGGAAGGTGCGAAATTAGAGAAAGCGAATTTGTTCCGTGCGAATTTGCTGGAAGCAAATTTGTGTGGGGCAGATCTGCGGGAGGCGAATCTAATCGGCGCGGATTTAAGTGGGGCAGACCTGCGGGGCGCGAATTTAGAGGGTGCGAAAGTTGGCTTTGAAGATCGAGTCATGGTGAAACTCACGGGAGCAAATCTTCAGGGCGCAATTATGCCGAATGGAAAAGTCCACGGGGTTAAGACTTCCTGATGTGTCTTATCGCGCTTGCCAACGGAATTTGCGCGATCGCAAAAACCCGAGTTGTTCTCTCAAAAAGGTCTGTTCCCGGGCTGCATTCAATCTCTGAGCCACCGAATAAGCTTGCTGATAATAGCCCTCAGCCGCAGTGAGTTTGCCCTGCTGCTGTTGATGCTGCGCCACCATTTTCAAAGAGTTCAGCATTTGCCAAGCGTCGTTACTCCGATTTGCCATTGCTAAACGCTGATTCAGCATCTCGGTGAAGCGATTCTCTTGACCCATGCCTCGATTTGCGAGCATCATGCCATCAAACGCTCGAAATTGAGCCGCTTGGTCGCTTCCTGTCTGTGCGAGCGTCATCGCGCGATCGTGGGCTGCATAAGCGAGCGCAAAAGATCCAACCGCCCGATAGGCATCGCCTAAGTTATTCAAAGTATTCGCTGCACCAATGGGATCTTTTGCCTGATCTCGGAACTTGCGGGCTTCTTCGAGAAATGCGATCGCGGCTTGATATCGCCCTTGGGCATAAGTTGCTAATCCCAAATTGCTCAGCGATAATCCCAGTCCTGCATCATGTTTCGCTTGGCGAGCGATTCTCACACCTTCTGCAAAAGAATTCGCGGCTTCAACGGTTTGCCCACGTTGCAGAATCACTTGTCCGACATTGTTATAGCCGTAGATTTGCCGAATCGTATTGCCTTCATCGCGGGCTGCACCCAAACTGCGGCGGAAGGCATTCTCAGCATTGTTCAATTGATTGAGTTGGATATAGGTCATGCCGAGCAAATCATAGACCCGCCCCTGCGCTGGGATTTCGCCAATTTGTTGATAGAGGTCAAGAGCGCGATTCCAATCCGCGATCGCTTGATCGAGTAAACCGCTTCGTTGCGCTTGAATTCCAGATTCCACGATGCGATCGGCGGTTTGTCGCGTACTGCCTTGCGTGCCGTTATTGTACTGAACACGCAACTGGTGATTGAGTGAAGACGCGAAGCTAGGAGCAGCCAGAGCGCTACTGACCAAGAGGCTGAGCGCGATCGAGGGGACGAGTTTCAACATTAGAAAAATTCAATTTCTTCTAGGCTTGGATCGAAATCAGCCTCCAATTCGGAAACCGATTCTTGATCTAAAGCATTCCCACCCAGATAGATCGTTCTAATGTCATCCGGCAAAAGTTTCTCTAAAGCTTTGTAGCCTGCCTGCAAATGTGCTTTGACTTGCTCCGCATCAATTTGTTCACCCTCGGCTTGCAAATACGCAGCAATTCGAGTTTCTCCCCAGTGAAAGGTTTGAGCCATGACGATCGTCAAACGTGTCAAAGGTGGCAACTGTTCTAAAGCACGATCGAGATAACACCAAAATGGCGGAGAAACCCGTCGAATGTCATAATGAATTTCCTCAACAGGCGGCAATTCTGCTTCGTTCATCCCCGATGCCGTCACAGCTAAAAGCCAAGTTTGAAAGGTTGAGCCACTTTGGCTAAACACTCGCAAATCAACGCCTGCCAATTCGTGAAAGACATGTCGCCAAATCAATGCCAAGAGATACTCAGCTTGCACAGGCGAGCGGGCGGAGCGCTGAATTAAGGCATAAACCATGGGACTGTAGCGACAAAACAGCGCTGTAAAGAATTGCCCAGAGTCAGGATAGCGCTGAAACAAGGTCAGCAATTCCTGATCGCTGTGATGAAACAATGCTTTAACGATTGGATGATTTGCTTCTGGAAAAGTTGGAACCGCTACAGCTTTCATAAGAATGTCAAGGTCGGATTAATAACTATATACAGGCTGAATCGAAAATGGCACGTTTTTTTAGAGGTCGATCGCCCAAAAAAATTGTGATTTTCTAAAGCTTGCGGATGGTTTCAGAATCGTATTGATAGAATAAGTGGACTGATTCTGTAACTCAGCCCGTTGCGTTAGTCTTTTTAATCTATGGATAGTTTATTCTCAACTCAAGGCATCATGGTGATGTTGCTCGGCGCATACGCTGTAGCAATGTGGCTTTTCCTGACGAGCGCTCCCAAGGTTCATACTGTGATGGTTTCAGATATTGAGAGCGCCCGCGATTTTTACGAAGGGATGTTGAAGCTAGCAGTGGCTGAGATTCCCCTGCATTATTACTATAATTACGAACAGTCATTGGGAACGGCAGGCGTGAACCCAATGTATCTTACTGGTTCGATGGGAAGTACGACGGCGCGTGGTAACGGCAACGATGGACTGTGGTATCAGCTTAAGAAAAATACTCAACTGCATGTGATTTCTGGTGCAACCTTGGGCGAGAAAGACCGACAACGGCATGTTTGTTTCGATCGAGATTGTCTCGATCAGATCCTTCTCCGCATTCAAACTCGCGGCATCAAGCACAAAATCCGTCGTGAAAAGCCTTTGAATTTTCTAGCAAAAGACTTCACCGGACAAGTGGTTGAGTTTGCAGAAGTTGTGAACTAAGCCTGAATTTGAGTTTTACAACGAGGAGTTAGAAAAGTCTGGCTCCTCGTTTTGCTCTTTAAAAAAGAATAGCTCCCGCAAGGGAGCCGAAGTTATGGTGATTTGACTCTAGGACACAATCGTAATTTTGACGGGATCTAGGCGAGAAATCTGTATCGAAGATTGCTCAAATCCCATTCATGCCTATGGCAAACTTTCAGGAGGACTGACTGAATTTTTCAAGGCAGGTAGATTGTCGGTAGGAACTTGACGAATGCGATTCAGTTGTCCTAATGCCCATTTTGCTGTTTCTTGCACATCTTTGTCTGAATCCTCAGTGGCTTTGTGCAAGAGATTGCTGATTTGCGAAACCATGTCATACACGCGGGTCAAATCTCGAATGGCATTTTTTCGCACTTCTGCATTTTCATCTTGCAATGACACTGCTAAAGCGCGGGTCATTGGTTTGAGGGTGCGAGTCCCAATCTCTGACAGAGTTGAGAGAATTAAACTTCGCTGTTTAGAATCCGAATCAATCAGCAAATCGACGAGCGGCTGAACGGCACGAGTGTCGCCTCTTTGTCCCAACTCCCAAATCACTTTGCGGCGCTTAACTGGATCAGGCGATCGCAGATCTTGAATCAGTTCATCGACGATATTGACTTTCGCAAGTCGCGTCGTTTCCTCAAGCTTGGGCTGAGATTCTAGCTCCGTAGGCTTTGGAGAATTGACAACCTGAGTTAGCGGCTCAGCAATCTCAGATTGGAGAGTTGTCTGCGATCGACCATTGCCATTTTGAGAGGTTGGGCGAGAGTTTGCTAGCTCTGACTTGAGAGTTGAGCCGTTCAACGTTGGAACACTCAATGGCAAGGATGGGGAGGCTGGTAAGGATGGGGAGGCAGGGTTTAAATCAGGCGTAATCGGCTCTAGGATGTCAGGCGTTGTTTGTCCCATACGCTTTAAGGCGATAACAACTGCAACTCCCACGATCGCGACTGCTCCAGCGCCTCCTAGCACAATTGGAGAAGCCCAAAGCGGTGGGTTTGCTGGCTGACCTGTTTTTGCCAAAACGGGTGAGGCTAAATTTTGAGCTTGACTTGCCTCGACCGAACGCGCCGACACACTGAGACAAGCTGCACAAGTGACAATCAGGAGACTGGGGCGTGGGATCATAAACAAATCCAAAACTGCAAATCGCCATTCGACTCCTAGAATGCCCGAATCGATTTAGCGATCGAGGTTAGAGTCCGAGATGGTTGTAATTTCACTGAGATTCGAGTCGGCTTGCGGTAGCATTTGCCTATTCTCGGCTATGTTACCCTGAACTTCTTCGATCGACTCAGAAATTGATCCACTCAAGACATCGCGTTGATTGATTAAGTAAATACTGATAAGGGTTAGAGCAACGCCAATCCACTGAATCGGACTGAGGACTTCAGCTAAGAAAAGGTTGCCAAACAGCAAAGCGAATACGGGTGTCAAAAATGTCAGAGAACTTAAACTAGTCAAGCTCCCACTCGCAGCAAAATAGAAAAATAAACCGTACGCAATTGCACTGCCAAAAATTGTGGAATAAGACAACGACACCCAATTGGCTGCACTTAAATTTGTCCACTGATCAGTTTCTAACTGGCTCGACAATCCAAACAGGGGCAATCCGCCTAAAATCATGTGCCAGCCTGTGGCTGAAATCGGATCTGCATATTGGCAAACATAGCGAGAAAGAATCGTTCCCACCGCCATCGATAAAGCAGCGAGTAACATGAGCCATTGCCCGTTATCGAATAAGCCAGCGAGCAAGTCAGCAAATGAGCCGATATCGACAAAAGCTTCTCCTAAACGTGATCCTGCTGAAAGAATGAATTCTTCAGGCAAGCCGAGCAGACTGATGCCGCAAACGCCTATTGCTAACCCCAGCCAGCCCCACACTCCAATCTTTTCCCCAAAGAGCCATAACGCCATCAGCGCAACTGCTAAAGGCTGAGAATCAATCATCACTGATCCCAGTCCTGCCCCAGTTCTCACTAATCCTTGCGCCAAAAAACCCTGAAACAGTGCGCCATCGACTAGGGCGAAGAAACTAATCCAAAGCCATGCTGCCCACCCTTGTGGTTGCGATCGCTTCATCCAAATTGCTGCCAATAAAACCAAAATTCCCGCAGGGAGTAAACGCACCCCTGCCATAAAAAAAGGCGTGGTATTGGGAATGACTCCTTTCATCGCGACCATTGCAGTTCCCCATAGGAAAAAAGGTGCGATGAGCAGGAAAGGCGATCGAGATTTGAGTGACATGGGCAATTAGGAATGAGGCTACTCTAATCTTAGTAAATTATGTAGATTCGTTAAGTATTCTTTATAGCGATGGCGATCGGATTCGTTAGAATCAAACATACTTGTGATGGTTGAAATTTATGGTTCGGTTCTTTAGAAAACGTGGGTCACGAAAACAGATTGCTCGAATTGAGGTGAAAGGCGCGATCGCAGGTGCAACTCGAAAAAGAGTGCTTGAAAATCTCAAAGTGATTGAGGAAAGAGAATTTCCAGCTCTATTGCTGAGAATTGATAGCCCGGGCGGAACCGTAGGCGATTCTCAGGAAATTTACGAAGCGCTGAAACGATTGCGCGAAAAGGTAAAGATCGTTGCGAGCTACGGCAATATTTCGGCTTCAGGTGGCGTTTACATTGGCATGGGCGCACAGCACATTATGTCGAACCCTGGAACGATTACAGGTAGTATTGGCGTGATTCTGCGCGGGAATAATATTGAGCGCCTGCTCGAAAAAGTTGGCGTTTCGTTCAAAGTGATCAAATCAGGTCCGTACAAAGATATTTTGTCGTTCGATCGAGAACTGACTGAGCCTGAGCAAAAAATCCTACAAGAACTGATTGATATTAGCTATTCTCAATTCGTTCAGACCGTTGCAGAGTCACGAAACCTCCCAGAGGAGACGGTCAGAACGTTTGCAGATGGGCGGATTTTTACCGGACAGCAGGCACTCGCTTTAGGAGTTGTCGATCGCTTGGGAACTGAAGAAGATGCCCGTCGTTGGGCTTGTGAATTGGTTGGGCTTGATCCTGAGAAAACCAAGACATTTAACTTTGAAGAGAAGAAGTCGGTTGTGAGTCGATTCACGTCGAACGATCGCTTAGACGGACTGATTGGAGCCTTGCCGCCGTTGGTTGTCGGAATGGATTGGTTGGAATTTGAACTTGAGACTTGTGGGTTGCCTCTGTGGTTATACCGCCCTTAAGCGTAAAGAATGAAGCAATGATCCGGATTCAATCTATATCCCTTCGTTGATAAGCTAGTGGATTGAGACGAGCAAGATATGGAGGATACCCACGTGCATTGGCGAGTACGAGCAATTCGGGGAGCGACCACCGCTTCAGAAAATACGATCGAGGCAATTCGGGAAGCGGTGACGGAGTTATTAGACGAGTTGGAGGCTTACAACACGTTAGACCCTGATGAGATCGTCAGTGCTACGTTTACGGTGACGAAAGATCTGGATGCGATTTTTCCGGCTGCGATCGCTAGAGAACGTGCGCATTGGGCAAATGTTCCGCTGATCGACGTGCAGCAAATGTATGTGGAAGGAAGTTTAGAGCGGTGTATCCGGTTTTTGATTCATTTCAATACACCTGATCCGAATGTGAAAATCCATCACCCTTATCTGAGACAAGCAAAAAATCTTCGTCCAGATTGGACACTTGCTCAAATTGCTGGAACGCAAAACTAGGTTGCAAAAAAAACTGGGCATCTTCACAAAAAGATGCCCAACAGACTAGCTTTCAAGGTTGACCAGAATTTAAAAGAAAGATAACGATACGATTACATCAGACCCAGGAAGCGCAATACGCCGCTACCTGTTAAATATTCAGTGATCAAAGCAGCCACAAAGCCGATCATTGCTAATCGACCATTCCATAGTTCAGCTTGCGGAGTGAAGCCAAATTTCCAAGCGTTACGATCCTCTACAGCAGGTGCTGTAATCTTTTGTGTGTCTTGCATGGTAAGTACTCTGAACGCATTAGCTGTAAATATATTAACTAATATTACAAAAAGTGTCAAAGTATTACGAATATGGTTAAGTGCGATACATAAAAGTTGCCTTAGAGAAATTTACAGGCGTAGAGACTTTAGAATTGCTAAAACAAGAATTGCTAGAACAGCGCAGATTCTCTTTTCCATACGGAGAGAATGCAGCCTGAGGAGAAAGACTCGTAAATCAGTAAATCGCAACTTTCCGCAGGTCGGATAATACCCGGCTTCTGGATCTAGCGATATGATTAAAGACATTGATATTTGTAAAGAAACGTCAATGATTGTTTCTGACTCTGGTTTATCCAAACTCAAGGCATCCGTGACCGAGAAACTCTTCTTTGGGCACGAGCCATCTGCTGAGTTAATCGCGATTCTGCTGGTCTATTTTGTCCAAGGGATTCTCGGATTAGCTCGATTGGCTGTGAGTTTCTTTCTCAAAGACGAGCTACATCTCAATCCGGCTGAAGTCTCAGCACTGCTGGGTATTGTAGCGCTGCCCTGGATGATCAAACCTCTATTTGGGTTTATCTCGGATGGCTTACCGATCTTTGGATATCGTCGTCGTCCTTATCTGATTCTGTCTGGACTCATTGGAACCACAGCTTGGATTCTCTTGGCAACGGTTGTGCATTCTGCTTGGGCAGCAACGTTGGCAATTTCATTGGGATCTTTGTCTACCGCGATCGCAGATGTCATTGTCGATTCCCTGGTTGTCGAACGAGCTAGAGGCGAATCTGTAAGTGGTGCGGGTTCGTTGCAGTCCCTAAGCTGGGGAGCTTCTGCATTGGGTGGTTTGATGACTGCCTACTTCAGCGGGGCATTGCTTCAGCAGTTTGATACTCGAACGATTTTCTTAATCACCGCCACATTTCCGCTGATTGCTTCATCTGTGGCTTGGTTGATTGCAGAATCTCCAGTTACCTCGAAGCCTGATTGGTCAGTTGTGGGCGATCAATTGAAGCAATTGAAGCAGGCGATTACGCAGAAATCGATTTGGCTGCCAACTGCATTTTTATTCTTGTGGCAAGCGACTCCAACGGCTGAATCTTCGTTCTTTTACTTCTCAACGAATGAATTGGGATTTGAGCCGGAGTTTTTAGGGCGAGTTCGACTTGTCACGAGTATTGCCTCGATCGTTGGAATTTGGGTGTTTCAACGATTTCTCAAAGGGGTGCCATTTCGAGTCATTTTTGGCTGGTCTACCGTCATTTCAGCCGTTTTAGGATTGTCGATGATCCTGCTCGTGACGCATACCAATCGAGCATTGGGAATTGACGATCGCTGGTTTAGCTTGGGCGATAGTTTGATTCTGACGGTGATGGGACAGATTGCTTTCATGCCTGTGCTCGTGCTTGCAGCAAGACTCTGCCCGCCGGGAGTGGAAGCGACCTTATTCGCGTTGCTAATGTCGGTTGTTAACTTGTCTGGATTAGTCTCATACGAGTTTGGAGCGTTACTGACTCACTGGTTTGGTGTGACCGAGACAAACTTCGATAATCTATGGATTTTGGTCTTGATTACGAATTTGAGCACGTTGTTACCCTTACCTTTACTCGGTTGGCTGCCTGGGGCAGATGCGACGACTTCTGAGCCGATCAAACTTGCTGAGCCAGTTGGACAAGCTTTGGTTTCGGTCGGTAGCAGTGAAGTCGTTGAAGTCCAGAAAGATAGTGTTTAGGAATTGATTGGATAATGCAAGGATTTCAGCTTTTTGAACATGCAGCGACGGTTCCGACCCGTTCTTACAACACAGAAGAATGGCAACGCGGATATCGATCGCTGAAAGAAGAACATAGTTATTGGATTGAAGAGATTGAAGGCGAAATCCCGACTGAGCTAAACGGAACGTTGTTTAGAAATGGGCCTGGATTGCTTGATATCAATGGAGAACGGATTCAACATCCGTTTGATGGCGATGGCATGATTAGCGCGATCGCATTTCACAACGGTCGTGCTCATTACCGCAATCGATTTGTTAAAACTGAAGGCTACTTAGCAGAACAAAAAGCTGGCAAAATTCTTTATCGAGGCGTATTCGGCACTCAAAAATCTGGCGGCTGGCTCGCGAATGCTTTTGATACTCGCATTAAGAATATTGCTAACACACAAGTGCTTTACTGGGGCGGTAAATTACTTGCCCTTTGGGAAGCCGCAGAGCCGCATCGTCTTGATCCGAAAACTTTAGAGACGATCGGGTTAGAGTATTTCGATGGCGAACTCTCGACAGGCGCACCGTTTGCGGCACATCCTTGGATTGATCCATCGAGTCAATTTGATCAGGGCAACCCTTGCTTAGTCAACTTCTCGATCAAGGCTGGATTATCCTTCACCATTAGCATTTACGAATTGGATCTCGATGGCAAAATTGTTCGGCATCATGAGCATCCAGTTCCGGGATTTGCTTTTATTCATGACTTTGCTATCACACCGAACTATTGCATCTTTTTCCAAAATCCAGTTGCATTCAATCCTTTGCCGTTTTTAGCAGGATTGCGATCGGCAGGTGAATGTATCAAGTTCCGCCCGGATCAACCTACAAAAGTTCTGATTATTCCCCGCGATCCAGCCCTCAAAGCAAAACCTCAAATCCTGGAAACGCCATCGGGTTTCGTGTTTCACCATGCGAATGCGTTTGAACAAGATGGTGGAATTGTGCTTGATTCGATTTGCTATGAGAGCTTGCCATCGGTTGAACCGGGTTCGGACTATCGCGAAACTGATTTCGATGCGCTTGCACCGGGTCAATTGTGGCGATTCCGCATGAATTTAGAGTCGGGAACAGTCGATCGACAACTGCTCGAACCTCGCTGCTGTGAATTTCCTTTTATTCATCCTGCACTTGCTGGACGACAGCATCGCTATGTTTATCTCGCTGCGGCTCATGCTGAAAGCGGGAATGCTCCCCATCAAGCGATTCTCAAAGTCGATGTCGAAACTGGAACACGTCAGATTTGTAGTTTCGCACCCGATGGCTACGTTAGCGAACCTGTCTTTGTGCCGCGTGGAAAAGCTTCAGAATCTGGGCTTTACACCGAAGTGCAAGGTGCAGAAGATGACGGATGGTTAATAGCAGTAGTCTTTGATGTGAAACGCGATCGCTCAGATGTGGTGATTGTTGATGCAAAGGATTTGAGTGTTGTTGCAAAGCTCCATTTGAAGCATCATATTCCTTACGGGCTGCACGGCTCGTTTACGCCGCATTACTTTGAATAGATTGCAACGCAGAAGAGCGATCGAACTAAGTTCGATCGCTCTTTTGCATCAGCGTCGTGAAAGTTCTCTTGCTGCGTAAATCCCGCCCAAGAAGCCGAAAAGGTGCCCTTCCCAGGAGATACCGAAGCGACCCGGCAGCACTCCCCAAATCAAACCGCCGTAGAGCAAACCGACAGCGAGAGATAGCGCGATCGACAAACTACTCCGTTCAAAATAAGCTCGTGAGAGTAGAAAGCCGAAATAGCCAAAGACGACACCACTCGCCCCAATATGTAATCCTGCTGAACCAAATAACCAGGTTCCGATTCCGCTTGCTAAAGCGACGATCACACTGACTTTGAAAAATTCAGGAATGCCGCGCAGCATCACAAACCAGCCCATGACAACGAAGGGAATGGTGTTACTAATGAGATGCTGAAAGTTCAGGTGTAGAAATGGGGCTAATAAAATACCTCGCAGCCCAATCGTGCTACGAGGATAGATGCCCAGGTAATTTAATCGACCGCCTAAAGCAATATCGACAAATTCCAGCAGCCACATTGCGGCAACGATCGTGCCAAGGATTGCAATATGAGCTTTGATTTCATCACCGATTCCGTTGGGATCGTTATAGTCGCGTCGCGTCATAGCGGTTTTTTGTGTTGAGATGTTTCTGTTCTAGCACAGAGTTCTCAACGAAATTAAGCCGCGATCGCCGATGAGCGTTGAGCCGCGAGTTCCATTAAGCGACGAATTCGTTCTTCGGTTGCCGGGTGAGTGCGGAAGAGAGACTGTAACCCTTGGGTTGATAGCGGATTCACAATTAAGAGCGGTGACATTGCCGGATTTCCATTCATAGGGATTTGATGCCCAACGGTCTCCAATTTCTCTAGCGCACTGGCAAGAGCTAACGGGTTGGCAGTGAGTTCAGCAGAACCTTGATCTGCCGCAAACTCACGAGTTCGAGAAATTGCGAGTTGAATCAATGAAGCGGAAAGGGGGGCAAGAACAATCAGAAATAAGATGCCTAAAGGATTGTTGCCCCGGCGATTATTTCCGTAAACTGGCCCATATAGAGCGCCGAAGGTTAAGATGCGACCGAGAAAAGTGATGGCACCTGCGATCGTACCTGCAACCGCTTGCGTCAGCGTATCGCGATTCTTCACGTGAGTTAATTCGTGAGCGAGAACGGTTTCTAATTCTTCTGGAGACAGCAGATCAACAATTCCTTCTGTCACTGCTACAGAAGCATGTTCTGGATCGCGTCCGGTTGCGAAGGCATTGGGGGATTTGGTGGGAACGAAAAAGATTTTGGGCATGGGAATTTCCGCTCGATCGCTGAGTCGTTTCACCATGTCAAAGAGTTCGGGGGCTTGTTCACGTTCGAGTGGCTGAGCAGCATAGGATGCAAGCGCAACTCGATCAGAGTAATACCATGACCCAAAGCTCGTGAAAGCTGCAAAGATTAGTCCTAAAATAAGACCTTGCTCATTTCCGACAAGATAGTAACCTGCTAAAACTAGGATTCCGCTTAAAAGTCCTAATAGTCCTGCTGTTTTAACTTGATTGATACCTAGCATGTTGATCAAATTTTGAAGGGGCAGTCTGATTGTCTAAATTTACGTTGTGATTTGACTCTATCTGATGATTGAATCCTCTTTCTCCGACAGAACGATATTTCGGATTGGTTGTGCAATTTGGGCATATAAACAATGGGTGGGCGATCTGTTTCCGCCAAAAAGTAGAGCTTCTGATTTTCTAAATCTCTACAGTCGTCGCTTCACTTGTGTTGAGGGTAATACGACGTTTTATTCCATTCCCGATCGCGCTACAGTCGATCGCTGGAAGTCGGAAACGCCGCCCGGCTTTAAGTTCTGCCCAAAGTTGCCGAAAACATTGACTCATTCTGGAAAGCTTGCCTCATCGATCTCAGGAGCCTTGCAGGTTTTGGAACTCATGCAGCGGCTCGACGATCGCTTAGGGGTCTTGTTTGCTCAATTACCTCCAAGCTATAGCCCTGCGAATTTTGCAGATTTAGAAACGTTTCTTCGAGGTTGGAAGGGTGCAGATTTGGCGTTAGAAGTTCGACATGCCCAATGGTTTCAAGAGCCGCATCGCAGCCGCTTGAACGAGCTATTGCAAGAGTTAAAGATTGGGCGAGTGTTGCTAGATACACGTCCAATCTATGAATGCGAAGATGATCCACAGTTAGAGAGCGAACGCAAAAAGCCGAAGGTTCCATTGCAGCCGGATGTGACTGCACCGTTTACTTTGATTCGATATATCAGCCATCCAACTTTGAATCAGCAGTATTTGGAAGAATGGGTAAAAATTGTCGATCGCTGGCTACAACAAGGCACAGAAATTTACTTTTTTGTTCATTGCCCTGTTGAAGAACATTCACCCCAAAACGCCCGCCAATTCCAAAGATTACTAGAGCAGCAAGACGTGAATGTTCCGCCTCTTCCCTGGGATTTGATAGAACAACCGCCCTCACAGATGTCCTTGTTTTAATTTATTTCGTAGCTGTCGAGGAGCATTATTCGTCTCGTCCTGGGATGGAGCAGTCTTCACGAATTTCATGCTGCCATGCGATAGGATCAATCCCTGAAAAAGCGCGATTTGCTGATAATCTCTCCAACACTTCAGCCATTTTTTGACCACGAGTAGCAGCATCTAAGCCTGTAGTTTCTTCTAAGACAGTAATATGCGCTGGAATCGATTGCTCTCCCAATTCAGGAGCTTCATCAAGCCACTCGATCGAATTGCCCTTTAAAACAGCCTTAAATGTTTGAAGCATGAGGACACTTGTGATCTACATTTCTGTATTATCTCGCTTTTAAGTTTGGCTCAATTCGTTTGGTCAAATTAGTACCAATTTTGAAGAACTTGCTTAAGAATATCACCAACGGAAGCGCCTACAAAAATGGCAAGAATTGAACTGGTGAAAGCAATCACCAAAATATCAATAAATGGATTTAATGTTGGGAACTGCGATTTGTAGCCGATTACCGTAGCAAACCAAATCGAGGCAGCAATCCAAATTCTCAGTTGTTTCCGTACTGAACCAGTTGACAGCGTTGGAGCTTGTTCAGATTCTATTTCAATGCCTGATTCGATTTCAGAGGGGTCTGTCATATTTCTCCTAGTTCTAACGATCCCACTAGACTGAAATTCTCAACAAGAATCCTCCGTTCGTCGTGACAATCAAATCCTTCTCAAACACTACGATGCCCGACGGAATTTGATATTTTGCTGTTTTCACATCCGCGATCGTCGAAACTTTTCCCGCTTGATCGACTGCGACGACTAACCCTGCATTCGTCGTCGCCACAATTTGATCGCGCCAAATCGCGACATTAAAGGGCAATCCAAATCCAGCCTCTTGCAAATCGACGATCGCTTTCACGTCTCCTTTCTCACTCACTCGCACCAAATGTCCACTCGACTGCGCCACAACCACGGAGTCCCCTTGCACGACTAGCCCAAATGGATTCTTAAACTCAGTCAAATTCGCGATCGTCCGAATTTCCCCTTTTTGGCTCACTCGCACCAACTCACTTGTCGATTCGACCACATCCGTCGAGACTGTGACCCAATACTCATCTCGAAACACCGTCACCCCAAACGGCGCACCATAAGAACCACTCTGACGAGACAAATCCGCGATCGTCTCTACTTTGCCATCGGGTTTCACCCGCATTAAATAATGCTGAGGCAGAAAACCTGATACCGTCGCAATCACATCATTGCCTTGAGCGGTCATCCCAAACGGGACACCTGACTCATCCTTCATAAAATTCGCGATCGCCGAACTTTCTCCCTGGGGTGTCACTCTCAACAGTTGCCCATCTAACAACGGCACAATCAAATCCCCTTGCCTCACCGTAATATTCTGAGGGGTATAGATATTTAGCTTTTGAGAAATCACGGAGAGAGTTGCCATCATCTCAGAAAGTTTAGAAAAGTTGATAAGAATTCAAGCAGCAGGAACTCCGCTCGTTGGCTGAGGTCAAAAAAGCTTGTGATTTCTAAGCGTAGCAATGTTACCCTCTACATGCGGTGCAAACCTCAACTTCTATTTAGAATTTGATTCATTGACCTGACGTAGACATCCTCGGTATTCCTGCGCTTGAATCGCCATATAACTCATGTAAAATAACCAAGTTTCCAAAGTCACTTTACATTGAAGAAAGAAATCGCGCAGATCTAACCCGATGAGGTTTGAGTAATTTGCAATCCGTAGACAACCGTTAAATTTCTAGAAAGCCCGATGAAAGCAACGAATTCACTTCCCACCGCCCCCTTCGTCCTCCGACTCGTCGGCATCATTATGATCGTGTCGTCGATGGTGGACTATATTTCGGTTCTAATTCCGCCGAATTTCTCTGATAAAGCCTGGTTCGCGAACGTTGTCACACAAATCGTCGATCGTGGAATCATTCCACTCGTCGGTTTTGCCTTCCTCTTCGCCGGTGCATTCCTAGAAAGCGGTTCTTTCAATCTTGGAGAGCGCGTTAAACCTGCGATGTCGTTCCGGTTCTGGGCGATGCTGCTGTCTTTGCTCCTCGGGTTGGTGTTCCTCATTGCTTTCCCGCTGCACTTAAACAATACCCGTCAGGTTTCGGATCAGGCGCTAGAGCGCATCGATCGAGAAGCAAAAGACGCAGAAAATCAACTCAATACCCAAGTTCAACAGCGTCAAGATCAGATTACTGCTGCGCTGCGTGACCCGAATCAGAGCAAACAATTGGATGATCAACTCAAACAAATTGATGCAGCGATCGCCAGTGGTCAATTAAAAGGAGATCAACTCACTCAAGCCCAACGAGCGCAGAAAGAACTGCAAGCGCTAAAAGCGAATCCCAATTCGGTTGCCGATCGTGCAAAAGAATTCCGCAACACACAATTGACTTCAATTCGCGAACGGCGCACTCAAGCCGAGAATCAAGCGAGAAACGAATTCTGGAAAACTGGAATTCGGGTCGGGATTAGCAGCTTACTGCTCTCGCTGGCGTACTTCGTGATCGGGTGGTCAGGATTACGCGAGTTGGGTGTGATTGGTGGGAAGCGCAAGCCTGTAATGCGATAAAAATCTGAGGCTGCTTGCAAGATTAAAAAGGCAAATGGGGAGAACTAGAAGGTGATCCCCTTTGCCTTTTTTTTACGGTTATGTTTTCTATTTTCATCCTGACGCACAACGAAGAAGTCGAAATCGCTGCATGTATCGAGTCAGCGTTGTTGTCAGATGATGTAATCGTTGTCGATTCTTGTAGCGATGATCAAACGATCGCGATCGCAAATTCTTATCCCGTTCGCGTGATTCAACATCCGTTTGAAAGTCACGGCAAACAGCGCACCTGGATGCTGCAATCTGTCCCTGTGAAACACGAATGGGTATACATCCTCGAAGCCGATGAGCGGATGACGCCGGAACTGTTTCAAGAATGCCTCGACACAATTCAAACAGCCGAGCATATCGGCTATTACGTGGCAGAGCGCGTGATGTTTATGGGCAAATGGATTCGCCGCAGCACGCAATATCCGAGATATCAGTTGAGACTCTTTCAGAAAGAAAAAGTTTGGTTTACCGATTACGGACATACTGAACGCGAAGTCGTAGACGGAACCACTGGATTTCTCAAAGAAACTTATCCGCATTACACCTCTGGTAAAGGCTTCAGCCGCTGGATTGATAAACATAATCGCTATTCGACAAATGAAGCGATCGAAACGATCCATCAACTTGAAACCGGAGGCTTAAATTGGAGCGCGCTATTTTTTGGCAAATCTGAAGTCGAACGGCGACGGGCATTAAAGGATCTGTCGCTGCGACTGCCTTTTCGACCGTTG
Source organism: Leptolyngbya sp. UWPOB_LEPTO1 (assembly GCF_017302695.1). Taxonomy (NCBI): domain Bacteria; kingdom Bacillati; phylum Cyanobacteriota; class Cyanophyceae; order Leptolyngbyales; family Leptolyngbyaceae; genus Leptolyngbya; species Leptolyngbya sp. UWPOB_LEPTO1. Next base: position 130,579 of record NZ_JAFLCJ010000012.1, on the reverse strand, counting down.
ATTCGATTTTTCTATATGTATCTGCTCTTAGGTGGGATGTTTGACGGCTATCCAGGATTTACCTGGTGTATGCTGCAAGCGTTTTACGAATATTTAATTACGCTGAAGGTTTGGGAACTCCAGCATCAGCCTGTAGACTCTCCCAAACTCGTCACACCGATCCTAGAAAATGTTAAATAATATACAGATCGTGTTCGGATATGTCGAGCGGGGATCAATGATTAAATAAGAAAGCTTAGAAATTCCTCAAATTCTCAACCTTTCTTTACAATATTAATAAACAGAGTAGATGCTGATTGCAAGATTTTTTGAGGAGCGTTCCTAATTGCGATTCAAGAATCGAAATCTACTTCTAAGGTAACGTCTACACTGAATGGCATAGCTGCCGTTAGATGAAGGAGATATCTGTGATCCATCGTCTTAAGCAAGATCTAAAAAACGACCTGATCGCCGGATTACTGGTTGTAATTCCGTTGGCAACGACGATTTGGCTGACGTATACGATCGCGAATTGGGTGATCAATTTCCTGACGCGCGTTCCGAAACAATTGAATCCTTTTGACGGCTTACATCCGCTCTTAGTGAATCTGCTCAATTTTATCGTAGGGCTAGCGGTTCCTCTGTTCAGTATTCTGTTTATCGGTTTGATGGCACGGAATATCGCGGGGCGTTGGCTCTTGGATGTCGGTGAGCAAGTTTTGCAGGCAATTCCGCTAGCGGGTGCGATTTATAAAACGCTGAAACAATTGCTCGAAACGGTATTACGCGATTCGAGTGGAAAGTTTCGCCGCGTTGTGTTGGTGGAATATCCGCGTGAGGGAGTTTGGTCACTAGGATTTGTCACGGGTGCGATCGGAGCCGAAGTGCAATCGCATTTCAAGACGGATATGCTGAGCGTCTTTATTCCCACGACTCCCAATCCGACCACGGGCTGGTATGCCGTTGTGCCTGAGAATTCGGTGATTAATTTGTCGCTGCCGATCGAAGATGCGTTCAAGGTAATTATCTCAGGTGGGATTGTCAGCCCAGACTCAATGAATGTGATTACGACTTCGACAACTACGAAACCTCCTTTAGTTGAAGCAACGGCGGACGAGTAGTACGCTTGAGGGGAATTTGAGGAGGTTGTATGCCGGGTTCCCCTAGTGTGTTGGCGTTAGATTTTGATGGTGTAATTTGTGATGGTCTGAAAGAATATTTCCAGACCTCTTGGCAGGCTTACGCGCAAATTTGGCAGACGGATACGACGCCGAATGAGCAGATCGCACCTGCTTTTTATCGATTGCGTCCGGTGATTGAGACGGGCTGGGAAATGCCTATTTTGATCCGATCACTGGTAGTCGGTGTGCAAGAAGAAGAGATTTTGCAGAATTGGCTGACGATCGCGACTCAGACGATTGAGAAAGAGCAGTTAAAACCGTTAGAGATCAGTGCAGCGGTCGATGGAATTCGCGATCGCAAAATTGCAACCGATTTAGACAACTGGCTGGCAGAGCATGAATTTTATCCGGGCGTGATCGATCGACTGAATACAATTTTGAATAGCTCAACTGATTTTTTCATCATCAGTACAAAAGAAGGACGATTTATCAAGCAGCTTCTGAAACAGGAAGGGATTGAGTTAGCAGATTCGCAAGTGTACGGCAAAGAATCGAAGCGACCGAAACCACAGGTTTTGAAAGAACTCCAACAGGTTTATCAGGGTGCGATCTGGTTTGTTGAGGATCGATTGAAAACCTTACAGGCAGTTGAGCAGCAGGAATCGTTGCAAGAGGTCGAATTATTTCTAGCAGATTGGGGATATAACACGCGATCGGAGCGAGAAGAGGCGCAGAATAGCGATCGAGTTCATCTAATTTCGCTAAACCAATTTGGGCAAGATTTTTCTAACTGGCTGTAGTGTTGGAAAAATCACTCACTTTTGAGTTCTTGAGTAAAGATGTAACTAAGCGAATAGGAATCGACTTTATGCAAATTACGATCGATGTGCCTGATGCTATCCAGATGAGCGAAGCAGATCTTCGGATTGAATTAGCGATCGCACTTTTTCAACAGGAACGAATCACTCTCGGCAGTGCAAGCCACCTGGCTGGATTAAATCAAACCGAGTTTCAACGCCTGATTGCCACTCGTGGAATTTGCATTCACTACGATGTTGAAGATCTAGAACAAGATCTCATCAGCTTGCGACAGGAAGGCTGGTAAATGCTCATCGTGAGTAATACGTCGCCACTGAGTAATCTAGCAATTATTGGTGAGCTTTCTCTTCTACAATCTGTTTATCCAAAGATTCTAATTCCTTCAATTGTTGAAGCTGAATTAATGCGGCTCCCTGAGATTCAGCCCATCATTTCTAATCAAATTGCATCAGGTTGGCTAGAGGTTCAGGTTCCAACTGATTTACAGCTTCTTCAAGCCCTCAGTCAGTCCCTCGATCCAGGTGAAGCTGCTGCAATTGCTCTAGCGATCGAACTGAATGCTGATCGCCTTTTGATTGATGAGAAACTAGGGAGAAGGATCGCGAGCGAATACGGACTCAAAATTCGCGGTATTGTTGGCGTCTTGGTCAATGCAAAAACAAAAGGACTTGTTCCTGCGGTTCAGCCTATTCTTGATCGGCTAATCGAGCAAGCAGGATTTCGGATTAGTCAATCACTGTACGATCGCATACTTCAAGAATCAGGCGAATAAAACAAGAAGCCCAGCCTATTTGACAAGCTGGACTTCTAGAAGGTTTAGACGATCGCGCTAAATTTTCGCGCCGCAATTTGGACAGAACTTATTCGTCGGAAGATTTTCAGTGCCACAACTTGCACATTGAACGGTTTCCGCCGCCCGTTCTAGCAATTTCCGCTCAGGGAGTCCGATCATTTGAGCATTGCTCTTACCGGATGGAACCATCGGATAACAGTTCTCATTCTTCTTGACGCGGACATCCATCAGAACGGGGCCTGGATGAGCGATCATTTCAGCGATCGCACTCTTCAACTCTTCGCGCGTTTCGACAATCATGCCTTTAATGCCAAACGCCTCTGCCAATTTGACAAAATCCGGCGTTCCCACCTGCATGTTGGAATTCGAGTAGCGCTCATCGTAGAAGGCTTCTTGCCACTGGCGCACCATCCCTTGCCAACCGTTGTTGACAATCACGGTCTTCACATTGATGCCGTACTGTGCCAGAGTTCCTAATTCTTGAATGTTCATCTGAATACTGGCATCGCCACTGATACAGATCACTTCTTCATCGGGAACTGCCACTTTCGCACCCATTGCCGCAGGCATACCAAAGCCCATCGTGCCAAGCCCTGCACTGGAAATCCAACGACGTGGTCCATTTTTCAAGAACTGTGCTGCCCACATCTGGTGCTGTCCGACATCTGTCGTGTAGAAAGCATGAGGTGCTTGTCGTCCGACTTCTGCAATGACTTCTTGGGGAGAGAGAACACCTGGATATTCGGGAACCACGAGCGGATAATCTTCACGCCAACGATCGATTCTCGCGAGCCATGCTTCTGTCTGATTTGGATTCGCCGGATCATTCTCGTCTGCGCTGCGTTCTAACAAGTCGGTGAGAACTTGCTTCACATCGCCCACGATTGGCACATCGGGCAAGCGAACTTTACCGACCTCTGCCGGATCGATATCAATGTGAATGACTTTTGCACGAGACGCAAATTCGTCGAGTTTTCCGGTCACACGATCGTCAAATCTTGCTCCAACTGCAATTAGCAAATCGCATTCCGTGACCGCAAAGTTTGCATAAGCTGTGCCATGCATCCCCAACATGCCGACCGAAAGCGGATGATGCTCATCAAATGCGCCAATGCCCATCAAAGTTGTCGTCACGGGCAGTTTGAAGCGTTCAGCCAGTTCTTTTACTTCTGCATGTGCGCCTGCTGCGATCGCGCCACCACCCACATAGAGCAGAGGTTTCTGAGCCTGACGAATCAATTTCAAAGCTTGTCCAATTTGGCGCGGATTGCCCTTCGTCGTCGGGCGATATCCCGTCAAGCGAACGGAGCCGGGATCGATTGGCTCATACTCAAATTGCTCAACGCCGACATCTTTGGGCACGTCGATCAACACAGGACCAGGTCTGCCCGTGCTAGCGATAAAGAAGGCTTCTGCCACAATGCGCGCCATGTCGCGAGGGTCACGCACCACATAGGAATGCTTGACGATCGGTAAAGTAATGCCGTAGATATCTGTTTCCTGGAAAGCATCACTGCCGATCGCAGGTCGAGGCACCTGACCGGTAACGATAACCATCGGAATCGAATCCATGTGAGCCGTAGCGATTCCGGTGACGAGGTTCGTCGCTCCGGGACCTGAGGTTGCGAAACACACACCGACTTGACCCGTAGCACGGGCATAGCCATCTGCGGCATGTGCTGCACCTTGTTCGTGGCGCACAAGAATATGCTGTAGAATTCCGGCTTTTTCGGCACGGTAAAGCTCATCGTAGATCGGGAGAATTGCTCCGCCTGGGTAGCCAAAAATATGTTTAACACCGTGGCGACTGAGACTATCGATTAAAGCAAAAGCACCCGTCACCCGTTGGACTGCCGATCGTTGCTGCAATTGCACTGGGGGAACCTCGTCAAGTATTACGCGATTTGGATAAATTGGAAGAAATTTGTATCGTAGGATGCAAGCAATAAGAATATAGTGTAAAACTGATCCCTATTTGTGTCGAGAGAATTGACTCAAGATATTTTCAAAATGCCCGATGACTGGGGAGTTTGAGCAATCTGAGCGAGAAAAAGCGGTCAGAAAAGCCTGACAATACCGAATTTTTGGTTTGAATCTATTGTCGATCGCGGGCCAATCGGATTCGGCATCGAAATAGACAAAACTTCTAAAACCAACCTTAAGACTGAAACTGAGTGATACCTGCTTTCTCAAGGATAAAGGTTGCAGCCGTCGTGACACGATTTGGGGTTCGATTTGAAAAGTCAACGTAGCCACGAACCAGATGTGGAGAGTGCCACATGGTCAGATGGTCAACGGCTGGATCAGCATAAAAGCTTTCTCCGCCCCCAAGCAGCTTTGAACTCCAATGTGTGAATTGATCGTGGCTCACCCGGTAGATTGGAAAATCTCCAAATAATGGAACTCCCCAGCCATCGATCGCGATCAGTGCAGAAATTGGAATATTGCGATCATACCAAGTTCGAGTGGCAGCGATCGCGCCTACAACTCCTGCACTAAAAGCAATCATCACAACGGGGGCTTGCGGTTCAAAGAAGTCAAGTACATGCTGCGGAGAGTAAACGGGCTGATCTGCTGGAAAGATTAAAACTTCCTGTTGCAACAGTCCTAACGCTGTAACAAATTGCGTCGTTAATGTTGGCGAATGTATGCCCGGACAAATAAAAATCTGCATTGCTGAAGTTTCATCACAATCTACCGAGGGATAGCACCATCCCCCAGTAGGGGATGTTAGCCTAATGCCTAAACCTACTCGATACATTCTTTAGGCAAGGAGCTTTAATAGTGGTTGCAACTCCAGACAAGCTCGAACATTCTCATCATCTCGCATCTTCAGGCTCAGAACGAGTTGCGGTTTTATTGATGGGATATGGCGAAGTCGAAAGTTACGAAGATTTTGCAAATTATAATGAACAAGCCTTGAATCTGCTGACTGCTAAATTTGCACCCGTTCCAACTTGGGTCTATCCCCCTTTGGCAAAACTTTTAGCGGTGTTTGATCTGCATGAGTGGGGTCATCAGCATGGCAACTTTATTTCTCCACACAATGCGATTTTTGAGCGGCAACGCGCCGGGGTAGAAGAAATTCTGCAAGAGAAATGGGGCGATCGCATTCAAGTCTTTAAAGCGTTCAACTTCTGTAAGCCTTTTCTTCCAGAGCAAGTGCTTGCCGAAATCAAAGCGCAGGGGTTTTCAAAGATCTTGATTTATCCTTTGCTCGTTGTGGATTCGATTTTCACGAGTGGAATTGCAGTGGAGCAAGTCAATAAGGCTTTGGCGAATTCGGCAGACGAGGGAGAACATTGGCTGAAGGGAACGCGGTATATTCCTTCTTTCTTCGATCGTCCGGAATATCTCAATCTGATGGCGCGGATGGTTGAGAAGCAGATTCAATCAGATTTAGCGGAGCACTATCTCCCGTCTCAAATTGGGATTGTGCTGATGAATCATGGCTGTCCTCATAAAGCGAAAGGCTTTACCTCTGGGATTACCGAGAGTCAGGCGCTTTATGATAAGGTTCGCGATCGCTTAATTGACAAGTATCCTTTGATCTCGGTCGGTTGGTTGAACCATCAAACTCCCTTGATTGAATGGACGCAACCGAATGCGGATTTAGCCGCAAAGAATTTGATCGAATTGGGCGCGAAAGCGATCGTGTTTATGCCGATCGGATTTGCGACTGAAAATCATGAAACGCTGTTAGATGTTGAACACATCATTGAGAAGTTGCATCGCAAATATTCTGATGTGAAATACGTGCGGATGCCTTGTGTGAATGACGACGCAGACTTCTTGAAGATGGTGGCAGATTGGGCGAATCCACAGATTGATTCGCTGTTGACGGAAGAGGCGTTAGCGGTGACTCCAGTCCACGGTGAGGTACATCATCATCACCATCATGGGCACGATCATGACCATGATCACGCGCACGATCACGAGCATGCTCATCACCATTAATCACGGGTTAGCATTGTTTTGATAGATGAAATCCCGCTCAATCTCCCCAAATTTGGAGGATTGAGCGGGATTTCTGAATTAGAACCAGAGCGATTTATTGATCCTTGCGTTTCCAACCGGGTTTAACGACTTGGCGGGCACGCGCGATCGCTAAACAATCATTCGGCAAATCTTCGGTGATCGTCGAACCTGCTGCGGTTGTGACATCTTCCCCGATCGTAATTGGCGCGACCAAACAATTATTTGAGCCGATTTTGGTACGATCGCCGATCGTGGTCGGATATTTCTTCACGCCGTCATAATTGACGGTAATCGTTCCGGCTCCAATATTGACGCGATTGCCGATCGTGGCATTGCCCAAATACGACAAATGCGCTGCATTCGTTTTCTCACCCAATTTCGTATTTTTCAATTCCACGAAATTTCCGACTCGGCAACCCTGTCCGATCTCAACTGGCGCTCTCAAATGCGAATAAGGTCCAATCTGGGCATTGTCATGAATCACACTGCCCGCTACGACTGAAAACAGAACCGTTACGTTCTCTCCAATTTGGCTGTCTTCGATTAAGCTCCCAGGTCCGATGCGGCTTCCAGTCCTGATTGTTGTCTTGCCGCGTAAATGGGTTTGTGGCTCGATCGTCACATTGGCTTCAAGTTCGACCGTATCGTCGATCGTGACGCTATTGGGGTCAATGATGGTCACGCCTTCTCGCATCCAGCGATCGCGAATTCGTTTCTGCAAAATCGCATAAGCATCAGCCAGTTGAGCGCGATCGTTAATCCCCAAAACCTCTTGATAATCCGGGACATCAACCACAGTCACTGCATCAAAGAAGTTAATCGCATCTGTGATGTAATACTCTTTCTGCTCATTATTAGAGTTCAGCTTGGGCAAAACCTGAACCAGATCTTTCCAGCGAAAACAATATGCGCCTGCATTCATGCGATCGTTTAATCGCTGCTCGGGGGTACAGTCTCGATCCTCGACAATTTCGGTCAAAATCTGATTCTCGTCACAGAAGACTCGTCCATATCCAGTCGGATCAGGAACATGGGCTGCAAGTAAGGTTGCTGGATTACCTTTTGCGCGATGGGTTTCAAGAAGCAGAGAAAGCGTTTCGGGGCGTAAAAGTGGGAGATCGCCATTTAAAACGATGAGATCATCGTCAAAGTTTTCTAGAGATGGAATCAATTGTTGAATTGCGTGACCTGTTCCTAACTGTTCGGTTTGGTCAACAAACTCGATCTCGTCTGGATAATCTGCTAATGCTTCTCGAACTGAATCTGCCTGATAGCCAACAATCACTAATCGACGAGAAGGCGCGATCGCAGTTGTGCTGCCCAAAACTCGTTCAACGAGCGATCGACTTCCCAACTGATGCAACACCTTGGGTAAATCCGATTTCATCCGTGTTCCGCGACCTGCTGCCAGAATTGCCACCGCTACCATACGTTTTCTACTTGCTCAATACGAGAGGGAGTATACCGTGAGTCGGTTATTCCTTCATCTTCTAATGAATCTTCACCGGGAAGTTTTAATTTTTAATCGGACATAATAGTACAATTGCTTCAGTTCTCCCTCGTTTTCTATGCGTCGCGATTCGATCTTTTATGCGCTGTTTCGGCAATCTCCCTCGCTTCTGTTCGAGCTTCTAGACTCCCCACCCCTGAATGCAGAAGCTTATCGATTCGACTCGGTTGCAGTCAAAGAGCCAAAATTTGAGATCGATGGCGTATTTCTGCCGCCTGATTCTGAGGCTGCTGGAATTGTCTATTTCTGCGAAGTGCAATTTCAAAAAGATGAACTGCTGTATGAAAGGTTATTTAGTGAGTCGTCTTTTTACTTCTACCGAAATCGGACGAAGTTCTCAGATTGGCGAGGAGTCGTAATTTATCCTTCACGCACCACTGAGCAATCAGATACTCTTCCGTTTGAGGATCTATTAGGAGGGCATCGGATTTGTCGAATTTACTTGAGTGAATTAGGCGAGATAGAACAGTTGCCGTTGGGAATTGCACTGATGGTGCTCACGACGATCGCTGAAAATCGCTCCTTTGAATCTGCTCGTGGCTTGCTCGATCGAGTGCAGCAGTCCGAATTTTCAACACAAAAAAGACGTGACATCATAGAGATGATCACTACAATTCTCGTTTACAAATTCACAGACCTAGGTCGGCAGGAGATTGAACAGATGCTAGGAACTTCACTTCAACAGACACGGGTTTATCAAGAGGCAAAAGAAGAAGGTAGAGAAGAAGGCAGAGAAGAAGGTAGAGAGTATGAGTGTCGATCGCTTGTCTTACTTCAACTGAATCAGAAACTTGGGTCGCTTTCAGAAGAAACGATCGCTCAAATTTCCACCTTGACTCTTGACCAATTGGAATCCTTGGCGATCGCTCTACTCAACTTCACAACAATGCGCGACTTGACAGCCTGGTTAGAACAAATTTGTTAGTTTCTCAAAGTTCATACAAAAATTTAGGGATTGCACGAAAGTCTCGATCGAAGAGCGTTATGATCGGAAATCTTGGAAGCGCCCGATTCGTGATTGAGCCGTCTCAGATTGTTTTACCCCTTGATTCGCGTCTCGTTTCACTGCTCAATCGCGCGACTCGAAGGACGACTTCCGAATCGACGAATTAAAGGAATTAGCACTGTGACTCAATCAGACTTTCTCGCTAAGAGTGACCCCGCACTCGCCGAAATGCTTCAACAAGAACTCCAACGCCAACGCGATCACCTCGAACTGATCGCCAGCGAAAACTTCACATCGCCAGCGGTGATGGAAGCTCAAGGTTCAGTTTTGACCAATAAATATGCAGAAGGCTTGCCCAATAAGCGGTACTACGGTGGCTGCGAATTTGTCGATCGCGTCGAACAACTCGCGATTGATCGCGCGAAAGAACTCTTCGGAGCGGCTCACGCCAACGTTCAACCTCACTCTGGGGCACAGGCAAACTTCGCTGTTTTCCTCACGCTGCTCAAACCGGGTGACACGATCATGGGCATGGACTTGTCCCACGGCGGACACTTGACCCACGGATCGCCCGTCAACGTCTCAGGAAAATGGTTCAACGTTCAGCACTATGGCGTGAGTCAAGCGACTGAGCAATTGGATTATGACCAAATTCGCGATTTAGCCCTTCAGCATCGTCCGAAATTGCTGATTTGCGGCTATTCGGCTTATCCGCGTGTGATTGACTTTGAAAAATTTAGAGCGATCGCAGATGAAATCGGCGCATACTTACTCGCTGACATTGCTCACATTGCTGGATTAGTCGCCACTGGACATCATCCCAACCCGATTCCGTTCTGTGATGTTGTAACGACAACAACTCACAAAACGCTACGTGGGCCGAGAGGCGGTCTGATCATGACTCGCGATGCTGAATTGGGTAAACAACTCGATAAAGCTGTCTTCCCTGGAACTCAAGGCGGACCTTTGGAGCATGTGATCGCTGGAAAAGCTGCAGCGTTTGGGGAAGCATTGAAGCCCGAATTCAAAACCTATTCGGGTCAGGTGATTGAGAATGCCGCAGCAATGGCATCTCAGTTGCAAAATCGCGGCTTCAAGATCGTTTCAGACGGAACTGACAATCATCTAATGTTGGTAGACTTACGATCGATCAAAATGACCGGAAAGATTGCCGATCAACTCGTCAGCGGTGTCAACATCACGGCAAACAAAAATACGGTTCCGTTTGACCCGGAATCGCCGTTTGTCACCAGTGGTCTAAGACTGGGATCGCCTGCCATGACGACCCGCGGTATGGGAACAGCAGAATTCACCGAGATCGCAAATATTATTGCCGATCGCTTACTCAGCCCAGAAGACGACACCGTCGCTCAAGATTGCCGTCGTCGAGTGGCTGCATTATGCGAACGCTTCCCGCTTTATCCGCATCTTGCGGCTCAAGTTCCAGCGCTGGTCTAGGGAAATGATAGGGAGTCGTAGTTCACTACCATCAATTGGATAGCGGGATAGGGAGTAATCTGTATCTGAGTTCTCCCTATCTCCCTACCTCCTCACAGGATTGCTTCCAATCCTTCCTGATTCGAGTCGAGTGCGCCGAATAATCGTGACAAAGGCATCCTGAAGGGGATGCCTTTCGTTGTGTTTGAGTGAACAAATCTTGCGATAGATGATAAATATCAAAATAAATTTATGAATTAAATAGTCAACCGTGGTTCATAATTCTTTGCGAAGGATTCGCGAATCCGTAGTACACTCTCCCTGAAGCTTCTGTTCTTCCTACCTACGATTTCTAATGCCGTCGTTTTTTGCCGCATTCCTGATTTCTTTCCTCGTTGTTATCGTGACAACCCCCATCATCAACCGCTATGGCAGGCGAATTGGCTTGGTCGATCAGCCCAACCATCGCAAAGTTCATCAACGTCCCATGGTGCGACTGGGTGGCGTTGCCATGTTTATTGGGGTCGTGATGGCGATGTTGGTCGCTTGGGGAATGGGAGGATTTGATTTCCTCAGGCCTGGAAAAGAGTCAGAGGTCTTAGGAGTCGCGATCGGTGGAATCGCCTTCTTTTTGATCGGGCTGGCTGATGACTTGTTTAACCTCTCACCGAAAACCCGATTAATCCTGCAAGTGGTCGTGTCCGGGCTGGTTTGGCAATCCGGTGTTCAGATTGATTTCTTGACGAACCCGCTTGCCGGATTAGGATTGTCGGCATTGCCAGAATGGGCAAGTCTTGCCATTACCGTGGTCTGGTTGGTGGGAATGGCAAATGCAATTAACTGGATTGATGGGTTAGATGGCTTAGCAGCCGGAGTGTCAGGCATCGCAGCTTTTGTGATGTTTTGGACTTGTCTGTTTATGGGACAGCCTCATGCCGCATTATTTGCAGCGGCTTTGGCAGGAGCAGCGTTTGGATTTTTACGCTACAACTTCAACCCGGCTCAGATTTTTATGGGTGACGGTGGGGCGTATTTTATCGGGTTTACTCTCGCTGCTGTGAGTGTGATTGGTCTTGTGAAAAGTGTCACGACTGTCGCAGTCTTGTTGCCTTACGTAATTTTGGCGGTTCCGATTTTGGATATGTCTGCTGTGATTCTCGATCGCTTACGGCGCGGAAAATCTCCGTTTGTGGCGGATAAGCGACATTTACATCACCGCCTTCTTAAAGCAGGACTCTCGCAACGGTTGGCGGTTTTGTTTATCTACTCGCTGACGCTTTGGGCAGGGAGTTTGGCGATGGCAGTATCAGGAATGCCAAGCGGAGTGGGATATGCGATCGCGGCGACAGTGATCTTAAGCGTAACGAGTTGGCAAGTTTGGCGCACCGCACGATGAACGCAGAAATTATTAGCGTCGGCACAGAGATCTTGCTCGGCGATATTCTGAATTCGAATGCTCAGTTTTTAGCGCAGCAGTTTGCGGAATTAGGCATTCCCCATTACTTTCAAACTGTGGTGGGAGATAATCCTGAGCGGTTGAAACAGGCGATCACAATTGCCAGCGATCGCGCAAATTTGATCGTTTTCACAGGCGGATTAGGACCGACTCCAGACGACTTGACGACCGAAACGATCGCAGATTTTTTCCAAACGCCTCTGATTGAAAAGCCAGAAATCATCGAAGACATTCAGCAGAAATTTGCTCAACGCGGTCGGATGATGACCGATAACAACCGCAAGCAAGCCTTGATTCCGGAAGGTGCAGACATCTTGTACAACGCGATCGGCAGTGCGCCTGGTATGATTTGGCAGCCGCGCGCTAATCTGACCATTCTGACGTTTCCAGGGGTTCCGACTGAGATGAAGTATATGTGGCGTGAAGTCGCTGTACCTTATCTCAAATCGCAAGGCTGGGGAAAAGACATCATCGTGAGTCGAACGCTGAGATTTTGGGGCATTTCAGAATCTGCACTGGCTGAAAAAGTTGCACCATTTTTTGATTTGCAAAATCCCACTGTTGCGCCGTATGCCAACTATGGAGAAGTGAAATTAAGAATTTCAGCGAAGGCAGCTTCAGCAGAAGCAGCCCAAGCGTTAATTACGCCGATCGAACAGCAATTGAGCGAGATTTCAGGCATTGATCAATATGGCGCGGATCAAGATACGTTAGCTTCTGTAGTCGGTGACTTGCTGAAATCGCGTCATGAAACCCTGAGCGTTGCTGAATCTTGTACAGGTGGCGGGTTAGGACAAATGCTGACTCGTGCTTCAGGAAGCTCAGCCTACTTTTGGGGCGGAATTATCTCTTATGACAATTCAGTTAAAGAAAAAATGTTAGGCGTTGATCCAAGTGCGATCGCCGAGCAAGGAGCCGTGAGCGCAATTGTTGCCGAACAGATGGCGATGGGAGTGCGTACTCAACTGAATACAACTTGGGGCGTGAGTATCACAGGTGTCGCAGGACCAGAGGGGGGTACGGACGCGAAGCCCGTGGGACTGGTTTATATTGGCTTAGCAAATGCTGAAGGCGCGACAAGCCAACCGTATCAATTTGGCGATCGCGGTCGAGAATGGGTTCGTCAAGTCAGTGCTTGCAGCGCCTTGGATCAACTCCGGCGGCGGTTGTTAAACAAGTCTTAAGTTTTATAACTTGCGTTTAATCTATCTTTCGGTATGATGTTTAAATAGCCGATCTTCCTACTCCGGGATCATTGGTTTTCCAAAATCCGCCTGATAAAATTAGGTTACGCTTCAATCGCTGATTGAGCAAAATTTAGACCCTATCAAAGGAGCCGTCTGACTGATGGATTACGTTGAAAAGGTATTAGAAAAGCTTAAAGAATGGGCACGTCGCTTGATCGAAACCCTCTTAGGTCCTGAAGAAGAACCTGAGGCAGAGTTGATCCCAATCCCCGTTCACGACCGTCCTCGTCATCGCTAGTTTGACGCTACTTACGAGGCAAGTGAGTTGGACAGCATTTTGGTTCTCCACGGACCAAACCTGAATCTCCTGGGTAAAAGAGAACCTGGAGTTTACGGGGTTGTTACGCTGGACGAAATTAATCAGGCTTTAGAAAAGGAAGCTCAGTCGCTCGGGTTTGAAATTGCCACAGCGCAATCGAATCACGAAGGCGCGCTTGTTGATCTTATCCACGATGCGATGGGTCGTCATGCTGGAATTTTAATTAATCCAGGTGCATATACGCATACGAGTGTTGCCATCCGAGATGCGATCGCGGGTGTGAATCTGCCAGCGGTTGAAGTGCATCTCAGCAATATTCATAAGCGCGAAGAATTTAGACATCATTCTTATATTGCTCCAGTCGCGATCGGACAAATTTGTGGATTTGGAGCCGAGAGCTACCGTTTAGGATTGCAAGCACTTGTACACTACTTAAGACAGAATATGTAGTCTCTATCAGTTTCAATGAATAGTGCGGTGCGCTTAGCGGTCAATGGTACATTGATGCGCGGGCTTGAACTCAATCAAAACTTATTAGCCATTGAGGCGAAATTTCTGCGAGAGACGCAGACTGAGCCAGCCTATCGAATTTGGTCAATTGGCGATCGTCATCCGGCAATGTTGAAAGTCAAAGAAAATGGCGTTGCAGTGGCAGTCGAAGTGTGGGAAGTTCCAGCCAGTGGATTAGCAACCCTATTGATGCAGGAACCGCCTGGATTGTCGATCGGGAAAGTTCGGCTGATTGATGGCGAAGAAGTATTAGGCGTATTGGGCGAGCCTTTTCTGTGTGAAGGGCAGGTCGAGATTACTGAATACGGCGGGTGGCGAGCTTATACCGAGGCAAAAAAATGACGAATGACCCGGAGAAATTTGTCGAGGTGATGTCTGAAGTGGTTGCGATGCCGATTCCGGACGAGTATCGAGAGAGTGTCGTTGCCAACTTTCAGCGAATTCAGACTGTTGCGAAATTGGTGTTAGAGTTTCCGCTTCCCGAAGAGATTGAAATTGCCCCGGTGTTTGAACCATGACGATTCCTGATGCGACTCAAATTGCGACTGCTGTTGCAAACCGCGAAGTCACCGCAAAATCTGTGACAGCAGCGGCGCTGGCTCGAATTGCCGAGGAGAATCAAACTTACAACTGCTTTACAACGGTTTTGGCAGAGTCAGCGATCGCAGATGCCGATCGTATCGATCAAAAAATTGCGGCAGGAGAAGAAGTTGGAGCCTTAGCGGGGGTTCCTTTTGCCGTGAAAGACCTCTTCGATGTCGCAGGAATTCCAACGTTAGCAGGTTCTAAAATCAATGCTGACAATCCACCCGCGACAGAAGATGCAACGCTAGTGGCTCGATTGAAGCAGGCGGGTGCAATTTTAGTCGGCGCGCTCACAATGGATGAGTTTGCTTACGGGTTCACGACTGAGAATGCACACTATGGAGTTACCCGTAATCCGCATGATCTAGAGCGAGTCGCAGGAGGGTCATCCGGCGGCTCAGCGGCAGCCGTAGCAGCAGGGCTTGTCCCGTTTAGCTTAGGGTCTGATACGAATGGCTCGATTCGCGTTCCTTCCTCGTTCTGCGGGATTTTTGGACTCAAGCCAACCTATGGGAGACTACCGCGATCGCGTACCTATCCGTTTGTGGGCAGTTTGGATCATCTCGGTCCGTTTGCGAGATCGACTCGTGACATTGCACTCCTGTTTGACCTGATGCAGGGGTACGATCCGAGCGATCCAGTGTGTACCCAAAGACCGCCCGAACTTTGTTTACCCGAACTGGCAAAAGGCAGTGAAGGATTGAGAATTGCGATCGCGGATGGTTACTTTGCCAAAGGTGCTGAGCCAGAAGTCTTTGAAGCGGTTCAGAAAGTGGCAGAAGCGTTGGGGGTGACTGAGCGTGTGGTTTTGCCAGAGGCGCATCGGGCAAGGGCAGCCGCATTTGTGATGACGGGGGTAGAGGGAGCGAATTTGCATTTTGAGCATCTATGCACTCGTCCCCAGGATTTTGATCCGGCTGTGCGCGATCGCTTGTTGGCGGGAGCATTGATGCCAGCACAATGGTACTTGCAAGCGCAGCGATTTCGGCAGTGGTTTCGCGATCAAGTCCGCAAAGTTTTTCAGTCAGTCGATATTATTTTGGCTCCAGCGACTCCTTGTGTCGCGCCTCGGATTGGACAGCAAACGATGGTTTTAGATGGGCAAGAGATGCTCGTGCGCCCGAATATTGGCATTTTTACACAACCGCTTTCATTCATTGGATTACCGATTATTTCGGTTCCAGTGAAACGAGAAGGATTGCCGTTAGGAGTGCAAATTATCGCTGCTCCTTATCAGGAAGCCTTAGTGTTGCGGGTTGCAGCAGAATTGGAAGCGAAGGGTGTTGTCTCACTGAGTTAACTTTTTCATGTGTTAACTCTTTCAACAAAAGCGACCAGAGAAATCCACAACCGGGTATCTATGATCTTGGTGAATGTGTCAATTTAGCAAGACATAGGAGAAAAACTTTGCTTTACTCATTACTTCTTACGGCTGCACCTCGGACGATCGAATGGTCACCGGGTGTCGGAATCACCATGACGCTGTGCTGTTTGTTTTCAGTTGCGATCGGACGTTTTGCGATCAAAAATCGCGGAGTTGGCGCGAAACTTCCCGTTAGCACTCCTGCATTGTTTGAAGGATTCGGAGTTCCTGAACTGTTAGGAACGATGAGCTTTGGACATGTTCTAGGTGCTGGTGTAATTCTCGGACTGAGCAACGCAGGCGTGCTGTAAGCGAGAAGATGACAAGCTTCCTCACCGATCGTTGTGACTCAAAAAGAGTTGACTCAAAGCGATGGGTGAGGAAGTTATTTTTAGGTTGAGATGCAGAGACGGAAGAACTACTTGTCAACACTCCCTACTCCCCACTCCCCACTCCAGTTTCAATACTTCACCGCCATAGACACATGCGAGAATACCTGCCATCCGCTAAGATTGCGGCATCCGTTCCCTTACCTTGACGTTTATCATGGCTCATCGTGCGCTACTTCTGGTTAATCGCAACGCTCGCAAAGGTCAGCAACAACTCGAAGCAGCGATCGCTCAATTGCAATCGGTTGGCTTTGAACTGATCGAAGCGCCGATTGATCGTCCTAGCTTATTGCCACAAGTGATTCGAGACCATCGCGATCAGGTTGATTTAGTGATTGTGGGTGGAGGAGACGGAACGTTGAATGCAGCCGTACCGGGTATTGTGGAAACGCAACTCCCACTGGGAATTTTGCCGCTTGGAACTGCAAATGATTTGGCTCGAACTTTGGGCATTCCGTCCACTTTAGCGGAAGCGTGTCAGGTCGTTGCAGGTCGGAAAGTGGAGCATATCGATCTAGGTTGGGTAAATGGTCACTATTTTTTCAATGTGGCAAGTTTGGGATTGAGTGTGCAGATTACGCGCGGTTTGACGAAATCAGTCAAACGGCGCTGGGGTGTGCTGGCTTATGCAGCGACCGCGTTGAAAGTGCTTTGGAAATCGCGGAGATTTAAAGCGGAAATTGTCATCAATGGTCAGTCTCAGAAAGTGAAAACCATTCAAATTGCTGTCGGGAATGGGCGTTACTATGGCGGGGGAATGACTGTCGCAGAAGATGCTGCCATTACTGATGGTCGCCTAGATTTGTATAGCCTTGAGATTGATCATTGGTGGCAAATGCTAGCTGTCTTGCCTGCATTGAGACGAGGAACACAAACGCGATCGCCTTGGGTACAGACTTGGGCAGGAGAGGAGTTCTTTGTGTACTGTCCCACCCCAAAATCGATCAATACAGATGGCGAAATTACAACTTCAACGCCTGCTCACTTTAAGGTGATTCCAAAGGCACTGCCTGTTTTGGTTCCGTAAGGCTTCTGAGGTAGAGGGTTCCAACTGTCGCCAAAAAGGTGAAGTATGCGATCGCTTCTGCCCAGTAAAAGCGATCGACATAACCAAACAAGGTATGCAAAATCACGCCCGGAAATTGTTTTTGAGGTAGGACTTGCGAAGTATCCCAAATCAAGCCGCCTAAAATGCAAGAATCCTGAGTACAGGGGAAGTTTGGATTGAGTACTAAGCTTTTATTCAGATGTGCGAGTACTCCAATCACTAAGCCCGAAACAATCAAGAGTAAAAAGATTCCCATGACTTGGAAGAACTGCTTGAGATTGATTTTAATGCCGAGTTTGAACAATAAAATCCCGATGATCGTCGCCCCACAGAGTCCACCCATTGCACCAATCACAGGTGAGCCACCTTGCTGAAATTGGGCAGCGATAAACACAACAGTTTCAAAGCCTTCTCGCAGAACTGCAAAAAAGATAATGCCAAAAATGCCCCAAGCGGCATTGGTTTGAATGGCGCGATCAAGTTCGTGTTCGACTTCACCTTTTAAGGATTTTGCTTGTCGGGTCATCCAGATCAGCATCCAACTTAAAAGCGCGATCGCGATCAGTCCAAATATCGCTTCGAGCAATGGTTTTAAATACAGTTGATTAGTCGTGTCTAAACTCGATAACGTTCCAATAAATATGGTTCCAATTGCAACGCTTGCGAGAATTCCTGCTGCAATGCCAGCGTAAACCCAAGGATTCAGATACGAGCGATTCGCTTTGTTCAGATACGCCAACACAATTCCGACCACGAGAGCAGCTTCTACACCTTCTCGCAGGGTAATCACAAACGTCGAAAGCATACATTCAAACCTGAAGAACTATGACTTATTTTAGAAGCTCGATCGAAGCTATCATCAGGTCAGGAGGAAAAAGCGATGACTCAAGCCAAGCCGAGATTTAGAACGATCGAGGAATATCTTGACTATGACGACGGCACGGACATCCGCTATGAGTTAGTTGATGGAGAATTAGTCGAGATGCCGCCGGAAAGTAGGTTAAACCGCCAGATTGCATCCTTTCTGTTTGAAGTCTTTCTTCGGTTAGGTTTGCCGTCAAGGTTGCTTGCGATCGGAACGCAGATCACGGTAACGAATCGCAAAGTTACAGCTAGACAGCCTGATTTCGTCGTGCTATCGCAAGATTGTGCAGATGCACTAGATGGAGCAAATCGCGATGTGATTACATCGAACATCCCATCTCCAACGCTAGTTGTTGAGATTGTTTCACCGGGAAATCCTGGAAGCGAGAATTACGATCGCGATTACATTGAGAAACGCAAAGAATATGCGTTACGAGAAATCGCTGAATATTGGATTATTGATCCGAATCGCAATACTGTGACTGTCCTTGCGCTGAATGGGAATGAGTATCAAGAAATTGGCTGTTTTCAAGACAATAATTTCATCGTTTCTCCAGTATTTCCAGCACTACAAATTATTGCAAAACAAATCTTACAGGCTGGAATGTAAGATGCAATCGATGTTTAGATACTCTCAACCCTTGCAACTATAACGCTCCAATCCCTTTCAGTGATCCTCAATTTAGGAGGAAAAAGCGATGACCCAAGCTAAACCGAGATTTAGAACGATCGAGGAATATCTTGACTATGACGACGGCACGGACACCCGTTACGAGTTAGTGAATGGAGAATTAGTCGAGATGCCGCCGGAAATGCCCATTAACAATTTGATTGTTAGTTTTCTGTTTGCGACATTTTTACGGATCGGAATTCCTCATTATCGATTGGTGATTGGTCATCAGGTTGTAACAAGTTCAACTAAGGTCACAGCACGACAGCCCGATCTAGTTGTGCATACAGAAGAATCTGTTTCTGCGATTCTGAGTGGAAGCCGAGTGTTGCAAGCTGAGATGCCGCCGCCCTTGCTAGTGGTTGAAGTTGTCTCTAACAGCGAAGGAGACAAACGATCGCGCGATCGCGATTACGTTGAGAAACGCAAAGAGTATGCGCTGCGGGGAATTGCTGAATATTGGATCATCGATCCGAATCGTAGTGCTGTGACCGTACTCGCGCTGAATGGGGATGAATATCAAGAAATGGGCTGTTTTCAAGATAATCATTGCATCGTTTCTCCGGTATTTCCAGCACTAGAAATCACTGCAAAACAAATCTTACAGGCTGGAATGTGAGATTCAGTCGAATCCTAACCTGCTGCTATTCTAGACACCAAACTTCACGGAAGTTGTGAGGCAATGCCTTTAAGTTATCATCGGCTTAGAAGGAGAGAAGCCATGACCCAAGCCAGGCCGAGGTTTAGAACGATCAAGGAATATCTTGACTATGACGACGGGACGGACACCCGTTACGAGTTAGTGAATGGAGAATTAGTCGAGATGCCGCCGGAGATGCCCATTAACAACACGATCGCAGTATTCCTGATTGTGACGTTTGTAAGATTGGGTATTCCTCATTATCGTTTGGCGACTGGGCATCAAATTGTTGTTAGTTCGTCGAGAGTAACAGCACGACAGCCCGATCTAGTTGTGCATACAGAAGAATCTGTCTCTGCAATTTTGAGCGGAAGTCGAGTGTTGCAAGCTGAGATGCCACCGCCCTTGCTAGTGGTTGAAGTTGTCTCCAACAGCGAAGAAGATCAACGATCGCGCGATCGCGATTACATTGAGAAACGCAAAGAGTATGCGCTACGGGGAATTGCTGAATATTGGATCATCGATCCGAATCGCAGTACTGTGACCGTACTCGCGCTGAATGGGAATGAATATCAAGAAATTGGCTGTTTTCAAGAAGCCGATCGCGTCGTTTCTCCTACCTTCTCAGAGCTAGATCTCACCGCAAAACAGGTGCTCAATGCAGGAATGTAAATCAGCAAACTATCCACTGCCAAATCGATACCCTTTGCCATATACGGTTGTAATTAACGATGTTTCTCCTTTGGCTTCGATCTTTCTGCGGAGCAAACGAATTTGTGCAACTAAAGCGTTGCTGGTTGGTTTCTCGCTGTCACTCCAGAGATGCTGGGAAATCTGTTCGTGGGTGAGAAGTTGATTCGGCTGGCGCATTAAATATGCCAACAGTTGGCTCTCTTTTTCAGAAAGCTCGATCGCTCTGCCATTGCGATAAGCGACTTGATTCTGAGTGTCTAATTCTAAATCGTCTACTTTCAATCGAGGCGTAGCAGTTGGCTCAATATTTGTCGGTCGGCGGAGCAGTGCTCGCACTCGTGCCAGTAATTCTCGCAGTTCAAACGGTTTGACAATGTAATCGTCGGCTCCTGCATCTAACCCTTGAACTCGATCGTCGATCGTATCTTTTGCCGTGAGAAACAAAACCGGAGTCATATCACCTTGCGATCGCAAATTTTGGCAAATCTCCAGTCCAGAATGTCCGGGCAACATCCAATCGAGAATCAGCAAATCGTAAACTCCCTGACCCGCCAGTTGCCGACCGTGATCGCCATCATACGCGACATCCACTTCGTAGCCTTCGCGCAGCAGGGAACGGCTTAAGGGATTTGCCATTTCGATTTCATCATCGACTAACAGAATTTTCATGCAATTCCCTACTCCCCACCTCAA
Source organism: Leptolyngbya sp. UWPOB_LEPTO1 (assembly GCF_017302695.1). Lineage (NCBI taxonomy): Bacteria > Bacillati > Cyanobacteriota > Cyanophyceae > Leptolyngbyales > Leptolyngbyaceae > Leptolyngbya > Leptolyngbya sp. UWPOB_LEPTO1. The sequence goes on along the minus strand of NZ_JAFLCJ010000012.1, from coordinate 109,579 downwards.
ATGCTCCAACTCAAAACGGATTGCTCTAATATAAGATTCTGACATTCTTGCGGGTTGATTTCATGCTTACCGTCGCGTTGCCGAAAGGCGCACTCCTCAAAGACAGCATTCGATTGTTCAAAGCGATCGGGCTAGATTTTAGCGCATTCCTCGAATCCGGCAATCGACAACTTCAAATTACTGACCCTACAGGCACAGCTAAAGCGCTTTTGGTCAGAAATGGAGATGTGCCTGTTTATGTCGAATATGGGCAGGCGCAATTAGGCATCGTTGGCTATGACGTGCTGAAGGAAAAAGCGCCTAATGTTGCACATCTGATTGATTTGGGATTTGGTGGTTGCCGAATGTCGGTGGCGGTGAAAGCGGAAAGTCCTTATCGATCGTCGTTAGAATTGCCCCTGCATGGTCGAGTCGCTTCTAAATTTGTCCATTGTGCACGGGAATATTTTGAGAATTTAGATTTACCTGTTGAAATTGTGCCACTGTACGGATCTGTGGAATTAGGTCCAATTACAGGCATGTCAGAAGCGATCGTAGATTTAGTCGCAACCGGAAATACGCTGCGTGAGAATGGCTTAATTGAAATCGATGTCTTATTTCATAGCACGGCTCGTCTGATCGCTCATCCACTCAGCTATCGCCTGGATAGCGATAACATCAGTCAGCATATCCAGAATATTCGTCACCAAATTGCATCTCCTGTATGAATTCTTCTCGCTCTAAAGAGACTGATTGGCGCTTATTTCTGCGTCTCGCTCCGTATGCTCGTCGAAATCTGAAATTATTGCTGTTGTCGATGGTATTTCTTGTGCCATCTGCGATCGCAAGTACTGTGCAGCCGATTTTGATCGGGAAAGCTGTTTCTCTGCTCAAACGCGAGCCTTCTGCATTTGATGCGCCCTTCGGCTTTTTGCGCGATCTCTCGCTGAGTCAAGGGCTGAATGCATTGGCAATGTTGTTATTGACGACGATCGTATTTCGATTGATTTTCGATGCGTCTCAAGGCTTTCTTGTGCAGAATGTGGGTCAGCGAATTACCGCCAACATTCGCAATGATTTGTTTGATCATGTGACCTCTTTAGCGGTGCGATTTTTCGATCGCACTCCTGTGGGCAAGTTGATCACCCGCTTAACCAGTGATGTCGAAGCGTTGGGCGAAGTATTTTCGACTGGAGCGATCGGGGTTGTCGGTGACTTGTTCACGATGCTGACGATCACGGTGACGATGTTTCTGATTCAGTGGCAGCTTGCGTTACTGCTCATTTTCATGCTGATTCCGGTCACAGGATTGATCGTTTACTTTCAGCAGCAGTATCGCAAATCGAACTATCGCGCCCGCGAGGAACTCTCTGATCTCAACTCGATGCTCCAAGAGAACATTACGGGGATTGGAGTCGTTCAGTTGTTCAGACGAGAGCAGTTTAATAGCCAACTGTTCCGGGAAGTCAATCAGCGCTACATCAAAGAAGTCGATCGCACTATCTTTTTCGATTCTGCGGTATCGGCGACTTTGGAATGGATTTCACTTGTGGCGATCGCAGGTGTGCTCGGTGTTGGGGGATGGCTGGTCACAGGCGGGAATTTGAACTTTGGCGTGTTGTCTACGTTCATCTTGTTTGCTCAACGCTTGTTTGACCCGTTGCGGCAGTTTGCGGAGAAATTTACCGCGATTCAGGCTGGCTTTACCGCAGTCGAGCGAGTCAGCGAAATTCTCAATGAGCCGATCGAGATTCGTGATCCAGCAAATGGTCAGATTCCTCCTTCCTCGCAAGCGGGCGAGATTCGCTTCGAGAATGTCTCGTTTGCTTACAAAGCAGATGAATTCGTTTTACACAATCTCGATTTTACGATTCGCCCAGGCGAACAAGTTGCTTTAGTAGGCCCGACTGGAGCCGGAAAGAGTTCGATCATTCGGTTACTCAGCCGTCTATACGAACCGACGAGCGGCAGAATTCTACTCGATGGGGTGGATATTCGAGACTTGCCTCAAGCAGAACTGCGTCGTCGTATGGCGATTATTTTGCAAGATGGTTTCATCTTTGCTGGCGATGTCAAAAGCAACATTACTTTGGGTGAGTCGTATAGCTTTGAGCAAATTCGCTCTGCTGCTGAACGAACAAATGTCGATCGCTTAATCGAACAATTGCCGCAAGGCTACAATACTGCGCTGCGAGAACGCGGCACAAACCTTTCTGGTGGACAGAAACAACTTCTAGCCTTTGCGCGCGCAGCAATTCGCGATCCGAAAATTCTGGTTTTAGATGAAGCTACCGCCAGCTTAGATGTGGGCACAGAAGCTCTGATTCAAGAGGCATTAGAACATCTGCTAGAAAATCGGACGGCGATTATTATTGCGCACAGGCTTTCAACGATTCGCAATGTCGATCGTATTCTCGTACTCAAGCGGGGACAGTTAATCGAATCTGGAACCCACGAGGAACTGCTGAATCTCGGCGGACTCTACGCCAGTCTCTATCATTTGCAAATGCTTGAGAGTTAGTATTCCTCTTTTTTAGAACAGCAACAGTTTTAGCGGAGAACATGGTTAGCTCTGCTAGAACTGTTGCACGATCGCTTTTTTCCAAAAAGGGTTTACAAACCGAAATTTATGGGGCAGAATTTATAACAAGCGTTCGATATAAATCCATGACTCAGTTTCCATCAAGGTTCCTCTTACGGTTAGACGATAGAATATATCGATCATTCGATATCCCAATTCGCCTGTATGCCGAAAATTGTTGACCACGATCGCTATCGCAAGGAACTGATTTTTAAATCGTTTGATCTGTTTGCTGAGAAAGGATACGCCGCGATTACGATGCGGCAGATCGCCCAAGGCTTAGGAGTTTCGACTGGAACGCTGTATCACTACTTTCCGAGTAAGGAGGCATTGTTTGAGCAATTAATCCAAGAACTGACTGAGGTGGATATTCTCAATTTTTCGACTCGATTAAAAGGCAAAAACCTAGTCGAACAGACTCAAGCAGGTTTTGCACTGTTTGAGGAGCATCGAGACTACTTTCTGAAACAGACATTGCTGATGACAGATTTTTACCAACATCAGAAACGAGAGGGAAAAGAAGTCAGTGAAGTCTTCAGAAGAATCTGTGATCAAGCTGAAAAAACGATGTCTGCAATGCTTGGAATTGATGATCCACAGATTCTGATTTTTATGATGAGCTTAGTCGATGGATTATTGCTCCAAGACCTTTACGGGCATCGCAAGATTGATTACCAAGCTCAAGCAAAATTACTTGCTGAAATGCTAACGCTGTACTTAGAGAAACACAAACCGAAAACATCATGAGTCTGGATCTCTTTCTGAAACCGAAAAATCGTCTCTGGAGCGGCATTGCGATCGCAACCTTGATCACAGGTGGAACATCGTTTTATGTCGTCTCTCAATTCAGTCCTAAGCCTGCAATACAACCTGCTGAAACCGCTCCGACTGTGACCCGAATTGCTGCGTTGGGACGACTAGAACCTGGCTCTGAAGTGATTCGATTGTCGGCTCCGATCTCGTTAGATGGCGATCGCATTTCTGAGCTATTCGTAAAACAAGGCGATCGGGTTCAGAAAGGTCAAGTAATCGCTGTTTTAGACTCGCGGGATCGATTGCAGGATGCACTCTTACAAGCTCGCGAACAAGTTCAGGTCGCACAGGCGAAACTTGCTCAAGTTCGAGCAGGCGCAAAGACTGGAGAGATTGAAGCGCAGCAAGCAACGATTGAACGACTCCAAGCCGATCGTCAAGGTGAAATTGCGGCTCAAACAGCAGAGATTAATCGTTGGCAATCTGAAGTAAGAACGGCTCAAGCTGAGTTCGATCGCTTTAATTCACTCTACAAACAAGGTGCGATCTCGGCTTCTAACTTAGATAGTAAACGCCTTGCACTCGATACTGCTCAATCACAACTCAGACAAGCTCAAGTCAAACAGAATCAAACTGCAAATTCGCTCGAAGCACAGTTAAGTGAAGCAAGAGCAACGTTGAATCGGATTGCAGAAGTTCGTCCGGTCGATGTTCAGACGGTTGCAACTGAAGTAAATAGCGCGATCGCTGCTGTAAAACGAGCTGAAACTGAACTCGAACAAGCTTACATTCGCGCACCGATGGCAGGACAGATTCTCAAAATTCATACTCGTGCAGGTGAAAAAATTAGCGAATCTGGGATTGCAGATTTAGCTCAGAATGATCAAATGGTGGCTGTAGCTGAAGTGTATCAAAGTGACATTGCCAATGTGAAAGTTGGACAGCGAGCGACGATTACTGGACAAGCATTTGAAGGAGAGCTACAGGGAACAGTTTCAGAGATTGGATTGCAGGTGAATCAGCAGCAAGTCTTTAGTAACCAGCCAGGAGAAAACCTCGATCGACGAGTGATTGATGTGAAAATTCGCCTAAATCCAGTAGCAAGCCGAAAAGTTTCCAGCCTGACGAATTTACAAGTTCAGACTTCGATTCTGCTGAACTAATGGATAACGAACGTTCGATTTAAGGAGTGAGAGATGGACATTGTTAAACTAAAGCCTTCAGATTTTGCGATCGCATCGGATCAGCTTTCAGCAGCATTTAATCAAGATCCGCTCATCGGTTACTTCTTACCCGAAGAAGCATCTGCTAGGTTAAATGCCCTCAAGCACATGGCTCGCGCTTTGTTGAACTATGGTCAGCCTTACAATCAAATTTATACAACTGCTGAAACGCCAAAAGGGGCTGCAGTTTGGCTGCCCCCAGAAGCTTCTCAGTTTACTTTGTCGAAGGGGTGGCAGGCAGTGGTATCAGGATTGATCACTGTTCCGTTCTATATCCGTTGGGATCGAATTGGGGATTTACTTTCTTTTGTGGGAACAGAGATCCAATTACAGACCAAGAATGCTTCAGAGCCACACTGGCACTTAACTCTGCTCGGAGTATCGCCAGCATATCAGGGGCAAGGAATTGGTGGAAAGCTACTCCAACCCGTACTTCAAGAAGCCGATCGTACAAAATTGCCTTGCTATTTGGAAACTTCGACAACAGGCGCAGTGCGATTCTATCAGCGGCATGGATTTGAGATTGTTCATCAGGGAACCTTTGCGGGTCGTGAATACTGGGCAATGAAACGTAGCCCACAAGGAGGCTAGAGCGATGGACATGATCAAACTTTACTTCGATGAGATTGGGCGAATTCCGCGTCTGACTCCAGCACAAGAAATCGAACTCGGTCGGCAGGTTCAACGCCTACAAAAGCTCTATGAGATTCGACAGCCGACGCTTGAACAATGGCAACAAGCAGCAAACCTATCCTCTGAGGAGTTACAACGTGAGATTGCGCTTGGAGAACGAGCAAAGCGCAAAATGATCGAAGCGAATCTACGCTTAGTGGTTTCAATTGCGCAGCAATATCAGAACCGGAATCTAGAGCTTTCAGATTTGATCCAGGAGGGAAATCTCGGCTTACAGCGCAGTGTCGAGAAGTTTGATCCCGCGAAAGGCTATCGATTTTCGACCTATGCGTATTGGTGGATTCGCCAAGCGATGAGTCGAGCGATCGCACTCAAAAGCCGTTCAATTCGGATTCCAACTCACCTAAGCGAGAAGCTGAATCTGATTCGTAAAACTCAAAGATCGCTTTCACAGACTCTAGGTAGAACTGCAACCATTCCAGAAATTGCTCAGGCGCTTTCTTTTACTCCAACAGAGATTCGAGATGCGTTGCTTGCCGTGCGAAGATCGATGTCTTTGGATGTGCCAATCGGACAGGATCAGGAGACAAAGCTAGGTGAGCTATTGCCCGATGCAGGAGAAATGCCAGAGGAGAGCGTAACGAGATCGTTGCTTCGAGAAGATTTGCTCAATTTAATCGGGTTGCTACCGTCTAATCAGCGTCAGGTACTGACCTTGAGATTTGGATTAGAAGATGGGGAAGCTCTGAGCTTATCTCAAGCGAGCCGGAAGATGAATTGTAGTCGAGAAACGGTTCGCTTGTTAGAGAAAGCAGCAATGAAGACTTTGCAGCAGTATAAGGTGCGATTGCAGGAATATGTTGCGGTCTAAAAGTTCAACGTGAATTCAAATCTGGAGTATTTCTGATGCAATTTCTAGGGATTGGAGTTTTCATCTGGTTGACTGCCACGATCGCGTTTCGTCTAATCGGTCAATTTCTACTCGATCCGACGAATCTTGTACTCTCGATCGGTTTATTTCTCGCTACCAGTCTAGTAATGCTGATTGTTGTTACTAGCGTTTATCTCTGGCAGCAAGTCAAATCCATTGATCGACCGAAAACTGCATTGCTGATTGCTCTACCGGGAATGCTACTAGATGTTGGAAGTATTTTATGGTTTCCAACGGTCTTCCCAAACATTGATCCAAATGCAAACATTCTATTTGCAGGACTGATGCTATGGGGATATACATCCATTCTAGTTACTGGTTTTTTACCTGAGCAATGAACAGCAAATTTCTTTTAGTCTGGGGACGTTTTTTGCGCTTGAAGCTTTCGCCGTGGTTGACTTTGATGCGATCGAGTTACCGAGCAATTCGAGGCTGCCCCCGAGGACAATCCCGCTGGATGATGGCGATCGCAAAACTCAATCTACTCCCTATCTATGATTTGCTGGACGATTTGATTCGTTATCCACCGTACTAAGGAAGCTTGATATGGCTCGTAAAACACCGCTGGCATGGTTCCAGTTGATGAAAGAGAAAGCCCGCTTAGTCGTCGCGATCGCGGGAATCGGGTTTGCTGACATGCTGATGTTTATGCAACTCGGCTTTCAAGATTCGCTCTACGATAGCGCTACTGTGCCGCATCGCATGTTGCAAGCAGATTTGGTGATCATTGATCCAAGATTCAAGAGCTTAGCAGCATTTACACCTTTTTCTCGCGAACGCCTTTATCAGACGAAAAGTAGCGATCGCGTTCAATCAGTGAGTTCTATCCGAATTGCGATGGGACAGTGGAAAAATCCTGAAACTCGCTTAACTCGAAGCATTCTCATTTGGGGGATTGAACCGGATGCACCGAGTTTTAAGCTCTCCGGATTGCAAGAGAATTTAGAACCGCTGAAGTTACTCAACAATGTGGTCTTTGATCGAGTAGGTCGTCCTGAATTTGGCGCGATCGCAGATACGTTTCAAAAACAAGGTAGTGTCTCAACGGAATTGAATCAACAATTGATCAATGTCAGTGGACTGGTCACGATGGGCGCATCTTTTACTGCTGATGGCAATGTGTTCATGAGCGATTCAACTTTCTTGAGGCTGTACCGCGATCGCCAAGCGAGCAACATCGACATTGGGCTGATTCAACTCAAACCGAACTCAGATGTCAAAGCCGTTCAAGCTCAACTCAGTGCAAGTCTGCCAGATGTAAAAGTTCTCACGCCTGAAGAGTTTGCAGGCATTGAACGCAATTACTGGGAAAGCCAAGGAACAATTGGCTTTATTTTTGGAATTGGTGTGATTGTTGGATTCATTGTTGGCACTGTGATTGTTTATCAGATTCTCTACACAGATGTTGCAAATCACCTGCCTGAGTATGCCACGTTAAAAGCAATGGGATATAGCGATCGCTTTCTTCTGAATATTCTGCTGCAAGAAGCTCTAATTTTAGCAGTTCTTGGCTTTATTCCAGGCTTTGCGGTTGCAGTTGGACTTTATCAAATTACTTATGCTGCAACGTTGTTACCGATCGCAATGACAGCAAATCGAGCCATTACGGTCTTTGTTCTAACTGTTGTGATGTGCTCGATTTCGGGCGCGATCGCCATGCGAAAACTTCAAGCTGCTGATCCTGCGGATATTTTCTAATGATGCAACCTGTTATTTCTGTTCAAAATCTCAACCATTACTTTGGTCAAGGTCAATTGAGAAAACAAGTCTTATTCGATGTCAGTCTGAATATTCATGCAGGCGAGATCGTGATTATGACGGGACCTTCTGGCTCTGGGAAAACAACGCTACTAACGCTCTTAGGTGGATTGCGATCGGCTCAGGAAGGAAGCTTAACGATTCTGGATCAAGAAATTCGAGGCGCGACCAAGCAACAACTGACCCAGCTTCGTAAAAATATCGGCTATATCTTCCAGGCACACAATTTAATGACATTCTTAACCGCAAAGCAGAATGTCAGAATGTCGCTGGAACTGCACGCTCGCTATCTCAATCAAGATCTAGATGCAATGGCAGTGTCAATGCTCGAAGCTGTTGGACTTGGGCATCGAGCAGATTACTATCCAGATGGACTCTCTGGAGGTCAGAAACAGCGAGTTGCGATCGCGCGAGCTTTAATTAGTCACCCTAAAATTGTTCTCGCAGACGAACCGACTGCTGCACTCGATAAACAATCGGGTCGAGATGTCGTTGAACTCATGCAGAAGCTCGCAAAAGAGCAGCATTGCACGATTTTATTAGTAACCCATGACAATCGGATTTTAGATATCGCGGATCGCATTGTTTATATGGAAGACGGGCGATTGGTCAGTGATGGAAAAAGTGCGATCGCTGCCGTAAAGTAACGTCAAATGCGATCGCACCCCAACGGATCAAGTATCTTATGACTTTGGTGGTCCGGCGGTCACAATGATCAATTGCTCTGGTCGAATCAGTTCTTGAGCAGCCTGATTGACCTGAGCTTGCGTCACCGATTCGATTTGATTCGGAAATTGACGCAACTCAGCCGGGTTTAAGCCATAAGTCTCATTCATCAAAATTTCACTGGCAAGCTGATCCGGATTCGCTAAATCAACCGGATAGCTACTGGTGATCGATCGCTGAGCAGTCAATACCTCAACTGTACTGACTCCCTTTTCTCGAACTTGCTCTAAGAGCTTCACCGTACTTGCGATCGCTTTATCTGCATCTTCTGGAGCAGTCTGCATCGAAATCACAAATGGACCCGGACGATTTCCCGCTTGGAAGTAACTGTAAATTCCATAAGTTAATCCTTGTCGATCGCGCACCTCAGCCCCTAAACGGCTCGATAGCGTATCGCCTCCTAGTACCTGATTCACAATCGAGGCATTGTAGAATCGTGCATCTCGTCGATCGATTCCGGCTGATCCAATCAGCGTGACAGATTGTGTCTTACCCGGAATCGGCGCATAACGACGCACGACAGAGCTAGGAGTAGGCAAGGGTGGATAGGTCAAAGCTGGTGCGGCTCCAGAAGCTTTCCATCCGCCCAGTTCTTTCTCAACTAGGGTTTTCACATCCGCGAGATCGAAGTCACCCACTAAAGACAGAATCATTCGATCGGGTCGATAGTGTGTTTGGTAGAAGTTCAAGACATCTTGGCGCTGAATTGCTTTTAGACTCGTTTCGGTTGGGAAACTGTGGAACGGATGATTTTCGGGATAGACCGCCTGCTGAAAGACGCGACGAGCTAGAACTGCTGGATTGTCCAGTTGAACTTTGAGCGCCGAAAGCGCGCGATTTCGAGCCAGTTCAAGTTCTCGATCGGGAAATGTTGCATTTTGGGCAACGTCTGCCAACGTTTGAACTAAAACCGGGAGATGTTCGCTGAGTGCGCTTGCGTTGACTAACACGCTCTCACGATTGGTTTCAATTCCAAGCTCAATGCCTCGATCTTCTAGCGTTTTCGCTAACGTTAGCGCATCTTTGGTCTGGGTTCCATTCGTTAAGTTATCAGCAGTCAGCTTGGCGATTCCCGCTTTGGTACTTGAGTCAAATTCGGAACCTGCTTGCATAGAAGCAGCGAGCGAAACGGTTGGAGTACTGCTATCTCGCATCAATAGCACGCGCAATCCATTCGGCAAGACATAGCGTTCTGGTAGCGCTTGCGTGGTGCGATCGCTCTTTTGCACGGCAGGCAAATACTTGGCAACTTGAGCCGGATCAACAGGCGCACCTAGGTTAAATTTCTCAGTCGTCTGACCTGAATTCGCTGCATTTCCTGCTTTTGCATCAATCGTTGTCGGTTGAAAAAAGCCAATCGTCGATTTTTCAGGGGCGAAATATGTTTTAGCAACACGTTGCAGATCAGCTGCAGATACACGATCGACGGCGGCTAAAAAGCGATCGGTATATTTGTAATCGCCTGTCGTCGTCTGATCATCCCCAAGCTGAAAGGCTTGGCGAGTAATATCGCGATTTTTGAGCAGAATTGAAGACTTTAACTGCGTCTTAGCGCGGGTCAGTTCTTCTTGGGTGACGCCTTGCGATCGCACATTAGATAGTACTTTCTCGATCTCGGCGCTGATTTTATTCAAATCTTGATCCGGCGCAGCAGTTGCAGAAAGGTCGTACCATCCCCCCGAAATCATATTCGCTGGATAACCGCTAAACCCGCTGACCAAGCCCGTTTCAACCAATGCCTGATACAGTCGAGAACTCCGACCCTGAGTCAAGACTAAATCCAACACATGCAATGCAGGTACATCGGGATGGGTTGCTTTGGGTAAAGGATAGACTGAGTTCAACAAGGGCGCGCTACCCGGTTCGCGAAGCACAATCGGTTGGGCTGGTTTTACAGGTTTTGCAACAGGCTGAGCTTGTTGCTGAACAGGTTGCTTTTCTTTTTTCGGAACTTTGCCAAAGGAGTCTTTGACCGCTTGCAAAGTCGGCTCTGTTTTGAAGTCACCGACAATGATTACAGTTGCATTCTCAGGGCTGTAGTAATTGCTGTAGTAACTACGAACTTGTTCGATGCTAAACTTTTCGACATCTGCTTTTGTACCGCCCACAGGCAGTCCATAAGGAGAATTTGGGAAAGCAGCCCGCATCACCGCTCGACTTAATCGATAGTTCGGGCTATTTTCGTTACCTTGCAATTCTGAAATGACCACTCGCTTTTCACTGGTCAGCGAATCTGCGGTGATCAAAGCATTCTGCATCCGATCCGCTTCGAGCACTAGCAGCGATCGCAATTTGTCCCGCTCAACGGTTCCGAAATATGCAGTCTGATCGTAGCTCGTAAACGCATTCGATTGACTGCCCAAGGCATTGAACAGGCGACCGAATTGAATCGGTCGATCGCTCGTTCCTTTAAACATCAAATGTTCTAATTGATGTGCAATCCCATTTACACCTGTTGCTTCATCTCGTGAGCCAATGCGATACCAAACTTGCACGGTTACCACAGGAGCCGTCGGAACTTCTTTCGTCAACACGGTCAAGCCATTGTCGAGGACTGTCTTACGAACTTCATCGGTCGTCGTCATGGCAACGATCGCAGGAGAACTCGCCCACGCCTCTAATTTGCCAAAGTAGACTGAATTAGAAAGCAGAACGATGCCGAGGCAAAGTGTAAACAGCCCACTAAAAAGGCGATGATGTCGAAAGAATTTCAGAAAAGACATAAGTTAATGAGTAAAGCGCCGACAGAAAAAATTCGGCTTGTGAAATTTAGACCTGATCTGACCAGGTAAGTTCCACTTACTTTAGCGTGTCTTTATTTAGATCGACTGATGCAATTTGTGAATGGCGATCGTGTTCTGGCTTACATTTGGGAGATACATAGTTTAGGGTAGGATGAAATGATGTCTACCAAACTTATTTCTGGAGTGTCGCATGTCTATGACTTGACGGCTCCGACTTCCCATCCCGAAACGCTAGTTTTTATTCACGGCTGGATGCTCAGCCGAAATTATTGGCAACCCTTGATTGATCAACTGTCAGTCGATTATCAATGTCTGTCTTATGATTTGCGGGGTTTCGGTGAGTCTCAGCCTGGTCGAGATCGCGTCATCTTGCCAGAGGCTCAATCGTCTGGAAACCTGGCTGTTGCAGTACAGGCGAGGGTGACCCAATACAGCCTCTTATCGTATGCCAGAGATCTGGGCATGTTGCTCAGAGAGTTGCAGATTTCCAAGGCATGGTTGATCGGGCATTCGTTAGGAGGATGTGTGGCACTGTGGGCGGCGGATCAAATGCCGGAACAGGTTCAAGGCGTGATTTGCTTGAATTCAGGGGGCGGAATTTATTTGAAAGAAGCCTTTGAGCGGTTTCGATCCGCCGGGCAGCAAATGGTCAAATTTCGTCCAAAATGGTTGCCACAGTTACCGGGATTAGATTTAGTATTCACGCGCGCAAATGTGGTGCAGGCGATTGATCGATCGTGGGGTCGCCAGCGGTTGATTGATTTTGTCAAGGCTGATCCAGACGCTGCTGTTGGCACGTTGCTCGATTCGACGACAGAAGCCGAGGTGCATCGATTGCCGCAAGTTGTAGCACGCCTATCACAGCCTGTCTATTTTGTGGCAGGGACGAAGGATACAGTGATGGAGCCGAAATATGTTCGTCATCTTGCTAGTTTTCATCCGCGATTTGGCAGCGATGCGGACAATGTGCTAGAGATTGCCGATTGTGGACATTTATCGATGTTGGAAAAAACGGATGTTGTCGAGGCTCATATTCGTCGTATTTTGCGATCGTAAGTTCAACCAAGCAGAAATAGTTCTCAACTGTCTGCTCAAGGCTCAGATTCTCGCAAGCTAGGCGAAATGGGCAACGTTTATTCTTTGATCAAAGTGATAGTAGCTGCGATTCTTGTGATATATTGCTCCGCGGTGGGAGTGATTTTGTTACGAAGAATTTAAGTAAAAGCTACGTGAGCAAGATGCAAAGATCCGAAGAAAAAGCCCTGACTCGAATTCAAAAAGTAATCAAAAACACTGCTTTAGCTGTCAGTATTAGTCTGGGAGTCTGGAGCCAGTCTGAAGTTGCCACTGCCCAAACTTCGTTGTCCGATGCACCATTAAATTTTGCGGTGCGATCAACTTCTAGATTCTGCCGAAGCAATTTAGAATCTGCGATCGACGCTATTGTGAAAAATCCAAGATTTCGCAATGCTCGCTGGGGCATTCTGATTAAGCCGATCGAAACGCCTGCAATTCTCTACCAGTACAATCCGAATAGTTCACTTATTCCTGCCTCGAATGTCAAATTGCTGACGACCGCTGCCGCGCTGAAAATTGCTAGCACCAACAATCCTCAAACGATACCGTCTTTTAGTAACTGGGTGACTGAGGTCAATCGCTATAGCGATAACAATCGAGCAGATGCGCTGCGCCGTCGTATTGGAGGACAAGCTGCCATCAGAAATGCATTAGAACTGCTAGGAGTGAATGCCCAGAGCTATGCGCAAGTTGATGGTTCGGGACTCTCTCGCAATAATCGGGCAACGCCATCTGCTCTCGTTGCTCTCTTGGAAGGGATGTTTACGAATGATTCAAGTGGACTATTTTATCGATCTTTAGCCGTTGCCGGAGTGAATGGAACACTCCAAAATCGCTTTCGCAATACTCCCGTTCAAGGTCAATTTCATGGCAAGACTGGAACCTTGCGGGGAGTCAGGGCATTGTCTGGATATTTAGACAACCCGAACTATGGCACGATCGCGCTGAGTATTGTGGTCAATCAACCTGGGCAGTCAGGACAAGTCCTCGTCCAAGCAATCGACCAAATCGTGCTGAAAACGGCTCAAGTCGATCGCTGTGATTAGCCTGCGAATTCCGTGCTGAGGTGTATTGTGTGAGATCCTATTGATCAGGTGCTCGCACAAACTTCTCTCAAACTATGCCGCATACGATCGCTAAAATCTTGAAATTCTCCTTGATTGTTCTCCTCATTGCTGGAATGATTTGGGGAATCAATCAAATTGGTGTCGATCAACTCCGAACAGAAGTTCAACGCTTTGGCGTATGGAGTCCGATTGTTTTACTCGGACTGCGATTTGTCAGTATCGTGATTCCGATTCTTCCAGGGACGTTGTATGCGCTGCTCGCTGGCGGTCTGTTTGGATTTGGAGTTGGGTTAGCGACGATCGTTGTCGCCGATCTCCTTGCTTGTGTAATGAATTTTTACCTAGCACGTCGCTATGGTCGATCTCTTGTCCAAAAGCTGGTGGGCGCAAAATTTATGGAGCGCGTCGATCGGTTTAGCCAAAAGCATCTAGAGAAGAATTTCTTCTTAGCTACGGGCTTTATGATGGGCGGTGGTTTTGATTTTGTCGCGTATGGGATTGGCTTAACTCAGATGCGATGGAAAAAATTCCTAGCATCTTTGGGTCTGAGCTTGATTGTTGCCAAGCCTCCAACAGTTGCTTTGGGTGCAGGATTATTTGATGGCGGTCAAGCAGTAATCGGCATCGCAGTTATCAGTTGCTTTGCACTCGCGGTCGTCACTGCACTTTTGAATCGGCAAGCAGACAGTTCATCGGCAGAATAAGAAAAGAACTCCAGGCTTGACACAACTTGGAGTTCTGTAGCTGCTCGAAACTTTAAAGATTCAGGTCAGGAGAATAGGGTGAAGATCTGAAATGATAGTTGCTACTCCCCACCCTGCACAATGAATGCGATCGACGATTACTCATCCGACTCAAAATGCGAGTCCAAGAAATTCAGCGCATGATTCCGCAGTTCATAGTAAGCAGGAGAATTGCGAATCTTCGCTCGATCGCGGGGATGCTCAAACGGGACTTCTAGAATCTCTCCGATCGTAGCTTCAGGTCCATTCGTCATCAGCACAATGCGATCGCTCATATAAATCGCCTCATCGACATCATGCGTAATCATCATCACCGCTTGCCGATGCTGCTCCCAAATTTCTAGTACCTGTCGCTGTAATTTACTCTTCGTCAACGCATCCAAGGCTCCAAACGGCTCATCCATCAGCAGCATTTTTGGGCGGATTGCTAATGCTCTCGCAATCCCGACTCGCTGCTTCATGCCGCCTGAAATCTCATCCGGATACTTATCAGCCGCAGCATTGAGATTCACCATGGCAATGTGTTCATTGACAACCTGTTTTTTCTCAGCCGCAGACAAGCCTCGCGACACTTCATCGACAGCTAAGCGAATGTTCTGTCGAACGGTTAACCAAGGCAGCAATGAATAGTTCTGAAACACCATCATTCTCTCTGCTCCGGGTTTGCGAATTTCTCGCCCTTCGAGTAAAACGGAACCTGAAGTCGATCGCTCTAGTCCCGCCACAATTTTTAGCAACGTAGACTTCCCACAGCCCGAATGCCCAATAATCGAGATATATTCGCGCTCCCCGATCGTTAAATTGACATCTTTGAGAATCACAGTTTCGCGATCGCCGTTTTTATACGATTTAGAAAGCTGCTGAATTTCAAGAAATGCTGGTGCATATGACATCCCAAACTCAGGCTTTGGCGCATTGAGCATGTTGAATTTTGTCATGAAGAACTCCTTCTAAAATACTCGTTAACTACGAAAAATAAACCTAGGAAAAATAGACTTTTGTAGCTTGACTCGCCCGAATCTCGAAACTGTTGAGATACCCGACTGGATCGCTTGGGTCAAACGCTTTCTTGTCGATAAATGCTGCTGATGGCTCAACTTTGTAATCCTCAGTTGGACAAGCAATTCCCAACTCTGCTGCGACTTCGCGATAAATATCGGTGCGCCAAGATTTTGCTGCAATCTGATCCGCATCTTTCGGAATTTCTTTGATTTGTCCCCATCTCGCTGCTTGGGTCATCAGCCATAAACTGCGCGATTGCCACATAAAAGTAGAATGCTCATCTTTGACGTGAGGCACATCTTTCGGCATGTCGAAGAACATGGTTGTCGAATCTGATTTCACGGTTCGATTTTTGCCATCAAATCCGCCGTAGTTGTAGTCTCCGACGATCGCTGGTCGAGTAAATTTCACATTTGCTCCGGTATACGATCGCGCTGAAATAATCTGAGCGACTTCTTCTCGATTTTGATCACAGTAGCGACAGGCTTCGATCATCGCTTTGAGTAATGCCCGATAAGTTTTGGGATTCTCATCAATAAAAGATTGCATGACCGCAAGTAAGCGATCGGGATGTCCATTCCAGATCTCTCGTCCTTGAGCAAAAGTAAACCCGATGCCTTCATTCCCTGAAATTGCCCGTGTATTCCAGGGTTCAGCGACCATGTAACCTTGCATTGCGCCAATCCGCACATTCGTCACCATCTGGGGCGGGGGCACAATAATCACTCGAAACTCTTTGAGTGGATTGACTCCTGCTGCTGCAGCAACGTAGCGCACAAAGTACTCGTAGATTGAAGAACTGAGGACGACTGCCCAGACTCGTTGCTCTGAAGGTAAGTTATCAAAGTACTGTCGAAAGTCTTGCCCAAATGTGTCTAAGTTGCCGTTGTATGCTGACCAAGGACGCAATCCTGACTCCCACATTGCGCGATTCATCGTCATCGCATTTCCGTGATGATGAATGGTCATGCCAGCACACATCGGAGCATGGCGCGCGCCTTCTGCTCCAACTCGCGCATTTGTAACTGCTCCGGCAACGACGGGAGCCGCATCTAAGCGACCGAAGATTAAGCCATCTCGTGAGGTCGCCCAACTGGCTTCACGGCTCAATTGTACATTCAAGCCATATTTGCGAAAAAAGCCTTTTTCCCAAGCGATCGCAAATGGCGCACAGTCATTGACCGGAACATAGCCGATCGTCAAATTCGGTTTCTCTAACTCGCTCGATTGAATCACAGGAGTAACTGACATTGCAGCCTCAGAGAGTCCTTGGGGTGCACGACTGGCATTGATCGCACATGAAGGCAGTGAAGCTGCCACAGTCGATGTTCCCGCGCCGATTAAAAATGCTCGTCTTGTCCAATTTCTCATGCTCTACTCTCTGCATTCGGAGGATGTTCAGTTGAATGTCGGGTTCGGTTTAAGGGTGCTACAGTAACTTCGGCTTTAGCGTCTAAAGCTCCTAGAATCAGGGACTTTAAGTTTTGAAACCTCTAAATTTTCAAGATCTGCTAAGCCTACAAATTGCTATCAATCGTTCCTGATAGCACGCAATTCTCTAGAGAGTTTCTCGAAGCTAAACCGATCGCCGACGATGTGTTACTAGAGCTTCAAGCTGGGCTAATCCAAAATCTAATAGCAATCCTGTTAAGCCAATGACAAACACGGCTAAAAACACAGAGCTAAGATTCAATCGACTCCATTCATCCCACACAAAGAATCCGATTCCCACTCCGCCAGTTAGCATTTCGACTGCCACAATCACCAGCCAAGCAATTCCCAGGCTAATTCTCAAACCTGTAAAAATGTACGGCAAGCTAGCAGGGAGCACAATCTTCAGAATCCGCCGCCACTGCGGCATTTCTAACACTCGCGACACATCAATATAATCTTTTGGAACACTCGATACGCCCAACGCAGTGTTGATAATCGTTGCCCAAAGTGAAGTAATGAAGATCACGAAAATTGCTGAAGGATCAGCCAGATTGAAAATAGAAAGCGCGATCGGCAACCAAGCTAGCGGCGAAACGGGCTTAAAAATCTGAATGACTGGATTGAGCGCCATCATGGCTTTTTCAGACATGCCAATCAAAAAGCCGACTGGAATTGCTACCAATGCACCCAAGCTAAATCCAATCAATACCCGCCGCAAACTCGCAAGTAAGAGCCATCCTAATCCTAAGTCTCCAGGGCCTCGACGATAAAACGGATGCAGAATGTAATCCAAATTTGCCACCCATGCTTCAGGAGGCGTTGGAATCAACTCCGGTTTCGCAAGCGCGATCGCCCACCACAGCACAATCACACCTAGAAAACCTAGGAACGGTAAAAAGACACGATCGCGACTAATAACTGGACGAACCCGCCGCCCCATCGCTTGAGAAACAACAGCAAACATTGCTGCCAAATTGATTTGCAGGATCATAAGTTTAGATTCTCCAGAGCCACACTCTCGAATGCTGACGAAGTTAGCTGACGGGCGAGGGCTGCGAGATGCCCCCCATTGGGTTACTTAGAAATAACTAAGCTCACAACAGTAAGCCCCGAATAAACTGGTTCCTCCGCTTCAGAGATTACTCTCTGAATTAAGCTGACCGACTCGAATAGGAGATACTTTACCATCGAAGTATCAAAATGAACAATCTTTCTTTAGAAGTATTTCATGATCCTCTCACAGCAGAATGCATAAAAATTCTCAATCGATTGGATAATTTATCGATCGAACACTGTGCCCCTCTCCGATCTCTAGAACTAAATCTGCCTGCTTTAGTAGGGGCGGAATGAATAATTCAGGGTGTAAGGCTTGCCAAAAGTACTCGACAAATTCATCGATTTCAGCATCACTCATTCCAGCTTTACCTTGAGCAATCATTTTATGCTCAGCTTCTTTCCGCCATTGTTTGCTCAGTTGATACTCTGGAACATAGAGAATCACGAAGCGATCGAGTAATTCCCACAACGGTACATAGCTCTGCAATTGCTGATTCATGGCTTGTGCGAATTGCTGATCTGCAACAATCTCGAACTCAGAAACAATCGGGCGTACTCCCACAAACCATCCCTCAAAGAGAATAATATCTGCCTGTGTAATGAGTTCTGGCTCACTGCGATCGCCTTCGCCTCCATGAGCCGATTTATCAAATCTGGGCAGTGAGATCGGAAACTCTCCCCGCTGAAACTGCTGTAAAACCTCAATGCCTAATTGCACATCATGCGTTCCAGGTGGTCCTCGACGAATCATTCGCGGATCACGAGTTCGCAACCGAACTCGATCGACATACGGCAAATACAAATCATCAAGTGACCAACTCACAGTCGAGTAGCCGAGCTTGTTGAGAAGCAGCGCAAGGACTTTAGTTAAGGTCGTTTTTCCAGTGCCTTGCCCACCTAGAAACCCCTGAATGAGAACACGAGATTGAGCGTTGCGCCAATGTGCAATCTGAAAGGCTAAAGGTACCCAGATCTTCTTAATGGTGTCAGGGTCGGGCACAATTTCGAGTTCGTTGCAGAGTTCTACGATCGCAGCTTCGTGGATTTTAAGAAACTCGGATCGATTCCTTTCAGACTCATAATCAATATCCATAGAATCAAGTCTTTATCCGTCGCAATTCTATTATTGAATCAAAAAAACCGGGAGAATCTATCCCCCGGTCTATAACCCCTGAAATCAAACCCTAGCTCGTGCAGCGATTATTTAGCAGCAGCTTTTTGTACTTCGCTCTTTCTCGCCTTGAACTGAGTTGCCAGATTTTCTAGTTCAGAACTGCTGAAGTTATCGCGCAATGCTGCAAAGAACGTGCTTTCTTCTTGACGAACGTGATCCATGATCTCATCCATCAACTTGTTCAATGCAGACATGAACTGATCCGACATCATGTCCATTTTTTCCATCGCTTCAAGTGCGGGGAACCAGGAATTTTGCTCATCGTAAAGTTCTTGCAAGTCGCTTTCAGCATACTTACCTCGAACTGCGGGATAAGCAATTTCGTTTTCAGCGATCGCATGAGCGCGTAAGTCACTCGCCAACTGAGTGAAGAACTCTTTGCGCTTCATTTGATCTTGCGTTCCTTTGATTTCAGCAAACAGAACATTCACTTTTTGGTGATCCATCCGAATCACATCTTGAATGTTCATATCAGACTTGCCACTCGCTTGCGTGACAACACTACCTGCTACACCAGACAGTGCCGCAACCGCATCTTGAACCCGGCTCCACAGTCCTTGGTCTGCATCCATTCCGGTCAATTCGCGCACGCCCAACGTTTCGAGAACGCCTTTGAGTTGCTCTTGGTGAGCACGGTTTTCAAAGTTGACAGTATTTAGTGGAGTAATCGCCGCTTCGATATCTGCACCCACGCGCTGAGCAGCTTTGTGAATCGTGATTCCGGTCATCACTTGCTGATGCTTCATCAATTCATGTTGAAACACCTTTTCATACATGGTCAATTCGGAACCAGACATCATCTGATCCATCTTGCTGACGAATTCGCTAATCGTCTGCTTCGGTTCAGATGGCACACCATATTGAACAATCACAGTGTCCAAGATTCCCAGATTCTTCTGGTCATCTTTCAGCATCTCTTGAAAGCGCTTGGCAATCTCAGAATCTGTCGTTGCTGAAATAAATTCCTGTTCATTAGAGATGATTAATTCTTGAACAGCTTTCATATCCGCAAGCTTCATCGCGATCGCTTTGCGTTTCGTGTCGTCTACTGTTGTAACCATAATGAGTGTTCTCCAAATTTGCTCTTATTGAGATTTCGGTATTCGTTCCAGCTTTGAGCTTCGCACAGGCATCTAGAAACAACATCATTCCCGTGGTTGACTAAAATGTTGGGTAAATCACCTTCGGGATCAGACTCTAGATACACGTAGAATCTAAAATTTCGTCTTTAGATAGTTGCCTTTTGCTCAGTTGTGCTAGACGCTTTTGAATAAGAATAAAAAATGGGATGCTTAGGCGAATCGTGCCGCTAGGACTGTTCGCACATCACGTGAGAGAAATGCTAGGAGCAAGTATCGATGTCTACTTATGATGTGGTCATAATTGGTGCAGGTCACAATGGATTAGTCTGTGCTGCCTATCTACTCAAAGCTGGGTACAAAGTGCTTTTGCTAGAAAAGAGATCGGTTCCAGGGGGAGCCGCGACAACCGAAGAACTTCTACCCGAAGAAGCACCTGGATTTCGCTTTAATCGATGTGCGATCGATCATGAGTTTATCCATCTTGGTTCAGTGGTCGAAGAACTGGAGCTAGAAAAATATGGGTTGAAGTATCTTTACTGTGATCCGGTTGTCTTCTGTCCGCACCCGGATGGCACTTACTTTCTGGCGCATCAATCTGTTGAAAAAACTTGTGCTGGAATTGCTCAATATAGTGAGCGAGATGCGAGAAAGTATGCAGAGTTTGTGGATCTGTGGCAGCGGACGATCAACGCCATGATTCCCATGTTTAATGCTCCTCCTAAGTCAATTATTGATATTGCTGGAAACTATGATCTCAAGAAGATCAAAGATTTTCTATCAGTAGTTGGTTCCACGAACAAAGCACTCGATTTTGTGCGAACGATGCTTTCGAGCGCTGAGGATATTTTGCATGAGTACTTTGACACAGAAACAGTCAAAGCACCTCTAGCTCGATTAGCAGCAGAAATGAGTGTGCCACCTTCACAGAAGAATTTAGCGATCGGAGCAATGATGATGGCAATGCGACATCATCCAGGAATGGCACGACCGCAAGGGGGAACAGGTGCGCTGACCGCTGCTTTAGTAAAATTAGTTCAATCTCTAGGCGGGGAAATTCTCACAGATCAATCAGTGAAGCAAATTCTGATTGATGACGGAAAAGCAGTGGGTGTCAGAGTTGCAACAGGTCAGGAATATCGCGCGACTCGTGGCGTAATTTCTAACATTGATGCGAGACGAGTATTTTTGCAACTCGTCGATCCAAGCGATGTAGATTCAGCCGATGAACATTTGCGAGAAAGGCTCGATCGTAGAATCGTGAACAATAATGAAACGATTCTAAAAATCGATCTGGCAATGTCTGAACCCTTGAAATTTATTCATCACGATCACAAAGATGAGTATCTCATTGGTTCAGTGCTGATTGCGGATTCGGTTAAGCATGTAGAAATTGCTCATCACGATTCTTCGATCGGTAAAATTCCCGATGCTGATCCCTCGATGTACATTGTTCAACCGACGATGCTCGATCCGACGATGGCTCCTGAGGGTGGTCATACGGTGTGGATTGAATTCTTTGCGCCTTATCAGGTTGAGAATGCTGAAGGAACAGGCTTGAATGGCACAGGCTGGACAGATGAATTGAAAAATAAAGTTGCCGATCGTGTCGTCGATAAGCTGGCTGACTATGCGCCTAATGTGAAAACAGCTACGATCGCTCGTGCGGTTGAAAGCCCTGCCGAGTTAGGGGAACGGCTTGGCTCTTACAAAGGTAATTACTATCACATTGATATGACCTTAGAGCAGATGGTCTTTTTCCGACCTTTGCCAGAGATTGCGAATTATAAAACCCCGATCGAGAATCTTTATCTCACAGGAGCAGGAACACATCCGGGTGGGTCAATTTCGGGAATGCCGGGGCGGAATTGTGCGCGAGTGTTTCTCCATGCTCAGCAACCGTTTTTGCAGACGTTTCGGGATGCAGGCAGTTCGATCAAGTCTGTTTTTGATGGGTTGTTTCAGAAATAATCACGATCGATAGTTTGATCCTCATGCTGGTTGATTTGATAAAACGATTGAGCTTCTCTTTGCTGCGGTGCTTCTCTGAGCGAATTAAAAAATTAGGAATCCTGGGTGGTGCTGATGAATTAATTCTTACAATTGAGAAAAAGCTAGAGGATGATTCATGTTTGGAAAGAAGCCCCCGGAAAATCCAACTCAGTCTCAGTCGATCGGTGGAAATGTCACAGGTAGCCAAGTGCAGATGGCGCAAGCAGGTCGTGATCTGACGGCGGTTCAGCGCGGTGACTCGGACGATCAGACGCAAGGCATGACGATCGCTGAAGTGGTGCAACTGCTGGAAAAGCTAGAAACAGCGATTAAATCATCCGGGGTCGCTGAGACAGAACAAGAAGAAATGCTGGATTATCTCGACGCTGCTAAGAAAGAGGCGAAAAAAGAAGCGGCGAAGAAAAAGGAAGCGAATAAGACCCTGATTGGCGAGAATCTGAAGCAAGTGAGTGAGACGATGAAGAACTTACAGGAGACTTCAGAGGCGGCGAAGGGTTTATGGCAGACGGGAGCGGAGATCTTGAAAGCGATCGCGCCTTGGCTTGGGGTGGCGATGCATTTTTTTGGGATTTAAGAATTAACAACGATGGCTTCTCAAGATCAAAACATCGGCGGCGACATTAACAATAGCGAGGTCGATCTCACTCAAGCAGGACGAGATCTGAAACAGATTGCAGGCGACGATCGCAGTACGACGATCTATCAAACTTTCCTGCAAACCTTTCCGCAGCCTGGGAAAAAGTGGGACGATCGACAATCTCGTATTCTTGAAAAAATGCAGGAGGATGTGATCGCTCGGCTGGATTTTACGCTGAATGATGACGATGTTTTGATTCCGTTGCAGATGAAACCGTATGGTGCAAATTCGAGTAAGGCATCGCTAAAACTGCGGCGGAAGTTAAAAACAGAAGGTCAGGAAGAAGTTGACCTGGATTTGAATGACGCGATCGTAAAAGTCTTCTGTCGTAAAGATGTTCGCAAGAAATTGCTGATTTTGGGTGCGCCAGGAGCGGGGAAAACGACGACGCTGTTGACCTTGGCGCAGGATTTGTTGGCGGGCGCGATCGACAATCTGGGTTCTGTGATTCCGATTATTTTTGAGTTATCGACTTGGAAGACGGGGAAGATCGAGGATTGGCTGGTGCAGCAGCTTCGATCGGGGTTTAACCTGGCGGAAGATCAGGGAAAGGATTGGATTGAGAAACAATTGCTGTTGCCGCTCCTGGATGGGTTAGATGAGTTGGGAATGGAGCAGCAGACGCAGTGTATTGCAGCGCTGAATGAGTTTGCGAGTGGGTATCCGCATTTAGTCGTGTGTTGTCGGGTGCAGGAGTATGAGGATGCCGGAGCGAGTTTGAGATTGATGCCGGGGCAGATTTGTTTGCAATCGCTGAGCGAAACGCAGATTCAGCAATATTTACAGGAGATTGAACTGGATTCGTTGTGGCAGGCGATTCAAACTTCGGCAGAGATGCGGCAGATGTTGCAGCCGGACAAAGACGGGAATCCGGGGATTTTTCAGGTTCCGTTGCTGTTGAGTATTGCGGCTGAGGCGTATGATGGGCAGCCGTTTTCGAGTCGAGAAGAATTGTATGAGGCGTATGTTGAGAAGCGACTATATCGGGAGACGCGGGAGAGAGAGCGACAGTTTCGGCGGGATGAGAAAAAACAGTGGGCTTATGTGACGGTGGAGGCGGAGCCAAATTGGTCGGAAACTCGGCGGTCTTTGGCTTGGTTGGCGCGACAGTTGCAGAGTCGGGATCAGGTGGAGTTGCTGATTGAGAAAATGCAGCCGAGTTGGTTGGAGACGAAGCGAGCAAGACGACAGTATCGGCTGGTGTTTGGATTAATATTCGGACTATTTTTTGGATTAATGATTGGACTATTTTTTGGTTTAATTTCGGGGCTAGTAATTGGATTAATATCTGGACTCACATTTGGATTGATTAATACGCTAAGCGGCTGGTTACTTGGCTGGCAAGTTTTTGGAAAAGATTACATTGTTACTATAGAGTCATTTCAAATCTCGATGTCAGTAGCAGGCAAAGCAGCACTGTCTAGTCTGATTCTTGGAACAATCTCAGGTCTGCTGGGAGGACTCCTTTTTGGGCTGATTCTTTGGCTAAACGGGGATTTAATTCTTGGAATGATTTTAGGCTTTGTTATTTCCTCAACCTTCACTGTAATTTATATCCTACTAGGCTGGTTCCAGCAGGATTTACAAAGACGTGCTAAGCCTAATCAAGGAATTTGGAACTCACTACACAACACCGCTTGGACAAGCATTTTTATCTATCCCTTCTTGCTCATATTGCTATCGTTAATTCCGGCTGCCATCCATCTAGCCAGAAAGCAGTATGATTTTAATTTTTTCACTGTTCTTTCAGAGACTGTACAAATCTTCCTAATTCCTGGAGTGCCACTAGCACTGATTCTAGGAGCTTATTTAGGTGGTGGACTCGCTTGCATTCAGCACCTCTGTCTCCGCCTCATCCTCACCCACACCCACAAAATCCCCTGGAACCTCGCCCAATTCCTCAACTACTGTACCGAGCGCCGCCTACTCCAGTGCATCGGCGGACGCTACCGCTTTCTCCACCGCGAACTCCTCGACTACTTCGCCACCCTGCAAACCTGAGCCTCACTGCTCAATCTCATAACCTGCTCACTCGATCGCATAGTCGCCCATCTGTCTAAAACTCGGTGGATGCAATCCTAAAACAATATCTTGCCGTTCGACTCCCGCCTGCATCAGAGATCGAGCAATATCCACATCAGTACGATTCTCTTGTATCCAAACCTTACCGTTGATCAAATCGAGATGCACAATCGGCAAAAAGACCCGTTCATCTTCACGCCACCCCAAATCTAGCAGTTGATATCGATCGTGGACTGTATCGAACACTGGAACCGTCTCAATCTCATCTTTAGAAGCGTGTAAAAACTGATTCAAAACTTCAATGACGATCGCTCGATAATCGTTCTTTTTCGGGCTTACGTCGAGTGTGGCATTGGGCTGACAGGTGGCATCCATTGTCGAATCTCCTTTTCCGTAACATCAATCAATATCAGTCGAACATTGTGAGCTTGAAGACTAGCTTGAAAAAACTCATCTGTGAAATGTCGATCGTAAATGAAGCTAGGAACTGCAAGATAGGGAATTCGGGGTGATTCAAGCCGCTCTAATACTAAACGATAATGCAAATATTGCCCGATCGCCTGATGAAACTCATACACAACGCTCGGAGCAACAAAGCTTTTGACTTCTACCGCGATCTGAATATTTTCCTTCTCAGCAATCAAAAGCCGCTCTGCTGATAAATCAACCTCTAATCGGATATTGCCATATTTCAGAGTTAAGGGTGCAATCTGCACCCACCCGTCTTTAGCTAATGCCTCTCTGACAGCCTCATGAAAAATATCTTTTGCTGGCATCCTTCAGCCCTACAACTTCGGACTCCGAGTATGCCAATCCGTCGCCTGCTCATAAGCATAAGCAACTTGGAAAACCTGATCCTCTCTCAACACATTGCCAACAATCTGAAGTCCGATCGGTAAACCTTGCGAATCAAATCCACAAGGCACACTCATTCCCGGCAATCCTGCCAAATTCACCGGAATCGTCATCAAGTCAATCAGATACATACTCAATGGATCTTGCGACTTATCGCCGAGCTTAAATGCAGTCGTCGGAGCCGTCGGTGAAACTAAAACATCCACTTCCTCAAACGCTTTCTCGAAATCTTGTTTGATCAGCGTTCTCACCTTCTGAGCTTTCAAATAATACGCATCGTAATATCCAGCCGAGAGCGCATACGTTCCGATCATGATCCGGCGCTTCACCTCCGCGCCAAATCCTTCTGATCGCGTTTTCGTATACATCTCCATTAAATTCTCAGCATCCTCAATCCGCGCCCCATACTTCACCCCGTCATATCGTGCCAAATTCGCCGAAGCCTCAGACGGAGCAATAATGTAATACGCTGCAATTCCATACCGGAATCGAGGGCAAGAAATTTCTTTGACTTCTGCACCTAACGCTTTGAGCTGATCGATCGCAGCATTCACCGATTTCTCGACTTCGGGATCAAGCCCTTCGCCAAACGTTTCTTTGATGACTCCAACTTTTTTCCCTTTCAAGTCAGTCGTTAAAAACTGCGTGTAATCAGGAACGTCTACTTTCAAACTCGTAGAATCTTTCGGATCGTATCCCGCGATCGCATTGAGCAAAATTGCTGCATCTTCCACCGATCGCGCAAACGGTCCAATCTGATCCAACGACGACGCAAATGCCACTAATCCATACCGTGAAACCAATCCATAAGTCGGCTTCATCCCCACAATTCCACAGAATGAAGCAGGCTGCCGAATCGATCCCCCGGTGTCTGATCCCAACGAAATCGGACATTCTCCGCCTGCAACCGCTGCTGCTGAACCACCCGATGATCCGCCCGGAACTCGTGAAATATCCCAAGGATTCGCTGTCTTCGCATAAGCTGAAGTCTCGGTCGATCCGCCCATTGCGAACTCATCGAGATTCGTCTTGCCGACCATCACCGCGCCCGCATCGATCAATTTCTGCGTCACCGTCGATTCATAAGGCGGCACAAAATTCTGCAAAATCTTAGACGCACAAGTGGTTGGAACCCCTTGCGTACAGAGATTATCTTTAATCGCGATCGGAATTCCTGCCAGCAGTCCGATTTCTCCTCCAGCAGCAATCTTTGCATCAATTTGCTTCGCCTGTTCTAATGCGCGATCGTTCGTGACCTGCAAAAAACTATGCAACTTCGGCTCCAATGCTTGAATCCGATCCAGCGACTCCTGCACAATCTCAACGCAAGACCGCTCTTTGCTAATCAGTTGCTGATGCAACTCACGAATCGATGCCATACGAACCTTCCTCAATAGACGTGCGCACTCAAAAATCTGCACAAGTTTACAGTATAGGGGAAGCCAGAGATCGAGCGTTAGAAAAAAAGACGTTATCCCACTAGCAAATTCTGGGAATTTTGAGAGCAAAGCAGAAACTTTAAACTTCTATGACTGCGTTGCGAATTCTATTCGCGCTTGGCTCAGTCAGCGGCTGGAATAATTTCTGCGTCAGTTCTAGGGGGCTAGGTTAAATTGTTTACATCAATTTCCTACGCGCTCTATGATTTCAAATTCCTGAAATTCGCGATATTTCTCAGTTTTTCGTCCAAGTTTTCTGTGGCGTGCATGTGATTACTCTAACTTTATTACACCCAGTTCAGCTAACGCCCGTTCAACACTGGACTTTTGAGGACTCCCCAGTGGTAAAAGTCGGTCGATCGACTGACAATCACGTTGTGCTGTATAGCGCAGTTGTGTCTCGTTACCACGTCGAACTTCGGCAAGTCAACTTAGCCTGGGAGTTGGTCAGTCTCGGTGCGAATGGGACTTATTTTGAAGGCAAACGAGTCTTACAATTGCCTGTGCGAGATGGCATGATTTTCCGACTCGCGCGATCGGGTCCCAATCTTCAAGTTCATTTTGGGCGACCTGAAACTCTGACCGTGAAGCGTTCTGTTGAGCCTGCGAAAATTCCCGTTGCGGCTCTCAATGTGCCGTTTACGAGTACCGAGGATGAGGATAGAACTCAGCCTCTGCTCAATACTCAAACGATCGCGGTTTCAGATTCTAAGACAACGATGGATACAGATGTATCTATCGGGCATCCCAGTGCGGAGTGGATTCGCAAGCAAGATGAAACGAGAATCGGCAAATATCAAGAGATTCAACTGCTCAGCCAAGGCAAAGTGGGGATCACCTATCTGGGAGAGCGAGACGGCGAATTGCTGCTGCTCAAAACGCTCAATCCTGATTGGATCAATCATCCCCAAGCGCTTGCCTTGTTTGAACGTCAGTCTAAGATGCTCAAGCAACTGAATCATCCTGGTCTTCCGCGCTGGCGGGATTTTTTTCGGATTGACGGACAACCTTTTCTTGTGACAGAGCGGATTTCTGGGCAGACGCTCTGTCACTACATTGGCGATCGCGGCAAAGTCGAACTCAAGCAAGCGATCGCGTGGATGGTAGAAGTCTGCGAAATCTTGGAATATCTCCATGACCAATCTCCTCCTGTGTTGCACCAAGATCTTCGTCCTCATAATTTGATTTACCGTGCTCACGCTACGTCTTCCTATCAGCTTGCGTTGGTCGATTTTGGCAGTGTCCGGGGATTGGGTATGGATGAGACTTCTGCCGCTTATCTTGCCCCAGAGCAAAAAAATGGACAGGCAACATACCTTTCTGATCTCTATGCGCTCGGCACAACGTTAGCCTTTCTGATTTCAGGGCAACATCCGCATCTGTTTTACCGACAATGGCGGCAGGAATATCGCTTCAGTCCCGATTTGATTCCGGGATTACTACCGCAATTGATCGAAGTTTTATATCAATTAACCGAACCGAACCCGGCAGATCGCTACCAGTCTGCGCGTGAAGTTCTAACGGCATTGCGATCGCTGATTTAAGCCAAAATCTGAGCAACGTATGCGATGATGAAATCCGTTTGTTTCATCCTGGCTCATGAAGATTGCAACTTGGAATGTCAACTCGATTCGGACTCGTCTGACGCATGTTACAGACTGGCTAACGGCGAATCCCATCGAGCTATTGTGCGTACAAGAAACAAAAGTCGTCGATGAGTTATTCCCACATGAAGCGATTCAATCGATCGGCTATCATGCAGCGGCATTTGGACAAAAGAGCTATAACGGCGTTGCTTTGATTAGTCGATCGCCTTTAGAACACGTCGATCGCGGATTTGGAGCGATTCTCCCGGCGGAGCTTGTGGGCGATCTCGATGATCAAAAACGAGTCATTAGTACAGTCATTGACGGCGTTCGAGTGGTGAATCTCTATGTTCCCAATGGCTCGGCTGTGGATAGTGAAAAGTATGTCTACAAGTTACGCTGGCTGAAGGTGCTGCGAGAATATTTAGCTGTTTTGCTAGAGCGATCGCCTTCTCTACTTGTCTGTGGAGATTTCAATATTGCGTTAGAAGATATTGATATTCACAATCCCAAAGGTCGCGAAAAGCAGGTGATGGCAACCGATGTGGAGCGAGATGCATTACGGCAGGTCTTGGAATTGGGGTTATCTGATGCGTTTCGGAAGTTCACAACCGAAAGCGGACATTTTAGCTGGTGGGATTATCGATCGGCTGGATTCCGTCGGAATGCAGGTTGGAGAATTGATCATCATTACTTAACGCCAGATTTGTACGATCGAGCAATTTCCTGTGTCATCGATCGCGCTCCTCGTGAATTGGAACAACCGAGCGATCACACTCCCGTTGTCGTAGAATTCTGATCTCCTCCAAAGGCTTAGAACCTAAAGAACAACCGTGTGTTCTTGCAATTTAGCCCAATTCTTAGCTTCTGCGATAGTAAAAAAGTACTTGAAACAGCAATGCTGCTACGATCGGAACCACGATCGGAATGAGCACTACAAACCCCCAGCGATCGAACTGGAGTGGTTGATCTTTCGGTTTCAGGAGATATACACCTGCTGCAATCCCAGCGATCGTGCAGAGGATACCGAACCCTAGAAAAATAACAAATCCTGACTCTGGAATTCCCATACTGTTGCTCATGCACTGCGCACTTGATTCTAGAGGAATTGACACAGTGTGCTGCTCCAACCCGTGATAGATCTGATAAAAATCCATCTAAACAGCATTTTTTAAATCAATCGGGATGACAGGATTTGAACCTGCGGCATCCTGCTCCCAAAGCAGATGTACTAAAACACTAAAAGTAGCGCTAGACTAGGCGTATCAAGGAATTTGAGCGCTATAAGTAGGGGTAATAATTCATCCTGAATCGTCCTGAATCATCCTTGATTGCACCAAAAGTTAGGGCTAGTTTAGGGCTGAGCATGGACGCACTTAAAAAGTTGAACGATCGCTTAAAAGCCGCATGTATTCCCGTTCGTGTCATTCCCAAAGGCAAGAATTTAGGGCTACGTGCGACTTTACCCAAAAAACCTGAGCATGGCGGGATTGGGCAAAAACAGTATGATATTTCGCTCCGCATCCCCGCATCTAAGGACGGTCTGAAGGAGATATGGAAAGAAGCTCTTAAACTGGGGCAGTTGATAACGGAGCGTTCGTTCACATGGGAAACTTACATCCAGTCGGACTCTGATCCTGACGAAAAGACGATCGCGCAATGGCTCGATGAATTCAAAACTAACTACTTCAAAACGCATCGACGGATCAAAGAGCCAACTTGGAATAACAACCAGGCTTGCACATTTCGGAAGTTACCATTAGGCGAAACCTTAAGCGAGCCAACGCTTTTAGCGGTTATTCTCAGCACAGAAGAGGACAGCCGCAATCGAGAGTTAACGTGTCAGCGATTGCAGAATTTTGCAACATTTGCAGGATTGAAAGTCGATTTATTGCAGTACATCGGTGAGTATGAGCCTAAAGCTCGTGATCTGCCTGACGATGAAACGATCGTAGAATGGCGAGACAAAATTCCTAATGAGCAATGGAAATGGGCTTATGGCGCGATGGCTGCATTTGGTATCCGTCCGCATGAAGTATTTGCCTGTGAGCCAGTTGACGAACTAACTCTTAAAGTCCACGGCAATACTAAAACAGGTGCAAGAATCACTCATGCAATCCGTCCAGAATGGGCAAAACAATGGAATTTGATCGAGATGAATGCTCCTCAGACAACCCAGACAAACAATCGCCTCCGAGGGCAGCTAGTGAGCCATCAATTCGGAAGCGATCGCTATAATTTGCCGTTTGTCCCCTACGACTTGCGCCATGCTTGGGCAATCCGGGCATCAGTTGTCGAAGGATTGCCTGTCTCTACCGCAGCCGCATTAATGGGGCATGCGCCTGATGTTCACATGAAGGTCTACCATCGGTGGCTAAGTGCGGCAGAGAATGAGCGAGTTTATCGATCGTACATTCTGAAAAAACGCGATTAACCTGCACGATATCGCCGTTCCAACGCCTTTCTACAGTTCGGAACATGGTAAAGCCATCTCGGAGTTTCACCCTTACCCACGTTCCGAATTTCGCCCTTGGATTCGTTAAATGCCCCATCTAGCCGCAAATTCTGAAGCTGTTTTGGTGATTTGATGCCGTGGGTCTGAAGTGCGATCGCTGCTTCTTTAGCAGTCATCCAACCATCAGAGATCGCGGGATGTCCTTCGAGTCGCAATCGGAGTGCCTGAACCTCAGCCATTAATTTCTGCTGATTCAGGTACATTTCGGCGATCAATTTTTCAACGTCGTTCGTCATGCTGATCGCCTCCAATAATCTTGTGAACACGGAGCTTCAATGCCTTGCTGTAATTCAGTTGTAGAAGTTTGCTTTTCTTCGCTGTACTCAGTCGATTCTGGCTCGGATTGCGTAGTGGCAATGTCGATTGGGGCAATTACGTTGAGCCGTTTTCTAGCGGCTGCGAGTGCCTTTTCTCGCATTTCCCAAGCTTGACTCTGTAAATCTTCCGATACTCGATCGACTGATACAGAGT
Organism: Leptolyngbya sp. UWPOB_LEPTO1; assembly: GCF_017302695.1. Lineage (NCBI taxonomy): Bacteria > Bacillati > Cyanobacteriota > Cyanophyceae > Leptolyngbyales > Leptolyngbyaceae > Leptolyngbya > Leptolyngbya sp. UWPOB_LEPTO1. The sequence continues at coordinate 78,081 of NZ_JAFLCJ010000012.1, read as the reverse complement.
AAACCCGCTCTCGTTGCTCCCCCCGCTTGCCTTGGGTCTTGACGCACAAAGATTTCAAGCCAATCTTCTTGAGCAGTTTGCCGCAGACATCGACGGGCGTGTGTTGCCTTCTGCCTTTTGAGTCTGTGTATTCAGGTGCAATCGTCAGTCCGAAATAATATCGAAGCTGCTTTGCGTGTTTGACTGCCCATTGCTGGATTGCAATGCAGCGCGGATCAGAATTCGAGAATTTAGCATCACGATCGGCAAGCTGCAAGATCCCGCTCTTCTGGAGCAGTTGAGCGCGAATGTACCGCCGCTTCATCCGATGCGTCATTCCCAAATCATCGGAGCAAATCGCCTCAATCGATTCGCGATCGAGTTCTTTAGTCGCCAAAGTATTCTCGGTTGCCGCCTGCATTTCCGCACCGCGTCCTAATTTGCCACGGTTGCAAATCAGAATCCACAAGCAGTTATCGAGATCGTCAAAATTGATGTCAGGGAAGCGATCGCAGGCTAGAGTTTTCTTCGCCTTGATCTCGTCTTCAAGACTGCATTCAGAAGCCAGAGTCTTATGAGCCGCGTCAGTTGTCTCGTACTTGCCAGAATCTGCCCATCTCTGAGCCTCTTCGAGGTCGATTTCGTCACGAATCTGAACAAGCTCAGCGAGTTCTTCGCTGCATCTGCCCCATTCTTCGGTCTGGACAGTATGCCCTGCTTCATTTAGAAGAGATTCTAAGTAATCACGAGAGATCGCCTTCTGTGCCCCGCGTAGAGCGCACATCTCCGAATAATATTCTTGTGCTGCGAGGCGAATTGCAACTTTACGATCGTCGGTTTCTTCTTCTTCGAGAGCTTCGATCGCATAGTGAGCCGACATTGCAGCACGATCGAGATCCGCTTTCTCGCGAATTGACTTCGGCAGCATCAAGGACTCATCGCCTTGCGTCACAACGAACTTGGGACAGCAGACAAAGCGGGGTACGCTCGGACGATACCGACCCAACATCTGAAACCAGCCGTCCGGGTCGATCGCTCCGACGAAGTAGCCATAAACCGCGTCAAAGCCCTCCCAAGTAATCGAAACACCCGTTCTGACAGAGGGAGAGACGATGAGAAAATCAGGCTGATTCTGCTCTAGCCAAGTATCCGGATCGTCGAAGAATTCAGCAAATGCCCCGCCTCGATTTGTTTCCGAATCAATCCGAATAACCTTCTTGTTAGGGAATTCAGCTTGTAACCGACGATCGAGCTTCTTGCCACTAGCTTGTGAATCGGTCGGAATAAAGAACCGCTTCGATTTTCCGTAACCCAACTCTTCAACGGCATCTAACAGAATCTTGGCTGAAAAGCCGCTCAAGTCACCAGAACCGATTGTTACCTCCCACGTTGCGTTCTGCCGATAGTGCTTGAAGTAGCGAATATCGGCAGAGCCTGAGAACTTCTTGAGAAGTTCAATTGATCGTGGGTGAATCTCTGCTTCTGCTGAAATAATCGCCCCTCTGAATCCGCAGATGAAACAGATCTCGGCAGAGCGATCGAGGATTTCTGAATGCTTCGCTCCTAAATTTCCACCTTCGATCAAATAATCTAAGCCCTGGTTAACCTCGTCTAAAACAAGCAGTAGCGGGCGATCCGTGAGAAACCATGTAGGAATTCTATGCAGTGAGTTGAAGCAGATTGCCGCGCCATGCCGTGCTGATATATCTCGGCAGAAAGCGCTGTACCCATCCTTATCGCCCAAATCATAGTCCGAACTATGCGGAATATCTGAGAGCCGCGATCCTTGCGCTCCAAGAGATAGAAGTGGGTCAAGTCGCAAGACATTGCCGCCATTTTCGATCCACTGTTGCACTGTCCGATTAATGCCCGTGTAGCTCTTACCCGATCCCATGTTTGCTGCGATCGCAGTAATTGAGCCGATCGGAATCTCAGAAGGCAACTCAGGCAGATAATCGCCAGTAGTATCGCGATCAGGCGTAATTTGCAGAGTTTTCAGTCTGCGAATGATCTCGAAGTATTGCCGCTTCAGTCCGCATTTCTTCCACTCATCCAGAGTGAGAGATGCCGCGATCGTTGCGTCTACCCAGTCCGCACCCTCTTGAACAAAGGCATCGTCGATCCCTTTCCCGCTTCGGGAATCCCAAGTGGTTACGAAAATATTGCACTTAAACTCTTGAAACGCCTGCCCTAACTTCTTGATCTGCGCTCCAACGTTCGCGACCGTCTTAGGCTTCTCGTCCTGGTCAAACACGATTCGGATCATTCTGCCTTCAGTCGCAAACTCTCGCAGGATTGGGAAAAGCTCAGCTTCTCCTTTACGATGCCAGTTTGCGACACCTCGCAGACAAATCGCTGGATAGCCTTGCTGAGTCAAGAGAACGGCTTTCTTAAGCCCCTCAGTAACACATACAGGCAGACTGCAACGTTTAACAGTTCGCCAGAAAGATTCGCCTTCTAGTGGGACAGCATCGTATTTCTCGAAAACCCTTTCAGCCGTCGCCTGATCAACAAATGGCAAGATCGGCAACGCCTCGCACTTTCCAGGCGTTTCGTATTTAATCTTTTTGCGCTTCTCGAAGTCGATTCGAGGATGTCTCGACTTGAAATAAGCAACTTCTGCGCGATCACCGTCGATTGTACTGCCATAGCTCAGCCAGCCACCTAGAGCCGCATTCTCGTAGCGTCTAAGAATTGATTGAGCAGATCTTGTGACGTACTGAACGCTCTGGCGTTGCGCGATCTCATGCTCTGCCAGAACTTCTACCGCATGATCGCCCTCGATCGTCTGCATATTGAGCACGATCATCTCGTCGGCGATGCCACTCGATTTCCAGTCCTCTTTTGCCCATTCTTTGACTGTTAGTTCACGATCGAGACGGTTTCTAAAACCCTGAATCGATCCACCAATTTCAATGGGGTGAACTTTGCCAAATCCTTTGGAAGTGATCATGGCTGACCACCCCCGCACTCTTCAAAGTGTTCAATCCAGCGAGCGACGGTCGTAGTTTCTTTCGGTTTCCGATTGAGTTCGGCAATACGATCGTTCAGCGAGGTTTGGAAGTCTAGTTGGAGCGATCGTGAGAGATCGCTCCAGTTGGATCTAACTCGTCTCACATGAGACTTAATGAGAGAGAAAGTTATTTTCCTTGTCGCAGAATTTCGATTTCGTGTCATCATGGGTTTAGAAAATTTATGAATCGAGCACGGTTTCCGCCGTGCTTTTTTGTGTCTAAGAGCAATCTAAGCGATCGGAACGAGGAATAGTAGGTCTGATCTAGAGATGGGCATAACCTGCTCAGGGCTTAGATTTGAGGTCGATTTTTGCCCGTTTTTCAACCAAAATAGTTCCTTAGAAATTTCAAGCACCCTTGATCCTGTGGGCGAGTTTCCGAAATCGGTCAAAGCGCTTCGACTGTAGGCATTTGAACGCTTTCAGCTTGCTTCTCAAGGTTGGATTTCCCCGGAGCCGCTTCTGAATTGCTAATTGGCAGAAGTTCAGAAATGAGCCGGACTCATTCCGCGATCGCACCGAATCGGCATACTCGATCGTCCTCAACGCCCGCTTATTTTCAAGTCCGTGGAACATGGCAGGATCTGGCAGACTACCCGAAAGCAGTGTTTTAGATTCGCGAACATTGACTTGATTGCCCCTTGCAGCCGACAGCATTGCCTCACAGTCAAGTTCAAGAATTGTTGTGAGTGCTTCGCCCGGAGAACTAGGGAACCACGATCTCGGATAATTTTGACTTACCTCTGCTTCAATCTCGCTCCAGCCAAACCAGAACAGATCGTAAACGCCAAGGTAGTACGCGACTTCGCCTTCAATGAGGCGTTTCCGCTTCACGTCATCTTTCCCGATCGGGTTTGCTTCCCCTGAGAAGTACGCCGCAAGAGCTTTTTTCAGGTCTTGAAAGTGTTGGTGGACAGCAATAAAGTGCTGTCCTTGCTTGATCGTCTCAGTTCGATCCCACTCCTCGACGGGTGGCAATCCGTTGCATGTTGCCAAAAGCATTTCTTGATCCGTTGGTGTGACTTTGATCTTCACGACTTGCTAGCCTTCTGATGTTCCTCGATCGCTTTCTCCACAACTCGATAGAGAGCAGTGCTAGGGCGACCGCTCGGATCAAGTGCTGCAAGCGCTTCAGCCTGCCAAGGATAAAGCACGACTGATACGGTTTTGCTTCGGACAGGCTTGCTTTTAATGTGCATAGTATGACTGAACTAAGAAGTCGTGAGAATATTGCCTGATTTCATCGATAAAGTCAACTAGAAATAAAACCTTTCTCAAACAATATTGTGATCGCTGGGATAGCCACATTTGTAATTAGTTAGTTACAGATAATGATCGCTAAAAGAAGCACATCTGTTACGTATCTGTAACAGCTAGATCGCTCTCTATAGCTGAGATTCAGCGAAATCGCCTAACTTACAAAAGTTTGTAAATCACCCTGCATTGAGAACTTGTTCTGCGGTGAGTTGCAAGTTTGGGAAGGTGGGGGAGACGATCGGATCAGTTCCGCGAAACTCTGCGATTCGATAAGAGCCGCTTCTCAAGCTCAGCACTGCCACAACTGCGCGACTGGGATCGACTCGCCAGAATTCAGAAATTCCCCGCGCTGCATATTCCTTGGGTTTATCAACGTAATCGCGATCGTAGTTCTCGGTTCCGGGCTTTCCTGGCGATACGACTTCGACAACAAGCATAGGAGCAGGCATCGCAATCCGAATCAGTTTTTCGCCTGATAGCAATGCGGTAATGGACTCGTCGGTATGAACAACTAGATCCGGCTGTCGAGCGCTGACATCAGCCGATGTGACCTCGATTTGATGCCCTATGGCGAAACGTCTAGGAGGAATCCCCATTGCCGCAAAAGTGAGCAGTAGAAATGCTGCGATCGTGGAATTGATTGGATCTTCAGTAGGCAAAGCGATCAACTCCCCATCAACCAGTTCATAACGGGTGTCTGTTCCATCGTCATATTCGAGATAGTCCTCAATCGTTCTAAATCTTGGCTTGGCTTGGGTCATGACGATTCACCTCGCTTTGTCCTGTCTCAAGATTACTCTGATTCATCTCGCTCTGCCTCGGTTGAATTTGTGCGATCGCTTTCCTTTTTGGATTTCTTTTTCCGTTTGCCACTCTCGAGAGTTTTGGGATTTGCGAGATCGCTGGCTTGTTGACTCGGATCGGATGTCACTGCCTCGCGCTGAGCTAGTTCAGATTCGTGAAACCTGTCGAGAGCCTCAAAAATTCTTTCTGCTACTGTCTTCACGATTAGTCCTCCGTGTTGTTCTCAGAACCTAAGCGATCGCTCTCTTCTGCCGTCGAGTTTGTTTTCTTTGGCTTGCTGCGATCTCCTCCACGGGTTTCACCCAAAGGTTTAGCTTCATTAGGCAACTTGCCTCGCTCTTTAGCATGGTTAAACAAAAGTATTTCTAGGTAACGGTTCGCAGACAAATTAGCGTCTTGAGCTAATTCTGCAATCGCGTCAATTACTCGATCGTCCAGTCGATAGTTTGCTTGTTTGCGAGGCATTGAGAGGCACACGGTTTTAATTCCTTAATTGAACGTCAATATCAAACCTAACTCAATAAGATATCGAATAGCATTCAAAAAGCTATCACTTTGTCTTTATTGTCTCTCTGGAAATATTAGCAATAGTGATAGCAAATATATAGCAAACAGCTATCACATTGGTTATATTAGTTTTGTCGGGGGCGGTGAGAGCCGAGAACCTGACCGGGGACTCGCCCGAAGCGAGCGGAGGGGTTAGCCTAGCTAGCTCCGAGGAAAGTAGAAACTTTCCAATCAATATCGTCCGGGGTGACTGGTAAAGGACGTTAAAGCGGGATTGCAACCGCCACGAACACAACCACAAGATTCCACACTCGATCGTGCTTCTCATGGGGCCGATCGACTGCTGGATTCTTCCAGCCTCAACCCTACAGCGAGGTATTCAAGAATGCTTACTTTAATTTTGGGATTAACGATCGGTTACTTCGTTCGCAAATACACAGTTTTCGAGATGCTTGATGACGGCAGTACAGCTAGTGCCGAGATCAATTTCGGGCAACTCATCAAAGATGTGACCTGGCTTTTCGGAATTATCGGATTCTGCTACACCTGGACGATCGCAACTGCTCGAAACACTCTAGCCTACTGCGATACAGTGCTTTTTCCTTGGTTAAGTGAGCGAGGAATTTCGATTCAGCTTCCAACAATCGTTCTTCCCGCAATGCCAACCGATACCGAGAGTGAATTAGAAGACCTGCTCGAAGTTCAAGCTTAATTTCCAATCAAAAAGCCGTCCCTGCCTGAGAAACATTGGACGGCTTCAAACCACAATCACGAGGTTTCACCAATGCTATCACTTCAAACGATTCCGGTTCCTGTCAAAACAACGGAGCCAATTTGTTCACGGTGTCGCCGCTCCGATCGTGGACTTTGCCGCCTCAAAGCCGAGGCTGATTGGGATGATTCCGCTAAAACTTCTCCCACAAGAAAAGCTTGCTACTTTGCAAGTCTCATTCCGTTCTAAATTTCCCCACTTGGCTATAGCAGGTGAAGACTGCCTACTATAGCCAAGCACTCTAAAACGACTAAAACCATTAGCTTGAAAGGGATTGAATTAATTTCCATGATTTTTCAAAACACCGACGCATCTAAACCACTGGCTATGATCGACTATGACAGCCTACTTCAACCTATGGGGGCAGATATCGGGAACGGGCAGTTAAAACTTGTCTCTGCAATGTCTGAAACTCGCACAGAGAGCTACATTCATGAGTTAGATGAGCGTTCACCGGACGGAGTTAAGGGATACGTCGAATATCTCAGAGGCGATCGTGCGGACTTGATCAGTAAGCAATGGATCGGCGGCATCAACGCTTACTACAACGGGTTGACTTCGATTCGGCGAGTCACCGACGACAAGCAAGGAAAACCTAATCTAGGGCTGCAACTGTTCCTTTCTGCCTTGTCAGAGTACGCCCACCGCGATCAATGGAACATTGCCCTAGCGGTTTCGGTACATGACTCCAAGACGCTTGGAAGTGCGTTGAAACGATCGCTTGAAGGTTCGCATCATGTTCGATTCCGTAACAAAGAATCGATTGTCTCGATCAAAGTTGTCGCAGGACTTGAAGAAGGGACAGGCGCAATCATCACCTACCAAAAGCAGGCTGATATCACCAACGCGATTCTTTACGATTTGGGCAACGGAACGCTGATTGTGAGCAGCTTCAACGGTTTGAAAATGACCGATCGCAGCTACAGCCAGAATGGAGGGGTTGAGAAGCTGATCGATCAGATTGCAACTCATGACGCGATTCGAGAGCGATTACTGAAAGAGGGAGATCGACACTTGATTCGTAAGGGGATTGAAGCGCAGACATTCACCTATGGGACACAGCACCCAGACTGGAACTTTGAATCGGTTTATCGTGAAGAGTTGCCGAAGTGGGTCAAAGCAGTACTGGCTCCGACCGTGCGCCCGTGGGAGGATCGGCGCGATTCTGCGACTGCATTGATCGCAGTCGGAGGCGGAGCACAACTGCCGGGAATTGAATCACTGCTTAGTAAAAAAGGCATCAAGATTCTGGCTGATCCACTATGGGCAAATGCGCGAGGGCTTTATACTCTGGCATCTCGCAAGGTTGCCCAACTGGAGGCGAAATGAAGCAGGTCAGAGCTTCGATTCCGTCCCATCTTCAGACTGCTTTTTTTGAGGTGGGACGGCAATTAAACACCAATGATCCAACGGTGATCTGTACTCACATCTTGAGTTGCTATTTCACAGGCGATCGCTCTGATAGTCCCAAGCAACTTGCTCCAAGAGAGGTTGATGCTTTCGAGCTTGAGGATTTAGGCGATTGGGCAACAGAGGAATCATGCTAACTAACCATCGACTCAAGATCAAACGACAAGCGCGATCGTTGCTCAACGTAACCATCGGGCACAATCCGCACCTGCTTGCGAAATACGATCGTGCTTCCCAAAAAGCTCTACTCAAAGCACTTGGAGGAATTAAAAGTGTTTAAGTTCAAGCGAAAACCGCACTTACCGCCTGCACAACGACTCTGGAAGCAGTTCTGCGAGTACGAAAAAGATTCCGCAAAGGAGAGCGAATTTCGCTGTATTGCTGGAATTTGTGCCCGTCAAGAGTTACTCGAAGCTATGTGCGCTGATATCGGGTTGAATGCTCCGAATATTTGCGCGATCGCCTATATCACTTTGTTCAATCTGCCTAGCCCGAATATGAGCATCGATGATCGAGTAAATTTTGCCCAATTCCGCAAGCATCTCCGCAGTACTTTTCTATCAACCTGGGAGGAATTCAATGTCCGAACTGTTCAATCAAATCGCTAATTTCTACGGTGGCGATTCAATGCTCAAGGCAAGATTCACCGATTTGGCGTTCCTTGCATCAAGTCTGGGCAGAGCGCTGGTATCGGGAGACGCGATCGAGGTTTCGCACTTCGACGGCTATATGAATCGGCGCAAGTCATTCGAGCAGGTTTCGAGATTAGATACGATCGTTTGCCTCGCTAGAGTAACCGCACTGCTCGAAGCGAAGCTGAAAGAGTTGCCCACATCGGAACTGGAAGCACTCGATCGTATGCGGCAAATGATGTTGCAAGCCTCGGAGCCGTCAAAGTAAATCGAGCAGTTCCCCTTTGATACTCAGTGCTAGACGAGTCAAAACCCATCATTTTAAGTGTTTTGACAACTCAATTATGGACAATGCAATTCTCGAAAATGTTGATGTACGAATTGATAACAGCACGATCGTCATTGATCCAAGGCCAGGACATACAGGCAGTGCGGCTCACAACTTACAACCGATCATCCGGGCTGTACAGTCCACTCATCCAGCCGCAGAGCAATGCGATCAAGTGCGGCTCTTAGTCGCTGGCGAGTACATCGAGATGCAAATTGGAAGCATCTTGCAGCAGATTGCCTGACAAATCAAAAGCCGATCGTCCAGCCTGTGACAAGGAAAACGATCGACTTACTCCCCCTACTATCGAGGTTCTTTCATTATGTCGAAAAAACTTAAGTCGCGCGTAACCGGAATTGCGGTTATGGGCTTCATTCTGTTCGTCGCAATGCGTCATGCAGCGTATGTTCGATCGCTCGAAGTCAATCAAATTCCGAACGATCGACCAGCGATTACTCAGTTTGACCAGAAACGCTAATCAAAATGCCGTCCCCAGCTACCAACTAACGGACGGCACTATCCCACAAATCACTTGAGGATTTTTCAATTATGGCTCAATCAATTGGCTATTACGGCGGAGATTACGACATCCCTGAGATTAAGGAATTTGCAGAACGATTTGAAGATGCAGCGGGAAATTGCAAACTGTCTGACAACGATCAAGCGGCATTAGTTGCAGTGCTTGGGGTTCATGCTTGGGGTTTGAAGTCCGGGCTTCAAGATGATTTCTGGACAAGCGTTTCAGACGCGATCGGGGATGGTGTTGAAACCTCAATGGAAAACGAATCGGCAAACGATCCAATGCTGTTTGCGCTGGAAAGCTTATCGACTCTGACAGATCCGATTCAGTGTTGGGCAGTCATCGCTTGGTTAATTCAATGATCAATCTCAAAGACGAATTCATCCCACACGCGCTTGAACATATGGCTTCAGAGCGCGTGAAAGCAACAATGCAGCAGATTCGTAGCATCGTCGAAAATTCAGGCTTGGATGAAGACGAGTTGCCTGATCTGCAATTCCTGATTGAAGACCTTGCCAACGATTTACAAAATCTAATCCCGGAGGATTAAACCGTGAGCAACTATCACAAAGATGATGGCTCGATGACTAGCGGGATTTTCGTATTTGGTTGCGTCCTGCTTGCTTTCGTCGCTGGCTACTGGGTGCGCGACCAGGGCGTTCTATTTCGCGTTGATATTCCCTCGATCGAGCAACGGAGGGTGAAATGATACGTTTTCCCATTCAATGTTTCGCGATCTCAATCTCGATAGGCGCAATCATCCAAGGCTGTCAGCCTGTCAGCCATAAGCCACAAATCGAACCGATTAAAGGCTTTGAAGTACCCGCCGATCGTCCAGCAATCACCGATTCTGACCGGATTAGAAACAACACAATCCGACCAGATGAAGTTGAGCGAATCGAGCAACGGAGGGTGAAATGAGCCTACACAAACAGCTTTACAAGTCCTCTCGAAACCTGGGTATCGGGTTACTGCTATTCTCAGCCGCGATCGGTGGCACTCAGCTATTCATCAAAGCGGGAAAGCAGCACCAAACCGACCTACGAACCTCTGAGATTGAGCAGCGCGCCCAAATTGCAGAGAAGCAAGCCGATGCACAAGACAGAGAGGCTAAAGCCTTTCAGAAGGCAGATCAGTTAAACATTCATCGGCTGATTATCAACGATGTGAGCCGAGAGCAAATCAAGCCAGGGCTTCCATTTTGGAAGACGCAACCGACTCAAACTCGATTGATTTTCGACAAATTCGAGCGCTGTGCAGGGATTTGGCGCGATCGAAAATTCATGCCAGATACAACCGTCTGCAATAACCCCGACCATCCACTACTCAAATAGGATTAACACTTATGGCACTTCGGAACGCTCAAGACAATTCAACTCAGCCCAAAGCAACTGGATCAGATTCGACTCAGCCCAAATCGAATCACAATACTGAACCGACTGCCGATGAAATCTTCGGTTCGCTTGCTGACTCGATCGCGTGGTTCTTCTCCCGTCCTGCTGCACTTTACAAGTGGTGTACGGCTCCACGGGGAGGACAGCGCATCTTTCTCGGTTCCATCGCCATTTACTTCTGGCTGTGCTCTGCCGAGTCTTATTGGCAAGCACTCGCGATCGGCAATCACTTCTCTAAGACTGGCAAGTTTGATGGTTCATACATTGCTGAAACTCATCCGTCATTCATGCCGAAACCGTTCAGTCCCAATAACGGCGACATTCAGAACATTGGGATTGCTTTTGCTGACCCGAACTTCTATGTCACTGGCATCATCTCGATCGTCGTTCTCGGAGTTCAAGCCAACTTGCAGCGCGGTAAGAAGTCTGTTGCCAAGGCAAAGCAGGACTATGAATCGGTGAAAAACTTTCGAGTGGGTGATGTCCCAAAAGAAGCGATCGACGTAGTTCACATTGAAGCAAAAGCCTACAAGAAAGCAGGTACAGCCAATCACGGGATCATTGCGGGTGTTGTCCGATCCTCATACGTTTTGGACATTGCCGCAGCCGTTGCCCCGCTTTATCGGTTTATGTTTGTCAGTCCTGGAGGCTTTGTTACATCTGTGATTTGGACTTACGTCAACACCTTCATGGCAGAGAAATTTGTTGCACTGTGGCAAGCCAATGAAGACATCGTGAAGGCTGAGGGACAGTCAAAGCGGTTCCCCAAGGTTCTGAACTTCAAAAAGCCGTCTGCAAACAAGTCTGAATCCGCATAGATACGACAAAGCGCGATCGATTGACGCTAGATCGCGCTTCTTGTCCATTCAATTCCCGGCGAGGTAAATCAAATGGCTCTAGACAAGTTTAATCCTCAATTAATGCACGATGACCAACTTCTACCAGCGACCCTGTTGGAGATGGGCGATACTCTGAATTTTATTGAAACCCGCAAACATACTCTACGCAACGAGATCAAGACATCCAAGATTGATGCAGGAGTTGGTAAAGTTTCAGGTCTTGCGGGAATTGCAGGCGGAGGCGCACTCCTCATTCTCAGCAATCCGTTAGGCTCGCTCATCGTTGCAGGTGGCGCAGTTGCCTATTCGATGGCAGTCTTTGCTCAATGGTTGCAAACTGGCAAAGTTCAAATCATGCCGCTATCCAGCAAGACTCAAGCCGAGCGCGATGTTGAGTTGTCCAGTTCAACCGAAACCGGAAACGCTTACGATATTGCTGCGATTCAAGGGCAGCGGGATTCGATTCGGGAAGATGCAGCATACTTGAGCGATCGCGAAAAGGTTGAGTATGAACTGCTGCACTTCTCCCCCGAAGGCTTGCTATCGGCAATGAACCATGTTCACCCAACACAACGATGGGCGTGCTATCAGTTCCTCATCGATGCCTTTCTCGCGGGTACGATTCAGAGCTACTTTGCAAATCCCCAAGCATTGCGAGACGTTCTAGGCAATCCCGCGATCTATACGAGCCATCTGCCAGAAGCCTCGAAGCGATTCCCGGAATACGGATTGCAAGGCACGGGGGCAATCAGAGCCGAAGATGCGATCGCATCATTTCAACCTGCGGCAGTACCTACAATTGGGTCAAATACCCGATTGAATGCGGTGGAAGTTTCTGCGACATCCGCGCAACCGTTCACAATCCCGATCGTCTCTCCTGAATCAAAGCTGTTCGATTGGAACCTGCTCAACACTGCTTATGATGACTTCCCTCACTTGCTCATGCTGGGTAAGACTGGAGCAGGTAAGAGCTTTCTGGCGGAGTATTTGGGGCGATTCTTGAATGGATCGACGATCGTGATTACTCCCAAGAAGAAGCCGAAAGACTTTATCGGGATGCAGGTGATCGGCGTGCCCTATGACTTTGCAACGATCGCGGCGAATATCGGGGGACTATCGAAATTGGTTAAGGACAGAGAAGCTGAGATGAACCAGACCGGGAAAGAAGACTTTCTACCGATCAACGTGATTCTAGATGAAGTCCCTACGTTTGTTGCTGGTTGCAACGATCTAAAGCTTGATGTGGTCAAGGATCTGAAATTCGTCATTCGAGCAGGCAGGACAAGCAAAGTTCGCCTGATTCTGCTGGCTCAAGGGCAAGAAGTGAAGACGCTCGGCATTGAGGGAGAAGGCAGTCTACGAGACAACCTCAGCTACGTCTACCTCAAAGGATTTGCAGAGAAGCAGGCGCAAGATCTGAAGCTGGACATCTCCACATACGATCGTCCCTGCATTATCGACAGCAAGATTGCCAAGATTGCGGCTCTACTCGAATTGGCAAATCAGAAGTTGAGCGAAAAACCACCGATCGCGTCTACTCCAGAAGCACTTGATCGGATGTATCGAATGGAGTCTGAAGAACCAAAAGCCTTAGATCATGAGGTTGAAGAATCGGTACGCGAGACTGATTCAGTTTTGCCCAAGATTCAGGCAGCTTTCCCTCAGTGGAAGCCAAAATCAATCGAGGTTGCTTCGACGATCGTGGATTGGCTAGCAGCACGCTCAGACAAGTCGTTTGCCCCATACGAAATTCGTAAATCAATTCGACGGCTCAAGGATGATTCAAGCTTACCGACCGAGAAAATCAAAACTGTTTTGGATGTTTTGGTAACGGCTCAATTCTTGATCGAATCAGAGGGTAAGTACTCGATCACACCCAATGCACCCAATACCGAAGATTACGATTTCTAGGAGCATAAAACGTGGAATTTCAAGAAGTTGTTAAAGCAACTCAGCAGAGTCGAATTTTCAAAATCAAACAACCTCGATTCTGGGTGCTATGCCATCTATATTTACCTGACGAAGTTGCAGAACATTTAAGCGCGATCGAGGTTTCTAAAGTCAGAGGACAATACCTTTTAGGCTTTAACTTTAAGCCAGAAAAGGGCGAATACTTTCCCTACTGCGGTCACATTTGGAGAGTAAAGAACAACCCGATTCAATTCCCTGCTAGATATAAGACAAAAGGACGAAAAGATCCACCGTTTGTCATGGCGGAGTATGTAACAACTTGCGATAGTGAATCCGAAATATTTACAGCAATGCTTGATCTTTCAATTAACAGTTAGCTTCCTCTCACGAGACACGAGACGGAATTCTGAGAGGTGGAAAAAAGGGCGAGACACCTTGTCTCGTGGCTGTCTCGTCTGTCTCGTAGGTTTTGTCTCGTGATTTTGTCTCGTCTGTCTCGTGGATCAGAAGCAGTTACGATCGCTCATTTAAACTATCAGTGAAAGTGGTCTGCTTTGCAGCACCGCAATTAAAAAATCAAGGAGGAAATTCAACCATGAAACTTTCAGAAATTTTGAATGAATTACTCGATCGCGGCTTCAATCCCAAATTCAGCAGCACAGGGATTCTTTGCGAAATTAACCTCGATAATTGCAGTTTTGGACTGACGATCGCTCCTTCTCACTCTGAGTTTATTCGCTGCGTTGCTTGGGAAAGTTATGCTGGATCGGATTATTTCGATCTTTGTTTCCATCCTTGAAAGAAGCATTGTTTTCCGCGCAAATGGCAGCAGTTTTAGACACCGCCAGACTGACGGAAGAAATCGCACATCTTGGAAATTGAGCCACTTACAAATTTTGTAACCCTCCAAATTCAAACAAATAAAACCGGGACGATCGATAAAACGATCGTCCCGGTTTTATTTGTAAATGGCTAAAATTCTGCACTCACTTTGATGACTGTGACCAGTGAGTATACGCCAGTCGCAGGAATAGTCGCATTATATGCAGCAGTGGAATTGTTGGGGAAAATCGCGTTGAGATTAATATTTGAGGCAGTGCTAGGGTTTTGAGTGCAAAGCGGATTGCCAACCCGCTTATTCTGCTTGAACGGGATGAATACATTAATCGGGGTTCCAGCCAGCAGATACCCATCAGCGGTTACTTGGATTTCCTCATAGTATCTCTGACATAAATCTAGTTCTTGCGAAACCAGTCTTGGTTCAATCCGTGAGGGCAGTGATAGTCCAGGCATCGCTACAACGTTGGCGATGTCGATCGTCCCTGTTCCGCCCCATGAAATTGCTGCACCTGCTTGAGATGCGACACTACTGCCTGCTTGCATCCAGAATTGAAGCCTCAAGCAGTCATCAGTCCCGATCGTTTTGCTGGCGATCGATGGAACGACAAACGTCATCGAGAATTGCTGCCAAGTCGAAGACAGAGTAACAAGTTGCCCTGCCCCCGGAACAACCGGGCTTCCTCCTGTGCCGAAGTTTTGGAGCAAATTCACGCCGATCGTTTTATTTGCAATCGACGATCTCGCCCAAAATCTAACTGTAATCGTTTGACCAGCGAATGTTCTAACCGACTCGATCGACTGTGATAAAACCCAATATGACCCTACACCGAGCGATGAACCTTGAGAGGTGTTTGCAATTCTAAGGTAGTTGCTCGGTTCATATGGGACTTCCGTTTGTCCTGGTGAAAATGATTGCTGTGAAACAGATCCGGCTGGATTTGTGCCGCCACTCGCATTCATCAAGATTTGCCAACGATCGAGCGTGTAAGCTCCATCAGCAAACGAATAGCTCGTTGCGCCACGCTGATTAATGCGAAACTCGCCGTTAATAACTGAATTGACCAATGAGACAGGTTGCGCCGAAATTCCTCTGAGCATACGGTTTGGGTGTTGATGTGAGTACCATTTTTTCAATCGAAAAACCGCTCAGAGCTTAGCCCCAAGCGGTTAGAGATGTTTGCACGATCGTACCTCACCCTAGTTGGGAGTGAGAATCGCATTGAGTTACTTCAATCTGCGGTCCAACTGCTCGATCGTTCTCCCATGCTCAATCTCTGTCTGCATTCCTCAAATTGGGGAAATGGATGTAGGGCAAAGAGTTGGGCGATCGGATCAGGAGCCGAGAAACGGACAGCACCGACGTTTTTCATGATTTGTGATGAAAGCTCTCTTACCAACCCAACTGCTGAACAGCAGCTACTTTCTCTGGCTCCGTGACTTTCTAATCCACGATCGCGCGGTCTATCATCATATCGACCCACGGCATATCCACTTCTTTGAATGAGGCATATCGTGCAGAGATAGACGCGACAAGCGGCAGGCGAGGTAATGCTGGCTTCGCTTCAGGCGCAAAGACAAAGTTAAACGTATTACCCAAGACCGTCGCATTCAAAGCCCCGGAAACGACAATCCCTGTCCCAACTCGAAGTATCTGTCCATCACTCGTATTATTGATAAACGCCGAGCCGTTAATGGTTTGCGACGCATTTCCGAACCATGCACGGGTTCCGATGGAGAGAGCGATCGCCATGAAAGCGCTGTTACTTGTCCACAGAGTATTGTCGGAAAATCGTAAATTTTGGGCATAGCCTGCATAACTTCCGGGAGCCGTCCCGATTCCCGAAAGGTTAAATACCCCATCACTCACAATCCCCCCATAGGCATTGTTGGAGAGGTTCAAGACAGTGTTGTATCTAACACCGCTGTCTTGACGATTTTGAACGGATTTATTGCCGACAAACGAGACAATTCCAACATCTGTCATATTGATGACGGTATTAAACCTAACATCTACGGCTTCCCCACCGATCGAGATGCCATCGGACCATTGAGCGGCAAAGTTGCTAAAGGTTCCATCTACAAAGTTACCAAAAATAGAAGAAGAAGCGCTGGGAAGTCCTACCGATCGACCCCCAGCGGTGATGTGACTGAAACCCATACTTCTTTCGACCCGACTGGATATGATCGAGGAACCCATTCCCCCAAGCAACCCAACATTGATGTTTTGTGGCTTGAAATTGGGTTCGTTCATTTTGCTGCGTTGCCCATCAACCCATACAAAATTAAGGCTTGATGCCTCAGAGACAGCGATCATAGCCCCATCGGTAAAAGAGGGGGATCTGACAAATCGTGCCATTTTCTGATATTCATCAGGAAATGTTGCACCATTTGTGTGAATGGAAACACCCCAAGGCGTAACGATCGTTTCAGTCACTTCGATCAAACTCCTTTGAGGTAGCATAATTCTTGTCCCGACTCTAGACGAATTCAAAAGAGCTTGTAGTTGCTTGCTGTTTGTTATCTGAACGTCTGGAGGCGCATCTGACCACTCATAAATGTTGTAGCTTGTTTTAACTCCGATTCTGTAAGCGGGCTGACCAATCTCCGGTCGATACGGAGTGCCCCCGCGAAACTCATATTTTCCTTGGGTATACATGGAGCCGATCGAGTTAAACTCTTCACCCCAAAAGAAATTAAAGACCACATCAGAGAATGAGCGCACACCAGAATCAACTTGAGATGCCCAATAGTTAACGCCCCCTAGATCGGCTTCACGGGATAAAGCAACTCTGTAGAGAACCGCTAATCGATCCTTAGTGTTGTAGCCCTTACCTAAGAACTCATCTCCGGTAAAAAAGGATGCTCCAACTCTTCTAACTTGATCCAAGGAGCGATCGCGCTCGATCTCACCCTGCCAATAATTCCAGCCACCTGCATCGGGTGCGCGTCCTAAAACATCTGTGTACGTCTTTGAAAGAAACTGATAAGCAACCATGAAATTCAAAACCAAATGGCAGTGGTTGCACGTAATCTATACAAGATTCTTTTGGATTTACGAGAAAATACTGATAGTTCTTATGAACTTCACAAAAACTATGGAACGTTAAGAACTTTATGATTTCTCAATATCTCAAAGCTGAGACTGGCTCAAGGATTCTCGCTTTCTAGAAGCGATCGCGCCTGTGATCAAAATTAGGGGTGATCACTGAGCGGGCGGGAACGAGAACACAGTACCCGCAAATATAAAAATCTTCCTCTTGTGCCTTTTCTTAAAATTTGATGTGCATTTGGTTGCAAGCGTTCTGAAATCGGCTCCACATAATACTGATAATGGGATGAGCAGTTAAAACTTGTGGCAGTGTAGCGCGACGTTACTCGAACTAGGGACTATATGCACGTCTACATGGGAAAGATAACAGGACTACTTATCAAAATTTAGTGAAACCGATTGATTGGCATCTTGAGAGCAGATAACCTAAGTGAGCAATGTTACAGTCCAATTAGATGAAGCTCAGCATATTTGGTTCTCTTACTGCAATTCTCTTGTTTGTCACTCAATCCCCTGCTCATGCCCGTAGCTGGAGAATGCTTGCGGAGTGTCACTTTGTCAGCGCTGATGGCAAGGAACAAATTGATGACACATGCGAAGTTGAAGGCAGTTCCGGTCAAGGAATGACTTATTTCACTATCAAATGGCGAGATGGAGTTCAAACTCGCGTCAGTGGAAATTTTGCAACTAGAAGCAACTACAAAGTTGACCAGAAGCCCGCAATTCAGAGGAGCGTTAATAACGTGACGTTTCTGCGAACTGATAGTGGGAACGTCATTATTCTTCACAAGCTTCGAGATTTGGAGTATTGAGTTTTATAGGGCGATCGACTACTGCAACATTGCATGAATAGAAAAGAGTGTGTCGCAAAAGCCGACGCAGTAAAACTGGGAGCGGGAGGAGGACGATCGGATCAGGAATCGCGAAACGTCCGTGCTGTCCGTTTTTCCACATTTACGTGGAAAAATCCCTTACCAGCCCAACTGCTGAACAGCAGCCACTTACCGCCCCTGGTAAGTGGGTGTTTTGCTCAAGTCTGAGCAAAACATATGATCACTGGAGCAATGTCTCGCAACGCTAACGCAACTGCATGATCGCATATCGCCGTTGCTCTGGTGTGACCTCCAGATACCGAGAGAGTTCATTCAATGACTCATGCCCCGTGATGCTTGCGATCGTCTTGATCGGAACACCTTTGCCATGCAGCGACGTAGCCAGCGATCGACGAAATGAATGTGTTCCAACGCCGCGCAATTCCAAAGCCTCACAGACTTCTCTTAGTTCCTTGTCCAACGCTTGGCGAGTGATATAACCTGCGCTACGGTTCGACGGGAATAGATAGCCTTTTGTCGGCAGATTTGCACCAGTGAGAATCTTCACTAACTCTGGGTGCATTTCGATTTCCCGCGCTCGACCCGTCTTTGTATTTGTCAAGGTAATTATCTTCTCTGCCAAATTTAGGTTCTCTGCTCTAAGTCGAAGTGCCTCACCCATTCGGCAACCAGTGAAGGACGCGATCGCAACCACATAGCAATATGGCTTCCTACAGAGACTAATCACCGCATCGATCTGATCATTGGTCAGAATTGCCGCTTGTCCTTTTCCATTCACTTTGGGCATGAGACTGTTACTCGAAACAACTTGCTCTATTTTATTGTCGATTCCTCTGAAACGACAACGACAGAATGGGATATTCAGGCTCATTTCTGAAATCAGTCGCGCTTTACCCTGCTTATTGACAATGACCCTCTGCTATTGCGAAAACACGGTTATCATTGTTATCAAATTGGTCTTAAATGAGACGATGAGCAGCTATAAATATGAGTGAGAAAAAAGTAATGGTTGGGTGTCGAGTGCCGATCGCGCTCAAAGATGAAATTGATTCGACTGCGCGATCGATGGATTGCACCTCTAGCCAAGTGATTCAAATCGCGATCGAGCAATATTTGGGCATTGAGTCTGCGGACTTACCGACGAGTCGAATGACAACGATCGAGCAACAGATTCAAGAACTGCGGACGATCGTTGAGGAATTGCAAAAATCAACTACCGCGATTCCGGTAGTTAGAGATTTCCGAGTCTCCTCGGAAAAGGCTCTGAATTTACTGCCAGAAAATCTGGTAGTCGGCGAGAAGGTTTTGAACGATCGCCGTTACGGGGATTCCCGTGGCGGGAAAACCTCTTTACCCGTCGAGGTGAGTGGATCTTCCCCGAAGGTTGAGGAAATCTTGACTGAGGCGGAATTACTCAATCGTTTCAATCTCTCCCAGAATTGGCGATCGTCCGCTCCGCACGGCTGGGTGCATGAATTTTGGCTAGCTCAGAAACTTGGAGTTGAGTATTTGGGGAACGATCGGTATCAACTAGGGGATTCCCCATAGTTTAAATCCGGGAGAATCCCGTGTTTTGCTAAAGGTGTTGCATGGATTTCAGAAGACTTGAAAGGTCGGACTTTTTCGGGATTTTTCGCGATCTCTGCAAACTAATTGAATGCGGGAAATCCAGTCGCCGGAAAACCATTTCAGGGGCAAGACTGAAATGGAGAGTCAGGAGGCATCAACGATCATCCCTAAACTGAAAGAGGATAGGGATTTCTTATCAGATCTGATGAAAAATGGTCAGTGTGGGCGTTCCAGCTTCATACCGAATCAGAATCAACAGAGTCGATCGTCTCTGAATTAACCGTCGATGCCAACGGAGTAGGACGATCGAGCATTCGAGGGGTCGCGCGGATGGTTGGAGTTGATGATTCTGCTTTAGTTAGGGCGTTTCAAGGTGCTGATCTAAACCCTTCAAAATTGGCTACGATGATTATGGCACAAGGGTTTTCGCCTGCTGATCTAAGCCGTTTTGCTCAAAATGGTGTTCCAGATACAGCGATCGCTGTCATTGCGACTTACTACGGATTTGAAGCAGGTCGGAATTGTACAGCAAAAGCGAGATCGACTGTTCTTGCATTTAGCTCGATCGGGTTCGAGTTCATATTCAGCGAATGGTTGGAGTTGACAAGTCTTCGCTTCGTGAAAGCTTACTCACGGGTGGGGGGACGAATCCCTCAAAACCAGCCAAGATGCTGATGGATCAAGGGTTTGAGGCTGGAGGGATAAGCCGTTTCGCTCAAGATGGCATTCCAGATACAGCGATCGCAGCAGTGGCGGTCTAAGCTCATCCAAATTGGCTGAGATGCTTATGAATACTGGGTTTGATGCTGGCGGTCTGAAAGGTTTCCTGAATGACGGCATTCCCGATCGTGCGCTTGCAAGCAGTGCCGACCTAACCAATTTCGCTCAAGATGGCATTCCAGATACAGCGATCGCCATCATTGCTGAGTACTACGCATTTGAAGCTTCCCGATGCCGGGGAATTGGAAATTCTCGGTTTTTGCGAGAACTTCAAACTTTGATCGTTTTCCTCGATCGTTCTGTAATCGAATTCTCCCAAACCCATCGACTCTGCCGCTCCAGCTTCACCAGCATCCAAGAACATTTAGAGAGATTCCGATCGTTCACCAAAAGTACTTCCTGCTTTGGATCGTAGGTCGAAATTGCTTGACCAAACTGTGCAGGAATCCTGGGCAAATCTGCGATCGCAAAATACTTAATCTCGGAGCCGTCGATCAATGTGAAGCCTTTACCGTGTTGGGCAGCGAGACGAGGGACGATCGTCAACTTGTGCAGCATATCGGCAGAGACGATCAATGCTGGCGGACGCTCTCTACCCATTGCTCTCACCTTCTCGAACCGTGAGTCTTGCAAGCGTTGAATCGCTCGGAGCCACTATTTTCAGCCCAACTCGCTCAATTGCAGCAGCAGCCCGATTCAAATCTTGATATTCCATGCTTAGCACCATGCGTTCACCCTTGATGCAGGTGTCGATCACGCGAGTGCATACCGAAATATCATCAATACTGATTTGGTCTAACGCCACTGCCTGTTCAGACTCAATTTCATCAGCGGACTGCCCCAACGATCGGCGCATTTCCTTTTCAACTTGGAGCGCTTCTAGTTTGTTGTGAATCAGTTTTGCCTTTGCCTCAGCAAGCTTTCGCAGAATCTGGAAGGATTGAAGATGCTCGATCGTCAGCTTTGACCACTGCTCAGCCAAAACATCACTGCTTTTATCGATCGTCTTGGTTTGGGTCTGTTGGCTCAACTCAGCCCGAAATTGCTTGCGCTTCTCAACCCACTTGCCGACTGTACACCATCGCTTCAAAGTGCCGTAGGGAGTGTTACTCAGTTGGGCAAGTTCAGTCAGTTTCCCAGATCCCTGAACAAACCATCGTTGGCACTCAGCTTCAGACCATTTTCGTTTTTCCATTTTTTTGGATCGATTGAGAATAAGTTACGCATCAGAAATTTCAGAAAAAGCGATCGAAGTACGCAAATCGATCGTCCTCCAAGGACTTACAAAATCTGTAAATTCTCAATGGTTGCTGACTCTCAAACTATTGCAGCAAACCAATTTAGTGCAATTGTACTGAATTTTCTTGTGAAGAACCAGCATCAGAACCCGGCACGATCGTTCATGCTGAGCCAGATCCAACCGAATCGATCGTCTCTGAGTTAACCGTCGATCCTGATGGAGTTGGGCGATGCACCATTCGAGGAGCAGCAAGAATTATTGGGGTCAACAAAGAATCTGTTCGAGACAGCCTGTTAAGCGCTGGCGGTCTAGCTCCCTCAAAGCTGGCTGTAATGCTGATGAACACTGGGTTTGACGCTGGCGGTCTGAAAGATTTCCTGAATGATGGTATTCCCGATCGTACGCTATCAATCATCATCCAGTACTATGCACTTGACACTGGACGGTATTGCACAGAGCAAGCAAAGGATGCTTACAAGGAGAATTGACGGTACTGTTTGAGGACTTGCACGAAGAAGAGAAGATGGAGGCAATCTCAAAGTTGTAGTAAGGTATTGAGCAATTGCTTCATGTGAGATTTGTCATAACACACATTATGGAGAACTTTAATGTCTGACAAGCCGCCCGTTCTACAGAAGTTTCCGAAGTTTGAAGCTTTTGATCTAGAAGGAAATGTTGCTGATGGCTATTTTTTAGCTCAGCTTATTCGAGAAAATCCCAACCATATTGTTTGCTTGTTTTTGGCTCCCTCGACAGATGAGCTAGATAAGCGAGAACCAATGATTATTGGTCAGGTCAGTGCCAGTCGACTGCATGAAATTGTAGAACACTACCCTCACTTAAAAACGAAATATTCTCACGCTGTCCTCTGCATCTGGAAACCGAGTATCTCTACTATCCATGCATTCGTTGCTCGTAGCCTGCGTTGGTGTCTTACTTCTGGACACGAAGAAGGTGGCGAAGCACTACGCACATTAAAAGAAGTCGCACCTTACACGCGAATTGTTGTTACCACACCATCTAAAATATTTGATGGTCAATTCCCACATACGGATAGTTCTATTCTTGGGTTAGTGCGGCACATTATGATCTGGGGATCGCAACAAGAGGAAGAAGATATGCCCTTCTCTGACGGTTGGTAATAGAAAGTAGAGAAATTACTGTAAGGAAGATGCGAGCAAATCCTCCTCACCTACGCAAGGTCAATTAATTGTTATGAAGGAAAGGTGAGACTGACGGAGATGCCTTGATGCTCTAGTGAGATCGCCACCTCGTAGATATGTGCTAGCACTTCACACAACCCAGAGATGTGGGTTGTGTGAGTTATTGATATAGCTGGAAGGCATCGCTGTTCAGGGCTAGATTGAGTGGTTGAAAGGCGAGCCGTGGCTTCAGTTCCGTCTTCCCATAAAAACAGTGGAGCGGACAGACCGAAATCCTTTCTCCTGGGTTTTGAGCTTTCTGCTGCCGCTGCCGCTGATTTAAGTCGTTAGACTGCTCAAGCTGCCGGTCGGGGCATACCCGAAAGGTAACCTGTGAGAGGCAGCATTGCACCAGGTGCAGATTGTGAAGAAAATGGTCAGTTCTTAAAAGTGCAAAAAACGTTTTGCTTTTAAGTTTCGCTTTTAAAATACAATTTATGAGGACTTCTCAAGCTTTAATTATGAATATTCCATAGGCATGAAAACAACCTCCATATTTTCAAAAATTAAGCATTATCCAATTTTTCTTGGACTTCCTCTTTTGGTGGGATTTCTCTTTGTATTCTGGTGGTTGCAACAAAGCAATGTCAATTCATTAAATCAGTCTATTAATGAATTACAGCAAAAGATCGAAAACATGCCTGACTCCGATCCTAAATCGTCGCTAACCAAGGACTTAGTTGGCTTAAAAAAAGATCAAGTAGTGCTTCAAAATAGGGTTTATGAAACTCTAGTTCAAGGTCTAGGTGGAGCATTCTTTTTCGTAACAGCTTACCTAACATGGCGAAACATTAAAGCAACTGAGGAGAAACAAATCGCTGAACGTTTTAGTCAAGCCGTAGGATTTCTAGGGAAACCAGAGATAGAAGTTCGCTTGGGTGGTATTTACGCTCTGGAAAGAATCTCCAGAGACTCTAAAAAAGATTATTGGCAAATTATAGAGATTTTAACTGCCTATACTCGCACAAAAGCTCCATTTCAGAATAATAATACCTGTGCAGACAGTGAAGAGATTGAAGATTATAGGCTTCCAATAGATATTGAAGCAGTTTTAACTATATTGAGGCGACGTAACCCTGACGGAAGTTGCATTGAATACAGTTATATTGACCTGAGTAAAACCAATCTGAGCCACGTCAATTTAAATGATGCTAAGTTGGACAAGGTAAATTTTAATAATGCCTGCTTAAGAAGTGCAAAACTTCATAGGGCTCGTCTTAAAGGTGCTAGATTCTGGAATGCAGATTTAACTAGGGCTGAGTTTAAGTTTGCCACTCTTAATGATGCAGAGTTTGGACGCGCTGTCCTTTATAAAGCAAATTTCTGGAACGCTAAGCTTCAGAAAGCTACATTTGTTAGTGCCAATCTTCAACGATCTGTTTTCAGTAATGCTCATCTTCAAGGGGCTAATTTAAAGCATGTGAATTTAAGACAAGCAATGATGAAAGGCGCTCAGCTTCAATCGATAAAGCTTGATGATAGAGAAGTAAAAAAGACAAACTTGGAAGATGCTGATTTGCATGAAGTAGATTTTTCAGGAGCAGATTTAACAGATGCAAATCTTTCTAGGGCAAATCTTGCTGGTTCAGTTTTTGAGAGAGCAAATTTATCAAATGTAAATTTTTCAGGGGCTATTCTTGAAAATGCAAACTTTTCAGGAGCAACTCTTACTGGAGCAAATTTATCGGAAGTAAAACTAGATCGAGTAATTAGTCTCACTAGATCGCAAATTCAACAAGCTCAGAATGTTGATATTACCTCACTACCTGATTATCTGAAATGATTAACGAAAAGCAGGCGAGAACTTTGCTAAGCGAGTGTGAAGTATGGCTCAATACTAACCTAGATAACCTTAGGGAAAGGTTGAGAAATGATCATGAAAATACAAGACCCATGCTTTGGGAATTGATTGTCTTACATGCAACTGCTTATTCCATTACCTCAAGGCATAATGAGGAAATTAGCCAGGATCAAAGCACAGCTTCTCTAATTCAACATGAACCAACTAGTGCAGCACCAGATATCTTTCTACAACCTCATAATTGTCAACCTTTTTATATCGAGATTGCCCATATTGAACCTCGAAATCAGCAACAAGAAAAAGACGTAAAACACTTTCCTGGATGGGTTAAGCGAGAGTTATCTCAAGGAGGAATTGACTATGCAAGCTCATTAAGGATTCGTCTCATTCCTGCTGATTCTGCGAAAGATATTCAAGTACCACCCCGCAATTGTTGGAAGCAACAGCTTAAGACGGATGGATGGAAAGCTTTTTTGTCTAAGCTTTCATCACAACAATTACCATCAACTTGGCTTCCTAAAGGTGCAAATGTGATTGTTGAAGCTGAAGGAGTAGAAAAGAGTCCTTTTGGATCTTCATCGTTCCCAGCGCAAAATATTCCAGAGACAGCTAAAGATAACCCAATATATGAGACTATTGGGCGTAAGGCAGAACAGGCTAAGCGAACTTGGGAGGAAAAATATGGAAGCAAAGAGCCGCTAGTTCTAGTTATTGGTGCTTCCGAAAGTCTTCATCAAATAGGAGGGAATGATACACTTTCCTCTATACAACTACAAAAAGCTGTTTACTCGGCTCTAGCAGATACCGACAAATGGGATTGGACTACAACTCTTAACTTGACGGATAATCGTTCCTGGCTTTGGGCCATGCGTCGGCAGCGTGTTAGCGGCTCTAGACTTATTTCAGCAGTAGTAATTGTCACTATTAGAAATGAATATTCTGGACTGGGGTATGGATGGCAAAAGAAAGCAAAGCGCTTCCTCATCAAGAACCCTCATCCCACTGTTCCCTTAACAGTAGAGCAGGAACGGTTTTTAGAACAAATAAACTTTAATCAAATTAAATACGGTTCTGGTTTGGAGAACTGGGAGCAATCACAGAAGGATCAAACTACTCCTCTATTAAATAGGTATCTTAGAGAATCAGAAGGACACTTTGTATTCGGTCCTAAATCAGATTCTGCCTTTAATGTCGAAATTCCATGTGAGCTTTTTGCTCGTTTCTTAGTTGGAGATATTACTGCTGACGAGGTTTGGGACAACCATCGCTTAAATATCAAAAGTGATAGACCTGCTAACCCATCTTTGGAAGAAACAATTGGTATCTACCTAAGGGCAGCAGCCAACATTGGGCAACCAATAGCCAATGTTGAGTTCATACAGGAGAATTCCCAATTGAGAGAAGAATCGCGCATTAGATTAGAGTTTGGTACATTTGCTGATTCTTTTAAAGGTGGTAAGAATTGCCTTGAAGATTCTGTAAAACCTGATACCAATGGGGCTTTTAGTGTCACTCTCTCCACGAGTCTCGTAACTTGTCTCTTAGCAGGGAAAACTACTGCTGAGGAAGCATGGAAAGGTGAAAGGCGGGAGATTGGCATCTTTTTAAGAGATGCAGTGAATAAAGGTCAAGAAATTACAGATTCCAGCTTAGTTCAAGATGTTCTTGTACCTGAGTGTGAGCCGCAAATCACCTTCAGATTTGGAGTAGCTGCGAATATCTCAATTCGTGAAGACAAAAAAAAACTGAGAGAGATTAGAAAACAGAAAAAGCAGAAGAATTCGGGCTAGCACAGATCCAGACAAGCCGTAGTCTACCCTAAAGTCGCTGCACCAAAACTCCGCAAGTTACCGGTTAGTATCAAAGACTATCTGCGTCTGGTGAGCTTGGTCGTTAGCCTGCTAGTTATCTGTTGGGACAATGCTTTAAGGCTAGTTGTGGGACAGCTATGTAAATTTAGGGTTAGCTGTTGAATGGTGCAGAGGAGTGGATGTTTTGTCCTAAGCAGGATTGAAATGTCGTGTTGTCCTTGTTACTGGTGTTAGTCGGTGTAAGGGGATTGGCTTTGCAATCTCCGAACAATCAGCAATGCCAGGTGCAAACATCAGCATTGGAGCGAACACAACATAACTGTTGCATAAAATCACGATCGTTCTCTTTTGCCTTTGCGTTTTGTCTCCGGCGCAGGCTTCACGATCCGCATGGGCATCCAGAACTTTGCACTATCATCGAATTCGATCAGGACGATCGGACAGTTTGCACTCTGCTCGACGATCGTTCCAGTTCGACCACTGGGAACACAAACACGATCGCTCATTTGATTTTTCAAAAACTCATTAGAACAATCGTACTGAATTAGGGAGAAGAACGATCGGGAAGGCTTTTTTGTTTTGGAGCGTTGTGAGGGAATTAATAGGACATCCGCATTTAGCCTTCTCCCATGCCCAATCTAAAGAGCCAGTTTACGGTCAAGCGTAAGAAATTACCTCAGATGATTTTTTGGACGATCGTTGCCTCTGTGCCGCTCAGTTTCGCGATCGCACGGTTAATCCATCTGATCAAGGTTTTGCTGAAGGATAGTGTTGTGAGGCTTTTCGTTTTCATCATCACAACAACCGCATGAAGGAGGGGGGCATTTTCCTGCTCAAAGTCTTGAATAGCCACAATCAATAAAATAAGAAGCTGACGAGTGAGCCCAAGTAGGTATCTAATTTTAGCCTCGGTTTTGGCTCGTTGAGCCAGCAAATCTTCGATGTCATCGTTCATTTTCACAGCTTGCGTTATTGTGTCGTAAGCAAGCTTAATCGCAGAGAGTTGGTTCAGCCTCTACCAAACTCAAGAAGAATGTTCAAGTTTTTATGTTGCCATTGCTACGCAAATATGGCGTATTGTCTCTAATTCCAGGGACAGTTCTTCATTGTGACGCGATGTCACGTTGAAATCATTGATCGCACTCATCCTCAAATAAAAAATCCCGCCAAAGTGACGGGATGGATACGTGAACTGACGAATAGATTACCCTCAGGATGCCCAAACGATCTGTAGGAGATCGTGCAAATGGGACAGATTTACGGATTGAAAGCGCGATCGCTGGAGTAGAAGTACAAGAGTACTAGCGATCGTGTCAACGCCGAAAACAAAGAGCTGAAGTCAAGAATAAGGCAGTTAGTGATAATTCTCGGTCATGCCTCAGCTCTGGCTGGCCGTCTCAACTTTGAGATTGACCATTCATAATAAACTCTTAGCAATCAACTGCGATAAAGCCTGCGACCGCAGAAATTTCAGTCTCAGTTTGGGCATATTAGCCCCAACCCCCTTACGAGAGAAGACGTATGCTGAGATTGCTGATTTCCCTTGGACTCTTCGGCAGTTGGTTACTATCCGCACGTCAGGTGCACGCGCAACAGATCACACCTGATGACACACTGGGGAGTGCGGTGGCACGATCAGGCAACGACTTTACCATTACCAACGGCAGTACAGCAGGTAACAATCTTTTTCACAGCTTCCGCGAATTCTCCATCCCAACAGGTGGTTCTGCTTTCTTCGATAACGCGACTTCGGTGCAAAATATCTTTAGCCGCGTCACTGGAGGAACGGTTTCTAATCTGGATGGCATCCTCCGCGCCAATGGCACCGCCAATGTCTTTCTCCTCAACCCCAATGGGATTTTGTTTGGTCCCAACGCCCAAATGAATCTTGGGGGATCCTTCACGGGAACCACGGCGAGTGTAATCAAATTTTCCGATGGCACTGAGTTTAATGCAGCCAGCCCCAACAGTGCACCCCTGTTAACTCTGAGCATGCCCATTGGACTACAATTCGGTAGCCAAGCCGCTCCCATTCAAAACCAATCTAAACTGGGTCTACAAGTTAAACCCGAACGAACCCTTAATCTGCTAGGCGGGGATGTGTTCTTTAGCGGTGGCAGCGCGATCGCACCCAGTGGATTGATCCATCTAGGGAGTGTGGCACCGACCAGCTTTGTCGGCTTAGTTGCGAACCCATTTGGCTGGTCATTGAACTACGATCAAGTCCAAAATTTCCAAAATATTCACCTCACCCAAGCTGCCAGACTGAATGTTAGCGGTGCACGAGGTGTTGGGGTCCAAATTCAAGGGCGGCAGGTTACGTTACGGGACGGATCGGCTGTAACCGCGAATATTTCTGGAACTGAGGCAGGACAAGGAATTACGGTAAAAGCCTCAGAGTCATTAGAAGTGATTGGCATGCATGCGAACGGCAAAACGCCAACAAACTTGACAACCTCAGTATTGGCGAATGCTCAGGGGCAAGGCGGTGAAATTTTAATTGAAACTCCAACCTTAAGGCTTTTAGATGCAGGGCTAATCGCGACTCGCACTTATGGTCGTGGGAATGGTGGCAACCTGAATGTGCGTGCCAATTCCGTAGAAATCAGAGGTCGAGATCTATCAGAAAGTAATAATAGTGAATTGATTACCCAAGTAGAACAAGGCGCAAAGGGACGGGGTGGCAATCTTACGTTAGAAGCTCAGTCGGTTGCCATTCTAGATGGTGCATCCATCAAATTGAGAACTCGAGGCAGCGGTCATTCAGGGGACCTGCTTATTCGCACAACCGATCTGGTCTTAGCAGGACGGGCTAAAAAAGGCAGTGGCACCGATGTATCGACCAACAGTCGAGCAGAAGCGACCGGGAATGGCGGAACCCTGACCATCGAAGCGACCCGGATTCGGTTATCCGATAGTGCTTCCATTCGAGCCAAAACGTTTGGGGCGGGTGCTGCTGGCACGATCGTGGTGCGAGCACAAGACATGACGGTGAACGATAGTCGGCTCACGACAGAATCAGATGAATTTGCCACGGGCGATGGGGGCGACATGCATCTCAATGTCGGTTCTTTGCGCTTTACGCAAGGCGGACATGCCGTTGCCTCAACCTTAAGTTCGGGGGACGCTGGCAGTATTTTTATCGCAGCGCGATCTCTGGAATTATCTGGGCAATCCCCAGAAACCACCCCTGCCTCCCTCAGATCGCCCAACAACAGCAACTTACAGGCATTCTCGGCAGCCCAAGGTCATGCTGGGCGCATCCAGATTACGACCGAGACCCTTAGAGTTACGGATGACGCAAAGATTTTGGTCAGTGGGCAGAGCAGTGGAGATGCAGGCAATCTCTCGATTCGAGCCAATATGATCACCTTAGATACAGCGGCGCAGTTTCTTGCAGAAGCTAATGCGGGTAGCCAAGGCAATATCGATCTCAATGCTCAAGTTCTCCTAATGCGCCATGGCAGCCGCATTACAGCGAGTGCTTACAAACAATCCAATGGCGGAAATATTCGGATTATTGCTCCAATTATTGTGGGTATCGAGAATAGTGACATTATCGCAAATGCTAAGCAAGGGCAAGGCGGCAACATTCAAATTACAACGCAAGAACTGATTGGGTTGCAGTATCGCAATCGCATCACTCCCGAAAATGATATTACTGCTAGCTCCGAGGTTAGCGGGTTAGAGGGCACAGTTGAAGTCAATACAGTTGGGGTTGATCCGAACTCTGGGCTGATTCAACTCCCTGCGGATATTATCGATCCGACTCAGCAAATCGCAGCAGACTGTGCCCCCAATCAAAGCAGTAGCTTCGTCATCACTGGGCGGGGTGGGGTTCCAATCAATCCGATGCAGGACACAAGGCGCGATCTCCCTTGGAATGATGTCCGCGATTTGGCTCATTTTCCAACAAGGACAGTCAACGCCAAGCGTAATGTTGAGGAAATACTTCAACCTACTGCATTGATGGAAGCAACCACTTGGTATCGCAATTCCAAAACCGGGAAGGTCGAATTAGTCGCAGCCCAACCTGCAAAGACTTCTTCAACGGCGACTTGTGCTGCAAAATATTGAATCCAGTGCGATCGCAGATGAGATCACGTTCTAAAACTAGCAACGCATTGCCCGTTTAGAATTCCCCACACTCAGCGATCGCACTCGGAGCCGTAGAGGACTTTTCCTGATTCATCTGGAGAAAATCTTAAGCATCATTCCCCATCTGCCAGCCAGATCCGCAACGGGTGATGGATAAACTTGCCGTAGATGAAGGCGAGAACCACGATAACCAGAACTGAGACTCCTACCCCTTGCACTACTTTCCAGGGGTGAACCGTCCATTGATTTTCCATTGGCGCAAATCTTGAGGGAACGGGTTTAGGGTTCCCAGACGTGGAGTTCGTCGATCTCGGACTTCTAATCTCTAGTCAAGTGTGTGTTAGAACCGCACTATAAGACTTCCAGCTATTAAAATCAGCGCGATCGTGCTCCTGCAGCTTTCAACTTCGCCATGCGATCTTTAACCCTCTTGAGGTGATCGTTTCCCAAGCTTTTCATTATCAAATAAGACCCCTCGATAGGCGCAAGTGTTTACGAGGGGTTAATTCGTGGAATAAAGAATGAGGAGGCTCCGAGGAGTTCTTGTTGTGACGGATAACTCTTAGGGCTAGGCTTTCCTCCCTCTTAAGGTAATGTGTCGGCAAACACGATCTCGATACAAATCGACCTGTGTTGGAGAGTAGCCTTCAAGAAACATGTTGTGCCCGTTGCTGAAAATTGCAGCGGGTTTTCTCATTGGAGGAGAGTAAAGGACTTTAGATAATTAGGAGAGCAAGCTATGAAGAAATATATTTGTACAGTTTGCAGCTACGCTTTCTCTGGGTCTTGAGGGAATCTTACAAGGAAAATAAAATCCCATTCTGATCGACCTCATGTGCTCTTTTTCCACCTCTTCTAGTGACACCTCAATCGACTTAAATCTGGCAATCTCTCAACCTGTCTTCACAGAGATTAACCCCCAAACGGCAATCACCCAATTGAGTCAGTGGGCACTCTCCACTCCAGCATTAGACTCGCTGTTTGAGCAAGTTGCCCAGTTAATTGCAAAGACTTTAAAAGTTTCCTACAGTGCGATTTGGCGAGTGCTTTCGGATCAACAATCGTTCAGGCGTGTAGCTTGCAGCCTGAATTTCATCTCAGGAGAGCCGGCAGCAGAAATAGCGGAGTTCCATCTCCCCACGCACTCTCCGCTCTTACAAGAGGGTGCATTCCTCATCCACGCCACTCAAAGTAGTACAGTTCGGGATCTGCCTTTTCCATCTCCACCAGATAGCCAGGGTGGAATTGTGTTGGGAATTCAGGGGCGGCATCAATTGCTAGGAGCGATTGAGGTGTATTCTGATGAACCTCGTCAATTTTCTGAAGACGAAGTGCATTTTCTCCAAGCCGTCGCCAGTATTCTCGGCTCCGCGATCGAGCGAAACGCTTCCGAAGCACTGATTGCGACCCAAAGTCAGGTATTGGAGTTAATTGCCGATGGAGCCGAACTCAAGGAAATTTTCAATCGATTGTGTGAATTATTGGAACAAGAATTACCCAGTGCTTATTGTTCCATTTTGGTTGTTGATCCCCAAGAAAACCGTCTGAGATCTGGGGCTGCTCCAACCCTCCCACCTGAGTATGCTCAAGGCGTGGACGGATTGATGATTGGTGCATGTTCCGGTTCTTGTGGAACGGCTGCGTATCGAGGGGAATCTGTCTTTGTGAACGACATCGCCACAGATCCACTCTGGGCAAATTTTCGGGATTTTGCCCTGGGTCATGGCATTCGGGCCTGCTGGTCATCGCCTTTCTTATCGACTGAAGGGCAAGTCTTGGGCACCTTTGCCCTGTCTCATCAGGTTGCCTGCCAACCGACCCCCTATCACCAAGAAGTTCTGAAAACTGCGGTCAACCTTGCCAGCATTGCTACGGAATCTTCGCGCCGAGCGGCAGCACTTAAAACCGCTAACTTGGAGTTAGAGCATCGGGTAAACGTCCGTACGGCTGAATTGAGTTCAACTCTACAACGACTCCAGCAAACTCAGGCTCAACTCATTCAAGCAGAAAAAATGTCTGGATTGGGGCAAATGGTTGCTGGGGTTGCCCATGAAATTAATAATCCTGCAACCTTTATTTCGGGCAATCTTCCCCATGCTCAGTATCATTTTGAAGACCTCTTGAATCTCCTCAAAGCGTATCAGTCCGATTTTCCCGAACCTAGAGAGGCGGTGGCTGCCCAACTAGAGACGATCGAACTCGAATTTCTGATGGAAGATTTGCCACAAGTTCTGAAAGGAATGGAATCAGGTTGCGATCGCATCATCAATATTGTTCAAGGACTCCGCAACTTTTCTCGGTTGGATGAGGCAGAACTCAAACCTGTCAACCTGCATGAAGGCATTGAGAATACGCTGATGATCCTCAATCATCGTTTAGCATCTGCAGGACAACATCCTGAGATTCAAATCCTGAAACAATACAGCGATCTGCCCTTAGTCACCTGCCATGCCAATCAACTCAATCAGGTGTTTATGCACCTCTTGAGTAACGCGATCGATGCACTATCCTCTCAAGCTTTACAAGCAACTCCTGACTTCTCCCCTTGGATTCGCATCACCACAGAAAGGGTAGGAACCGATCGGGTTCAGATCAAAATTGCAGATAACGGGACTGGTATTCCTCCCGAGATTCAAACTCGTATTTTTGACCCCTTCTACACCACGAAGCCCGTGGGACAGGGAACAGGCTTAGGGCTTGCGATTAGCTACCAAATCGTGACGGAAAAGCACCAGGGCAAACTCTACTGCCACTCAACCCCTGGTCAGGGCGCTGAATTTGTCATTGAGCTACCGATTCGCCAGGACGGTGTGAGTAAATGAGCAGGTAGAACGTCGGTTCGCGCTCGCCCGACAGTCCTGGATCGAATGGCAGTGGAATGATTTTGCACAACCCATTCGTGTGAAACGTGCTGTAGATTCAGGACTCAACCACTCATCAATCCCGCTACTCTGCCCAAAATCCCCAAGCCACTAGCTCCAACATTAACGCCAGAATCAGCCACGCCTCGCTAGACACTGGCACGATCGCGGCTGATCCATGCCGCGATCGTCCTCGGAGTCATTAGGGCAAACTCTCGCAGGCTTGCCCGTCTTTATCTCCATCAAGACGAAACGGATCGCCGGGAAACGCATTTAACACTCGTTGAGCCTCAGCCTGAGTCCTGAAATCGCTGCAATCGCAATCACTCTTCGTACAAGCTGGGAAACTGTTCTGAGTCGGCTGAGAAACTGTTCTCGGTTTCGGTTGTGGGGTTACCCGTTGCACTCCGCGCCGGAAGTCCCACGGCATGACCGGATTAGATTGATTCCAAAACGCCAGACGTTTCAGTTGGGCATCGGCTTCAGCCGTCAAGTATTGTTTAGCGTTGCACCCGTTCAAGTATTGCCTGTACGCAACGGCTTGTCCCTCTTGCACCATGCTGAGATTAATCGAGCGATCGCCCACAAAAACTTCGGCAACTTTCCGATTGTATTTGTCCGTTGCGATCGTTCTCAGTTGAACCGCTTTTCCCACAGGTAAGAGTTGCTTCAGTCTTGCCGCTGCTCTCTCTCCATAGGGTTTCTGCGCCATTTCCGCCGCATCAATGCAGGCTAACCGGACAGTCACAACCTTATTGCCTTCTTTGACTCGGATTGTGTCCCCATCTCCAACAGATGCAACCGTGGCGGAAGTCCGTTGTTGAGCGATCGCTGAAGGTGCAAACAGCCAAAGGACGATCGCAGATGAGAGCAGTAATTTCTTCATGGGTTAAAAGCAGCGCATTGCCCGTTTAGAATTCCCCACACTCAGCGATCGTAATTCTTTTGACAAGAATCCTTAAAGATTAGAGAAATTTGCGTAATCTCCACTAAAACTCCCTAGTTAGTTGCGCTTAAGATTGAAAGATTGGGTGCTGCCAGTCAAACAATGATCAAGTGGAGAGCAGTATGGGGCAGTTATTCAATCGCATCGGTCGTGTGGTTCGATCTGAGTTGAACGCCACCAGCAACCAAGATCATTGCCAAGAGAATTACCTGAATGAAGGAACTGCCCTATTCGCTGGTGGCGCTGTTACAGGCGCTTCGATTGGCAAGATTGGAATATTAGCTGGTGGGACAGGATATAGCCTAGGTGCAATTCCACTCGCTGCCCTTGGTGCGTTAACCGGTGCTGCTCTTTACGAAGCATTGCGATCTCTTCTGGAAGACGACGGTTCTTCTGCCAGTTCTGCGGTGATCGGAGCAACGGCAGGGGCTGCAACTTCAGCAGCGCTTGGAGGAGTTGGCGTAGCTGTCGGCGGGAGTGCGATTGGAGTTGGGCTGGCTTCAATGGCAGCAGGCGGAGCCGTAGTTGGGCTGGGCTTAGCGGGATTAAACCGTCTACTTCAGCACGGTGTCGATCCGGAAAAGCTCTTGGATCTCGCGATCTACCAGATGGAAATAGACGCGCAGAACGCACGTCAAGCACTCATTAATCTCATTGCCAGCCGCAAGCGACTTCAACAGCAGTACGAACAGGTACAAGCGGAAGTGGATAAATGGGAACGGCGAACACAACTTGCTCTCCAAAAGGGAGATGAATATCTGGCAAAGGAAGCATTGAACCGTAAGAAGATACACTCTGGAACTCTCAGCAGTCTTAAAACTCACCTCGATCAAACACCGCCAGTTGAAAACTTTAAGCAGAATTTAACGCTGCTAGAAGCCAAAATCACTGAAGCACAAATGATGAGAACCCAACTAAAGGCGCAGATCGCGACTGCTAAGGTAAATGTGCAACCGCAAGGCACTGCAATGGCAGCATTTGAACGGATGGAAAACAAAGTGCTGCAACTGGAAGCTAGATCTCAGACAGCGGAATTAGCAGATGCGGAGTTAGAAAGCCAATTCAGAACCTTGGTATCGTTCGATGTGGATGGGGAACTCGAAGCAATGAAACAGGAAATGCTGGCACTTTCGCACAGCCTAAACTCTAAAGAGGTTTCCCTCAAACAGAAGCAGACGACGGCTTCTCCAAATGATGCTGAGATCGATGCGGAACTGGAAGATCTCAGAAAACTGCTTGATCAGCTTTAATGCTGAAGATCCGAGGAATTGAGTTTGAGCTGAAAAGTAGGCGGTAGAGAGTCTCGATTGATAATGCTTATTCAAGTTATGGCTTAAGATTCACTTCCCACACTCGGAGCCGTAGAGGACTTTCCCTGATCCATCTGGAGAAAATCTGACGCACCATTCCCCATCCGCCAGCCAGATCCGCAACGGGTGATGGATAAATTTGCCGTAGATGAAGGCAAGAACCACGATAAGTAGGAATGAGATCCCCACCCCTTGAACTACTTTCCAGGGTCGGGCTGTCCATTGGTTTTCCATTGGCGCAAATCTTGAGGGAACGGGCTTAGGGTTCCCCTGCTGTGCCTGAAGATTTCCGCAACGCTTCCCGATGCCTCCGACGAAGCGACTTCACAAGTTTACGAAAATCCTCGGTTAACTCAGGTTCCTCCCAGTATTCAGGAATCAGCTTTAATTGAAAATTCACCCATTCATACGAGGCTGCGTCTTTGCTATAGTTTCTAGCGGCGTAGAGAGCGGTGGAGATCGCGTTTCTAATCATGGGGTTGAGTTCCTGCATTTGTGCATCGCTCAGATATTTGCAATGAAAGTCTTCCATCTCGTTGCGGACAGCCATCGCAATCAGCATCGCTAGGTTTTTTGTGCTTTTTAGTAATCGAGGGCGCTTTTTTGTCATCGCTGAGTATCTACTGAGATTGATCTCATATTAATCATGAGCGCTTCTCAAGCGAAAAAGCCCATCAGATCGCTGATCGCATCGCTCTGCCCAAAATCTCTAAGTCACTAGCCCAAGCATTACCGCCAGAATCAGCCATGCCGCGATCGTCGTTGGCGCAGGTGTTGGCTCAAAATTCATCACTAAATCCCCGTTCTCTCTGATTTCCTCCACTGCTGCTGGGGGAGGGGGTTAGGATTCTCAGTTTGGATTTGTCGATCGCGCTTCGTTAAGAGTATGTGTTAGAACCGCGCTATAAGACTTCTGGCTATTAAAAACAGTTTCTAGCATGAACAAAAAGTGGCGGTATTTGTCTTGGTGTTCATAGGTTTCAATGGGTATCAATTCCCCTTTAAGGCTGTGAACACGCTCAAATATCGCGCTTCTCCTTATTTAGTTGTGTTTCGGTTTTAGGGCTGGTTTAGGGCTGAGTCCTATAGCCAAACTCTGAAACCAATCGGGATGACAGGATTTGAACCTGCGGCATCCTGCTCCCAAAGCAGGCGCGCTACCAAGCTGCGCTACATCCCGTAACAGACTCGAACTAGTATAGCGTAATCCTCGCGCAATAAATCTGTTTTTCTCAATGAATTTTGAATTTCGGAGCGCGATCGTTAGAGATCGCGCTCTAGTTCTCTATTCGCTTGTCTTGACGCGCTTGCTGGTGCCAGTCGATTTCTTAGCTGCAGCAGCTTTTGTCGTGGTTTTCTTAGTCGTGGTTTTGGTTGCGCGCTTCGCGGTTGTTTTCTTCGCGGTCGTCGTTTCTGATTTCTTCTTCGATCGCGTTGTCTTTTTCGTTCCTGCTTTCGCGGCTAATGCCTCAACGGCAACATCCATCGTGATCTCTTCGACAGTCTGACCTTCCGGTAGAGAAGCATTCACCTTACCGTGCTTGAGATACGGGCCATAGGGGCCTTCATAGATATTGACTGGCTCTCCATCATTCGGATGTGCCCCCAACTCCCGAAGCGGTTTTGCTGCTGCCCGCTTACCGCGAACGGCTTTGGGTTCGGCAAATAGCTCTAAAGCCCGTTCCAGCGTAATCGTTACCACATCATCTGGGGCTTTAATCGATCGATAATCCTTCTTCGGCTTACCGTCTTCGTCTTTGCCCAAGTCATGCACGATATACGGTCCAAACCGTCCCAGTGACGCTTGAATTTTGCGACCCGTTTCGGGATGAACTCCCAGAGTCCGGGGCAACGTTAACAAGCCCAACGCCATTTCCATCGTCACTTCTTCAGGCTTGACCTTCGGAGGAACCGAAACATTCTTCGGTTTCGGATTCTCTTCAGTCTTGTCGCCAAGCTGAATGTAATGCCCGTAAGGTCCCAATTTGACGTAGATCGGTTCTCCCGTTTCAGGATGCGATCCCAGCTTGTTCGGTCCTTTCAGCAGAGTCTCGACCTGAGCAGGATGGAGATCAGCAGGCGGGAGATCTCTGGGCAAATTGACATTGCCATTCTCAGACTCGATATAGGCTCCGGTTCGGCTGATCCGAATTTTGGTTCCGAGATCGTCTAGATGAATCGTGCGGGCTTCCTTGGGATCGATATTGCTATCGCGCTCTTTGACTTGAGTCTCTAACCCTTGATCCCCAGAGTAGAACTGAGTCAAATACGGCAGCCAATCGACTTCCCCAGCGGCAATATCGTCTAAGGTTTGCTCCATTTTGGAAGTGAACCGCAAATCGACAATATCGGGGAAATGCCTTTCCAATAAATCGACCACCGCAAAAGCCGTGAAGGTCGGAACAAGCGTATTGCCAACCAGATGCGCGTACCCTTTGCGCTCATCGGTGATCGTGCCAATAATGCTGGCATAGGTCGAAGGACGACCGATTCCCTCACTTTCTAGAGTTTTCACCAGCGATGCTTCAGTGAATCTTGCAGGAGGTTGGGTTTCATGTCCGATCGCTTCTAGATTCCGGCAGTTCGGATGATCTCCAGCTCGCATCGGTGGCAAGATGATTTCTTGGTTCTCGATCGCGGCATTCGGATCGTCTGATCCTTCAACATAGGCGCGGAAGAAGCCCGGAAAATCAATGCGTTTGCCGCTAGCTCGGAAACCCGCATCTTCGACTTGAATTTGCGCTGTAACTTGAGTTTGCCGCGCATCTGCCATTTGAGTGGCAACGGTACGTTTCCAGATCAAATCGTAGAGTTTCAACTCTCGATCTTTTAATCCGGTCTGTTTCGGCGTGCGGAACGTGCTGCCTGCCGGACGAATCGCTTCGTGCGCTTCCTGTGCGCCTTTGCTCTTGGTCGTGTATTGGCGAGGAGAGGGGCTGAGATACTCTGCCCCATACATTTCTTCAACACAACTGCGGGTAGCCGCGATCGCTTGTTGGGACAAGTGCACCGAGTCCGTCCGCATATAGGTGATATACCCTTGCTCATACAGACTTTGAGCCGTTCGCATCGTGTCGCGAGCAGACAGCCCTAATTTACGGTTCGATTCCTGTTGCAGGGTTGAAGTTGTAAAAGGTGGGGAAGGCTTGCGAGTGACCGGACGTTCTTCGAGATCCGAAACAGTCCAGGTTTTCCCATCTAAGCGAGCTTGTAATGCTCTCGCTTCCTCTTCACTTAACAGCACAACGTTTCGACCTGCGGCAACTTGCCCGGTTGATTCGTCAAAATCTGCACCAGTTGCAAGTTTTCGACCTGCTAAGGTCACGAGTTTTGCTTCAAATTCTTGCCGGGAATCAGCTTCGATCGCGAGCAGTGCTTTGAGATCCCAATACGCGCCTTTTCTGAACGCACGACGTTGCCGCTCTCGATTCACCAGCAGACGCACAGCAACAGACTGAACCCGTCCTGCCGAAAGTCCATAGGCGATCTTTTTCCACAAGAGCGGCGACAGTGTGTAACCGACTAAGCGATCGAGAATTCGTCTGGTTTCTTGCGCCCGCACGAGTCTTACGTCAATATCGCGGCAGTTCTCGATCGCGCTGTGAATCGCTTCTTCTGTAATTTCATGAAACACCATTCGCTTCACGGGCACTTTCGGCTTGAGCAACTGAAGTAAGTGCCAGCTAATACTTTCACCCTCGCGGTCTTCGTCAGTCGCCAGCAATAACTCGTCCGCTTCTTTCAAAGCGTCCTTTAAAGTCTTCACAACCTTTGATTTATCTTTTGGCACCAGATAAATTGGCTCAAACCCTGCCTCAACATCGACACCGAGTTCTCTAACACGCTTGTCCTTAATGGAATCAGGCACGTCGCTGGTCGATTGGGGCAAATCGCGGACATGACCCATTGATGCCTCAACGCGGAAATCACGAGGCAAATAATTGCGGATGGTGCGAGCTTTCGTCGGGGATTCGACAATAACAAGAGTTGGCATGAGTCTGTCTAACTAGAAATCGCGGGTCAACAAGGATTCGCACTGAGTGTCTGTATTGCTATCAATATCACTCAATTTGCTCGATCGGGAATACGGAAAACCAACCTGAGGGGTCGTGCAGGCTGTAAAGCTCAAGATTTGAGTTACAGACGCGACATCGTGGCAACCAGCCTGCTTCTAACTTATAACCATACCCAACTGCACAAATTGATTCACTATATAAATAATCAAGATTCAGAAGACTGGCTAAAGTTCGGGGAGCAAACACCTAAGTTTTAGACTGTAGACTATTCGTTCGCAATCGTCCATCTTTTCTGATGGATTAAGTCTTTCTTCAGAGGGTTGCACGATCAATATAGACCAAAGTTGATAGATGGATCTCGTGATCCCAATTGCGGCTTTGGGCAAAGAACTCGGATTTGACGAAAACCAAGTTGCATCCCACGTTAAAATCCCTAACAGGTGAAGTATTCGTTTGCTTCAAATAAAAGTGCGACTAGCATAAATTTTTGTTAATTCCTGCTCATACGGACTCCGTGCTATGGATTTTGCTTCTCTTGCGGCTCAACTGAATGCCGGAACGATCCTGCCAGAACTGATTGTGATCGTAACGTTACTCACTGTGATGGTGGGTGATCTCATTGTGGGACGACAAAATTCCGCAAAATGGACACCTTATGTCGCGGTGGGTGGCTTATTGACGGCGACAGGTGCGCTGTTTACCCTCTGGGATAGTCCGAACCCGATCGGATTTATTGGCGAATTTAATAGCGATGCCCTCAGTATCGTGTTTCGGGGAATTGTCGCACTTTCGGCGGCAGTGACGATTCTGATGTCCGTTCGCTATGTCGAGCAGTCTGGAACGGCTCTGGCAGAGTTTATTACAATTCTGCTGACCGCAACGGTGGGCGGTATGTTTCTGGCTGGGTCGGATGAATTTGTGGCAGTTTATGTTTCGTTGGAAACGCTCAGTATCGCGTCTTATTTGCTGACGGGGTATACAAAGCGCGATCCGCGATCGAATGAAGCTGCGCTGAAATATTTATTAATTGGTGCGTCGAGTTCGGCGATTTTCCTATACGGCGCGTCGCTGCTGTATGGATTGTCCGGCGGCGAAACAAAATTATCGACGATCGCGGAAAAGATTTCACTCGCTGGATTGGATAACTCGATTGGGTTAGTGATTGCGTTGGTATTTGCGATCGCGGGGATCGCATTCAAAATTGCGGCAGTTCCATTCCACCAATGGACGCCTGACGTATATGAAGGATCGCCCACGCCCGTTGTTGCTTTTCTATCGGTTGGATCGAAGGCGGCTGGATTTGCGTTGGCGATTCGGTTATTAGTCACTGCATTCCCTCAAGTGACCGAGCAGTGGCATTTGGTGATGACGACGCTCGCGATTCTGAGTATGGTGCTTGGAAACGTCGTTGCCTTGGCACAGACGAGTATGAAACGACTGTTAGCATATTCGTCGATCGGTCAAGCTGGATTTGTGATGATCGGGTTAGTGATCGGCTCGGATGCCGGATACGCCAGCATGATCTTCTACTTGATGATTTATCTGTTCATGAACTTGGGTGCGTTTACTTGCATCATTCTGTTCTCGCTCCGCACGGGCACAGACCAGATCAGTGAGTACTCGGGCTTGTATCAGAAAGATCCGCTCTTGACCTTGGCGTTGAGCATCTGTCTGCTGTCGCTCGGTGGGATTCCACCCTTAGCTGGCTTCTTTGGGAAGTTGTACTTGTTCTGGGCAGGTTGGCAGGCCGGAGCTTATCCGCTGGTGATTTTGGGCTTGGTCACCAGTGTCATCTCGATTTACTACTACATTCGAGTGGTGAAGATGATGGTCGTCAAAGAGCCACAAGAAATGTCAGAAGCGGTGAAGAATTATCCGCCGATCGCGTGGAATCTGCCTGGATTGCGTCCGTTGCAGGTTGGCTTGATTCTGACTTTGGTGGCAACGTCGATCGCTGGAATTCTCTCGAATCCGCTGTTTACGTTGGCAAATGATTCAGTTACCAAAACACCAATGTTGCAGCAGGCGTTGACCAAAACACGCCCGATCGCGCAGGGAGTCGAGCAGAAAACCGCTGAATTGCCGCAACCGGAAATTCACAGTTAGACCGACTTGTGATTTAACGCGGTTCGCCTGATCGACACACTGATCAGGCGATTTTTTATGACTGCTTTGAATCTCGGCTTCACTCGCTTTTAAATCTGACAATAAAAATTGTCCAATTCGGTTCAGACTTTAGTTCGATCTTGCCTTGCAACGATTCAACTAAGCATCTCACTAATGCCAGCCCTAAGCCTGACCCGCCCTGTTTCCAAGGATCAGCATTGGGAACCCGATAAAATCGCTCGAAGATTTTATCGATCGCTTCATCAGGAATCTCAATGCCAGAATTCTCGACTCGAAATTCAATCCAGGGTGCAATCCACTCCGCGCTGACAACAATCTGTTCATTTGGAGGTGTGTATTTGCAGGCGTTATTGATCAATTCAACGAGAACTCTTTCTACAGCAGCTCGATCGCAATTCAATATCGGAAGACTAGGATCAATAATCACATTGAACTCTTGCTGTCGGGTTTCTGTGCGCCGATAAAACGGCTCTAGCAGCGTCGGTAGCCAGGTTTGAAGTTCGATCGATGTGGATTGCAAGGGCTGCTGCCCAGACTCGATTCGCTGCAAATCTAATAAACCATTGACTAAATCTGATTCTCGATTACATTCGTTTTCTAAAATTTGCAGATAATGCTCTTTCTGGGTTTCAGTGCTCGCGATCTTGAGCAATTGAATTGCCATTTTCATATTCGTGAGCGGGGTGCGCAACTCGTGAGAGACTGTGCTCAAAAATTCATCTTTCAGTTCACTGAGTTGATTGAGTTCTTGAATTTGATCGCCCAGATTGAGTTCGATCGCTTTGCGAATGGTGATGTCTTCTAGCGAGACTAAAACACCATCGGTCTGCACACTCAGCGGTTCAACTTGTAAACGAAACCACTTTTGCTGATAAAACTTTTCGACGAAAACAGTATGTGGCTGCTCTAAAACTTGCTGCCACTGCTCCAAACACAGCCATTCTGGAACCAAAATCGCTTCGAGTGCTTGATCAATCTCGACATGGAGCAGCGAAGTCGCGATCTCATTACAAAACCAAACTTGCCCCCTTAAATCGGCTGCAATTAGCCCGATCGCTAAACTATGTGTGATTGCCTGTTGAGTCAATTG
Organism: Leptolyngbya sp. UWPOB_LEPTO1; assembly: GCF_017302695.1. Lineage (NCBI taxonomy): Bacteria > Bacillati > Cyanobacteriota > Cyanophyceae > Leptolyngbyales > Leptolyngbyaceae > Leptolyngbya > Leptolyngbya sp. UWPOB_LEPTO1. Next base: position 35,202 of record NZ_JAFLCJ010000012.1, on the reverse strand, counting down.
TGCTTGTCCCAGTTGGTCGGCTAGCGTCGTGAGTTGAGTAATCTCACGAATAGAAGTCGCTTCGGGAACGGGACGAGTCACAACTGTCGTCTGATAGCGTTGCTGAAGTTGATCAACTTGCTGTCTGAGAGCAGCATTCATGCGCGATCGCTCGATCAAGGCAGTCGCAATGGTACTACTGACCACTAACCCAATCGGTAGCGCAACGGGCAGTAAGTAATTCGCTTGCAGTGCGGTGACACTGCCCCCAATCCAACCCGCGATCGCAAAACCTGCGATCGCCACCTGTATGCCAGTTCGGTAAAAGCTTAAGAGAATGCTAAATCCAACTCCGCCGATCGCAAAAATTAAGAGCGTAATCACCGGATGACGCATCGAGTATACCGGATTGCCTTGCAGAACGTTATCGATCAACGTTGCTTGCAAATGGACTCCACTAGCAAGCGGATAGCGATTGAACGGAGTGGGAACCGCATCCATTCCAGTCGCCGTCATTCCCACGATCACGATTTTGTCTCGGAAAGCTGAATCTGGGACATCGCCTTGGACGACGCTTGCGAAGGAATATTGTTGGATCTGATCAGCGCGTCCTACCCAATTGAGCCAAATCGGGTGACTGAGATCAGGCATCGCGATCGCGGCTTGCATCATCGAATACGACATGACTGTCGCAATCCCAAATGCTAAAGTCCCGTTGATTTGGGGTTGGATGGCTCGGGTCATGCCATCCGTATCTGCCCAGATGCGAATATGACCACTTGCGACGGCTGCATCTCTCAGTTCTGGAATCGGCAAGAGCGGCTGTCCAGATTCATCTTCGGCTTGAGCGAGTACGACTCGCTTCGATTTCAGCATCGCTTGGGCAAAGGCGGCATCATCTGGACTCGACTCTGAAAATAAAAGATCGAACGCGATGATACTCGCATCAGCTTGAGTGAGACGATCGAGCAAATCAGCATAACGGCTTCTTTTCCAAGGAAATTGTCCGAATTGTTTGATGCTTGGCTCATCAATTTTGATTAAAACTAAGCGATCGTCCCATTTTCGTTCTCCTCGCAATTGAAATAGCGTCGAATATCCAATCTGTTCGAGGGGGCTGAGTAGACCGAAATGAAACAAGCTTGCCATCAGAATGGTGGCGATCGCACCTGGAAGAAAACGCCATCTCACCTCATCGGAGCGCCAGTTCATAGGATTGAGTTTTTCCCAATGGAGTAGTCACCGTTACATTGATCCGCAAAAATGAGCGCGCAAAAACTTCAGCGGTCGTAAACTGTCCATTGCGATCGGTCGATTGGGGCTGTCCATCAACGGTGACGACATTGACCGGATCAACTTGACCAACCAGTTGAACCTTACGAAGTCCTCGATCGATCGTTTTCACAAAGTTCGCTTTCAAACTCGGATCATCGCGAAGCGGAACTGCCGTAGAAGGAGGCTCTCCTGGAATCGTGAAATTCTGAAAGCCAGCAGGAACAGAGACTTCTGAGCCTTGTGCTGAAGTCATCACCGCGCCTTCAAGTGTTGCAACCCCAGTCTTGCCGTCGGGCTGTACAACTACGCCAAAGTCTGTTCCTCGAACCCCACTGATACCTGCAGGAGTCCGAATTTCTACTTCGGAGTTGGGACTAGTAAATCGCCGCAACTTGAGGCGAACTTGTCCCCGAGTCACATCTAAATGGGTAATGCGTCCATCATCCGCAGTTCTGTCCATGCGCCGAACTCTCAAATTTGTGTTCTCTAGCATATTAAGCACACCCACTCCCGTATCGAATAGGAGCGAAGCTGCTGATCGAGTGCCGGTCGTAACCCCATCGCCAACGGTTTCTAAGCGATCGCCTACTCTTGCCGCCCTAGTTGCAGACGCACGATTGTAGTTAACGGTTCCTGAAATTTGCTGAATGGCTAACCATCGCTCAACCCGCACATTCACAGGTTGGGCAGTAGCGATGGTTGGAATTAAGAGAGTGGAGAGAATGCAAGGAAAAAGGATGAATTTCATGAAAAAGATTCTTGCATATTTTGTAAATGTCGCCTAGTTTAGTTCAGTTAAAATTACATCTGAAAAGCTTTAGATATGAAATTATTCTTACGCTTGGGAATTGGAGCGAGTGTCATAGCACTATTTTCAATGTTCCGAGTAGAGGCTGCGACTTCACGCTCGATCGATCAAGAAGTAAATTGCGAAGTCGCGATCGTCGGTGGAGGACTAGCGGGAGTGGCAGCGAGCTACGAAGCGTTGAAAGCGGGACGAACAGTCTGCATGACCGAAATTACCGACTGGATCGGCGGACAAGTCTCGTCACAGGGAACGTCAGCTTTAGATGAGAAACCGACTCAGCGATCGCGATTACTTTTTCCACGCGGTTACGCTGAATTTCGCAAGCGCATTTTGGCGGAAAACCAAGGCAAAAATCCAGGTGCCTGTTGGGTGAGCTTGGTGTGCTTTATGCCCAAAGAAGGCGATGAAATTCTACGATCGCTGCTAAAAGAAGCAGAAAAAGAAGGCAAAGGAAAACTCTACTTTTTCCCAAATACCGTTGCAAAATCTCTGAGTATCGAAGGCTCTGAAATTCGATCGATTCGTGCGATTCAACACAGTCCTGCTCCGAATGCTCCGCCTCTCAATACCTATCCTCTGTCTCAAACAATTCTCGATAGCTATACCGAACAAAATTCGCAACTGTTTCAGAAAAAAATCATTCGCTTCGTTCCACCAAAATCGGGTCGCTGGTACGTACTAGATGCGACCGAGACGGGAGAGCTAGTTGCCCTGACGGATGTTCCTTATCGGTTAGGACTGGATGCGCGATCGTATCGCAATCCTTCGTCATCGAGCGAAACGGATTATGCCTACTGCCCCCAGGGCTATACTTACACCTTTGCAATGGAAGCGACGGCAACTCCTCAATCTGTGACGCCTCCTGATTTCTACCCTCGCTATGCCCAGTCTTATAGCTTTAACGATCAGCGCTATGCGGAAGCTCCTGAGCTAGTTTTTACTTATCGTCGAATTCGGAGTGTCGATCCAAAAGCGGGAAGTCGCGTGGTCAATCCGGGTGATATTTCCATGCAGAATTGGAACTGGGGCAATGACTATGCGCCTGGAACGAGTTTAGATAACTATTTGCTGTCGCGTGAGCAATTGCAATCGACTGGACAGCTTGCAGACTGGATGGGCGGGTTTCGGGTCAGTGGATTGCAGGGTGGTGAAGAACAAGCGATCGGCTTTTTTCACTGGTTCCATTCCGGCACAACGGATGCGAAACAACCGATTAAGAAGCCTGTCCCGAATCTGCGTTACTTGACGGGATTGGATTCGCCGATGGGAACTGTGCATGGATTGTCAAAGTATCCTTACATGCGAGAAGCGCGTCGAATTGTTGGACGACCGACTTATGGCTATCCGAATGGTTTTCTCATGGATGAAGTGACGGTATCGCGCAAGGATTTCAGCGATCGCTTTTACACTGAAAATCTTGATCCTGAAACATTTCGGAATTTGTCAGTTTCGATCGCTGGACGACGGGCGATTGCAGTGATTCGAGGACAGATTGATCCGCAAACGGTGAAATCAAGAGGTCGATCGCACATCTATCCTGACAGCGTTGGGATTGGACATTATCCGCTCGATTTTCATCCCTGTATGGTTGAATCCCCACCCGAAAAGCCTGGAAATCAGGAGCGTCCGGGAGAGCGACAAGGTGCAGGTGAAACGTTTCCATTTCAGATTCCACTCCGAGCGATGATTCCCCAGAAGATCGATAATTTGATTGTGGCTGGGAAAAGCATTGCGATGAGTCATATCGCGGCATCGGCGTATCGAGTGCATTCGATCGAATGGTCTGCGGGTGCGGCAGCGGGAACGACGGCCACATTCTCACTCGAAACGGGAATTGCTCCGTATCAATTGGTGGAGAATCTGCCCAATCCAAGTCCGAACTTGGAGAAATTGCAAAAGCGACTGAATGAGAATAACAATCCGACTGCTTTTCCGGGTACGACAATTCTGAATACCAATTGGCAGAACTGGAAGTAGGGAGGTTGAAAATGTGCGATCGCACTGAGAGATTCAGCGATCGTGCATTTTCACAAATCCTTCAACTCGGAAAGCCGATCGATAAAATTCACTTGCATTTCAGCGATCGAACTCCGAATAATTTCTCTGCTATAGTTCAGGAATACCGTCGCATTCTGGACAGGCTCATGGTACATCCTGCATTCATTGAGATTACCGACGAAGAACTGATGCAAATGAGTTCCAAAAATCCTGAACTGCGATTCGAGCGGAATGCAGACGGGAGTGTGGTGACAATGCCTCCAATGGGCGGACTTTCAGGAAATCGAGAAGCAAAAGCTGGTGCGTATCTTTTAGTTTATGTTGAGCGAAATGATTTAGGTGAAGTTTTTGGGCCGACGACTGGCTTTCGCTTATCAAACACTGCGGTAAGATCTCCCGATGCTGCGTTTGTTGCAAAAGATCGATTGCCCCAAAATTGGCGACAACAAGAAGATCAATTTATTGCTGTCGCACCTGATTTTGTGATTGAGATTCGATCGATAAGCGATTCACTCACAGAATTAAAAGCAAAAATGCAGGAATATATCGAAAACGGCGTGCGCTTAGGTTGGCTGATCGATTGTAAAAACAAAACGGCTTTTGTCTATCGTGCAGATGGTTCGGTGACACAATACCCCGAATCAGCAACCTTGAGTGGAGAAGATGTCGTCCCAGGATTTACTTTGGCATTTCAGGTTTTTCTGTAAAACGTCGATCGCTTTATCGATCGCAGAATTAAGACAACGTTGAAAAGGTTCTCTTTACTCTACTCATGGTTGCCACTTCATCGACTTCTCAACCCAGACCCGCAAAAGTCATTCATCATCTGACCTGGAAGCAGTTTGAGGAACTCGATCGCTCTCTCGAAGATATTGCTGGTATCAAATTGATTTATCTGGATGGAACTGTTGAGGTTATGCCTGTTAGTGAAGAACACGAAGACTTTAAGGTGCTGTTTCGACGACTGTTAGAAACTTACTTTGAAGTCTTTGGGATTCGCTTTTATGGTCGGGGCAGCGCGACGATGGGCACAGAAGCGATCAAAGCCAGAAATGAGCCAGATGAAGCTTATAACTTGGAATATAAGAAGCCCCAACCTGATTTAGTGGTTGAAATCACCGTAACAAGTGGAGGTGTGAATAAGCTAGAAGTTTATCGTCGATTGGGAGTCTCGGAAGTTTGGTTTTGGGAAGATGGAACGCTTGAAATCTATCACCTTCGCGATCGTTATGAAAAAATAACGCAGAGCCAACTTTTGCCAGATTTCCCGATTGAGCTTTTCTGCCGCTACATGACTTACTATGACCAGTATGATGCTGTTCGGGAATTTCGAGCGGCACTGAAGCGCTAAAAAACTTCGTCTGACTCCAACCATTTTGGATCGCTGATTGCTCGATCGAACTCTGCCTTACTGCCAAATCCAAGTGCTTCTGCTCGTGCAAAATTTGCAAGCTCCTCTTCATCCGTATCAGCAGGCTCCCAAATCGCGTCGATCATCCATTCCAGCCAGCTAGCAGGAGGTTTCCACTGGCGAAAGTATTCAATCTTCTCAGCTTCAGAGTAATCTTTTTCTTCCCACCAGTCTGACCACACCTCGATATGTGCTTCTCCACCGCCCATTCGCCAACAGAGGCTATACGGATGCTCGTTGAAGACAACCCAAGGAGGCGGAACGGTTCCGTACTCTGATTCAAGCTTGCGGATTGCTTCTAATTGCCATGCTTCCATAAACTTCTGAACCCGATTTTTACAAATTTGGATGAGAATAGATTGTAGATGCCGTTGGTCTAATTTGCTTTGAGTCAAGCCTCTCCTAAATCGCGTCCGAATCCTCAAGAAACCCACCTCAATCGAGCGCGGGCAAGTTTGCGTCAGGCGCTCACGAATTATTCCCAGTTTTTACGATCGACCAAAAATCCCGCTCTCCAAACCGCGCTCAAGGCTGAACTTGAGACAATTTCGACGAATTTAAGTAAGCTTGATCGCTTTGTGCTGAGAATTGCTGTGTTTGGCTTAGTCAGTCGCGGTAAATCGGCGATTTTGAACGCGCTGATTGGCGAGAAAATTTTTGAAACGGGTCCGTTGAATGGAGTCACGCAACAGCCGAGGCTGGTCACCTGGTCGCCAAGCGGCGGATTTGTGGCGGAAGATCAAGCGATCGTGCCGGAGTCTTCCAGCAAGATTCAGATTGAATTGATTGATACGCCAGGATTAGATGAGATTGATGGACAGGCGCGAGCCGACATGGCGCAGACAGTGGCTCGGCAGGCGGATTTAATTTTATTTGTAATTTCTGGCGATATCACTCGGACAGAATACAAGGCGCTTTGTGATTTGCGGCAGGCTCAAAAGCCATTGATTTTAGTATTTAACAAAGTCGATCTGTATCCGGATCAATCACGAGAAGAGATCTATCGAAATTTGCAAAATTTAGGCATTCGCAGCAATAGTAGCGATCGCTTAGAGCATCTGTTGACTTCTGATGAAATTGTCATGGTTGCGGCTGAACCTGCGCCGTTACAAATGCGGGTGGAATATCCAGACGGTCGGGTCAGCTACGAGTGGGAATCGCCCCCGCCGCAGATTGAAGAATTAAAAGCCAAGATTTTAACGATTCTGAATCGAGAAGGTCGATCGCTGTTAGCTTTGAATGCTTTGACTCAGGCGAGAACCGCTGAAACTGAGATTGCAACGAAAGTCATGGAGTTGCGAGACGTGGAAGCGGAGGCTTTGATTTGGAAGTTTACGCGCTATAAAGCGATCGCGATTGCGTTGAACCCGATCGCATTTCTTGATCTGATCGGTGGAGTGGCATCCGATCTGGCTATGATTCAAGCGTTGGCGAATTTGTATGGATTGCCGATGACGCGCCATGAAGCAGGGAAACTGCTAAACACGATTTGGGTGAGTTCAGGAAGTTTGCTGCTCGGTGAAATTGGTAGTGGAATTTTACTAGGAATGGGAAAAAGTGCAGCGGCTTTGGCAACTGGAGTCGATGGCAGTGCTGGCTTTTCGGCTTTGGCGGGAACTGCGATCGTGCAGGCTGGCATTGCTGGATATGGCTCGTATTCTGTGGGACGAGCGGCGCAGATTTATTTAGAAAATGGCTGTACTTGGGGAGCGCAGGGAGCAAATACTGTGATTCGAGAAATTCTCGATCAGGTAGATGCGAAGACGATTATTTATCGATTGCGTCAGGAATTGCTTTAGCTCGAACACTGAGGCGAATAGGTTAAGAATTGGCTGTTGTGATTTGAGAAATTCTGAATCAATCGGCTTTGTTGGATGAATAGCCAAAGCAACAAAAGTCGATCGCTTCTAAGCGCATTTCAAGGCTGAATCTGGAATTCATTCGCGGTTGATTCTACGATCGTAGTCCCATCTTCCTTCAGTGCTTGCACTTTCCACTGTAACCGCTGCTGTATTTTCTCCTTCAACCAAGGTGGAGCAGTATAGCTCATTTGATTTGCTCCTAGCAGAGCAGAGAGTACCACAACCTCACCCTGTCTAACCTCTAGCTTGTAACTATATGCTCCATCCACTCCCTGCCATTTAAATTGAATTGATTGTTGAACCGATAGTCTCGCTCCATCGTTTGGCTGTACTAAGTTCAATGGGCGCTTATCGTTGGTTACGAAGTAGCGGAGCACTGGCAGGGGAAATCCAGCAACTCCGCCAGAATTTACAACTCCAATCCCCGTATCTGAATTGCCTTCACGATCGTCTGTCGCCTCAATTCTCAGCAAAATGAAATGCAGCCCGGTGGAACCTTTGGGTAAGGTATTTGGACTAGGCCCTGGGATAAACACTCGTCCTGTGGGTGGAACAAACACATCAAAGCGCTGAAGGGTCGTATAGCGACGTTGCAAGGGACGTTCTTCGATCGGCAGCGTTGCTTCGGTAAGCCGATCTCGCTCACTCGGCAGAGGATCACCTGGTAGCACAACTTCCCAGCGTCCTTTTAGTCGTCCAGTGCCGTTGTAGGAGATTTCAGCCCCAAATCGGGGCAAAGTTTCTCCAGTCGCGATCGCTGGCACTGGCTGACCATCTTCAAATGCTAAGCGCACCTCAGTTAGCGCGAGCGGAACCCGTGCCCCGCCTCCTGCAAGTCGGCAAGTGACAGCAACAAATTCATCCGGAGCGCCCGTCCTGCTCACAAACCGTCGGACATAGAAAAACTGCGACGAATTCCCTCGAATCGCGTCTTGATAGGCTCGTCGAGCGACCGAAGGCGGAATGGTCATGATATCGGTATAGTTGTTCGATCCGCTGAGTCGGGAGCGATTACTACGGGCTGGAAGCTGACCGAAGATTGTCCCAGGCACACAAGATTGATCGGCATTAATCGCACCGCACCACAGCCCTTCCGCCGGAGTTTGATTGTTTAGCCCCACAAACGTGAGAAACACCGTGGTTGCTCCGAAGGTACGAACATTCACCCCTTTCGGGCTGACAATCACGGCTTCGGCAGTGGGCATCCTCATCAACAATCCAAAGATAGCTGAACCCATGAATATGCTCAATAATTTCAGTTTTAGTTTCATTACCTCTCCACTGATTCCATTGTTAAAAACTAAAATTTAAGCCTGCACTGACCGTCTGAATCGTGGCATTCGTATCCACATTGAATAGAGGGTCATGTGCGATCGTAGATTGTGTCCCATAACGGATAAATGCACTTGCTGGAATCTCTCGACCCAAGCTATGCATCTGAAATTGCCAAGTGAGTAAGGCTTCCAAATTCGTGGCGCGTGTGATTTTTTGATTCAGCGAATCTGTCTCATCGGTACGGTTGTAATTGAATGCGAGCGTTAAATTCGGAAACATCACCCAACTGATACTAAGCGTTGGGCTACTCGTAAAGCGAGTAATGCCTTGCTCAAAGCTTTTTGCGCTTGTGAAATTGTAGCCCAAGGCAAGATTCAATCGTGGATTCACTTGCCAAGCGATCGAGACTTGGTGATTCATCGTGCTAAAGTCTGCCAACTCTCGCGTAGGTTGGCGATTGTCTTGAAAAGTATTCGAGTATTGATAGCTAAGGCTGAAATTGTCGATCGACCAAGCTGTCCCAAATTTATGGCTTGTGGTGAGTTGATCAGGAATTTCTGAGGGATCAAACCCAGATAGAGCCTCAACTGGCTGATTTGCTCCAAACTGATGAGTGCGTTGAAAGCTGTAAGTTAAGGTTGGTAATAACTTATTGCTGCTGTTTAAGATCGTTTGTAAGGGCGCATTGATAGTTAGAGAACGGTTTTGAGTTTTGGTTTTTAGAATAGTCGCGATATTTGCTAGATTGTCTTCGGACTGATCGGTTTGAAATTGAATGGTGGCTCCTGCGATCGCAGCATTGACCCCGAAGCGAGTTCGGAGTTGATCAACCGTCACACTTGCTCCGACTGTGCCAAACTGTGGATCAAGCCGCTCATGCCGAAAGTTAAATGACAAATCTAGGGTGCGAGTGGCATCCAGTTTGACATTTTTGAGCAAATCATAGCTTGTCTCAACAAACCAAGCACTGCGGGTCACAGGCTGCACTCTCGCCACAGTTAGATTATCAACCAATTGTGGATCAGCCGTCGGATTTGTAAAGCGACTGCGGACATAGCCTGCATCAAGTTTCAACCGACCAGAGGGATCTGTGCCAAACAACCGCACCCCGAATCCTTGGCTTTTTTCTGCATCGACTACTTCACCAACATTAAAGTTCTCAATCGGTTGACGAGACCCCCGCATAAAGGTCGTTTCTAATCGAACTCCGCCTGCGGGATTATCGAGCAGTTGCATACCGAGCGTTGCGGCTGTCAGGGTATTGTTTTGGTGCTCTATGCCTAAGAAATTGTCAAAGCCCACTACACTCGTGGTGCTGATATGAGCGATCGACAAATTGACCCGCTTACTGATTTGAATCTTACTGCTTAAGCCACGCGAGCAGAGATTGTCTAAGAGAAAGGGATGATTTCCATAACATTGATGTCCAACAGAAACCTGTGCATTTCCCACTTTCACATCGAGCAAGTAATCACTCAAATCGATTTGGGGTGCAGCTTCTTTTAAGGTGTTAAAGCGCAATGCCTCTTGCAGATTGGTGCTACCTGCGAGATTAAAGTTCGCTTGAACATTAAAGTTATCTCTCTGATACTGAGCGGCGAATCCACCTGTCAACGCCAAATCAGCAAAAGTTGGACGCTCCGATCTGCCTGCATCCGGCGTGCGGGCTTCAGCGACTTGAGATTTGAAGTTGACGTTCAGCTTCGGAGTGAATTTGAGATCTTCGGCGCGGGTAGTAGTAGGCTTTGGAGTCTCAGATGTGGGTTGTTCTGGAGTTTTTGGTGTTTCAGGCGATGAATTGGCGGGGCGGGATGGATCGGAATTCGGTGTTACAGGTTGCGGGGTAGAAGATGATTGATTCGACGATTGAGGCGTTTGTGCTGTGGTTGGATCTACTTTGAGTACAAAAGTCTCTAAAACGATCCACTGTTCTGCACTCTTAACCATATAGACAGTGAGAGTGTGCTCACCAGGTGTGAGGGGCAATAATCGCGATCGATAAACCAGCTCATTGCCCGTAATGGCAACTTGAGATGTGACATCAACTTGATTTAGAAAAACGGACAGTGTACCTTCGTTTGTTGTAGGAAGATGAGCTAGCTTGAGCCGTATTTCTTCAGTTGAACGGACTGTAAGTACAGTTGGCTTGCTAGAAAATTGTTCAGGTTTGAGTGGTTGGGAAAGTCGTTTCAGGGGAGATGAAGGTTGAGGAGAGGCTTGTGAGTTCATCTGTGTTATTAAGTTGGGCACGGATTGAACTTCTGAGTTTGCAAAACAGGCTGGAATTCCCCAACTCAACCACACCAAAAATCCGATGCTCCCATTGATGAGCCATCGCATAGTTCACCTCTAAGGTGTTGATTGGGTTGTACTGAAAGATTGTCCGAGTCGATCAAGCGAATTGTTGTTCGTTGCCCTTTGCGCCTAATCGACCTAGGAATGATTGAAATAAAAACGCGCGGTCAATGTGCATGATTGTGTTTCCTGCGTTGTGTAACGTGTGTCAAGCATTTAAGCTTGTGATGAGTTACACGATGGAAAGTCAGAACATATGCAAGGAGACTGATTTTTTTTTGAAAAAACCGAAAGTTTGTCAGGATCGCATCCGCATGATCGAGATTGCCAAACCTGATAGCTATCGAGTTGAATCGTAATCTCGGCTTCCTTCACCCCCGAAATAGTCGCTTTTGCTATTCATGCACCAACGCCGAATCAATCTATAAAATTGGCGCAAACAGTCGTGCAATCCGTGCAACCAACTTCAGCCATAGGGATTGTTGCTGATAATCCGAAGGGGTGACTAAATAACAAAGCTGTAAATCATCCTGCAACATTGCTTCAACTGCTTCCACAAATGCCTGATGAATTACAAATAACGTCACTTCAAAATTCAATTGAAACGATCGATTATCTAAATTCACAGTTCCGACTCCCGCGATCGCATCATCAATCAAAATTACTTTTTGATGCATAAATCCAGGCTGATAGCGGTAAATTCTCACGCCAGCCGTCTGCATTTCCATATAGTAAGAAAATGCACAAAAGTAGACCATGTAATGATCAGGACGATTAGGCAGTAAGATTCGCACATCGACTCCCCGAATGGCTGCAAGTTTGAGAGCCGTCGCGATCGAATCATCCGGCACAAAGTAAGGACTTGCAATCCAGAGCCGTTGCTTTGCTTGATTAATGGCATTGACAAAAAACAACGTACAAGCCGGAACCTGATCAGCCGGTCCTGTGGGCAAAACCAATGCCACTTGATCAAATTCTGGTTTTGGATCAACATTCCACTGAACTTGCGGAAGCTTGCGAGTTGCCCAAAACCAATCGCCTAAGAAGCTGCCTTGTAAGCATTTCACAGAGGTTCCTTGCACTCTCACATGCGTATCTCGCCAAGGACTCAGCGGCGGTTTATATCCTAAATATTCATCTGCAATATTCAGTCCACCCACAAACCCGATCGCACCATCCACAATCAAAATTTTGCGATGATTTCTAAAGTTGATTTGCCAGCGATTTCCGCGTCCTTTCGTACTCTTAAATGTATTAACTCGAACGCCTGCTTGCCGCAGCGATCGCAGATACGATCGTGCTAATCCTCGCGTGCCAATTCCGTCATAAAGCAAGTAAACTCGCACACCTTGCATTGATTTATGAATCAACGCTTTACAGAATTCATTCCCAATCTGATCATCGTCTAAGGTATAAGTTTGAATCAGGATATAGTCTGTTGCATTTTGTATTGCCGTTAGCATTGCTGTAAATGTTTCTTTCCCATTCACCAGCAATTCAGCAAAATTCCCCGTTGTAAATGGAATGGTGGTTAATGAGTCTGCTAGCTCTTGCAAAGGAGAAAACTCTGGAGGTAATTCTGCTTTGCATTCTAGAATTTCTTGATAGGCTTCTTTCGCCTGAGCATTATGCTCAATGTATGCCGCTTGCAACGCCTCTGCATAACCATAAAACCGATTCCGTCCCAAAATCCAATACAACGGAATCGCAAGCCACGGAATCGTCAGCAGTGAGATGCTCCAAGCGACTGCCCCGCGCGACGATCGTACATTCATCACCGCATGAGCCGCATTCACAATTCCCAATAGGTGTACGACGATCGTGAGAATGCTAAAAATCTGAACCGAACTGCCAACGCCCAGCATAGATTTTGGTTTACAAATGGAACTCGACCAGCATCGGCTTATGATCAGACGACTGAATCTGATCGAGCACCCGCGCCTGTAAATAATTCTGATGCAGCCCTCGGTAGAAAATGTGATCTAACGGAGGAGACATCAAAAATCGTTTGATGTTTTGTGTATCTGCTTCTGAAAATTTCGCTCGTGATAGCCCTAGCCTGCGCGTCATCTTATCTAATAATTGCCAGCGCGATCGATTCCATGTATTAAAATCGCCTGAAAAGATGATCGCTCCATCGTGAGCTGCGATCGCAGTTTCTAATTCAACTAATTGCGTTTTGAATTTATCTAGCTCAACAAAATTAATTAAGTGCGAATTGATCGTCAGTAGGGTTCCTTGTGCAAAAGGGTGCTCAGTCACTAAGGACACTTTAGGCGTATTAGAAACGGGTTCAGCATGTTCTGTGAGTACTGCCTTACGAGTCACACAAGAAGCACGAGAAGCTGTCAAAACGCCTGCATAGATGTTTCGATACGTATCAATAAAATTCGGTGCAAAGCTCCAGCCGAGTTCAGCGAGTTCAAAATGCTTGAGTTCGGTGCAAAGCTGAACTTCTTGAAGAAAAATCAGATCCGGCTGATAGCGATCGACGATCCAATCAAAATCTTTTTGCCAACTGCGATCGTGATTATTTTTCGCAATATTCCAATTCAACACCCGAATGGCTTTCTCATTGAGCGGAGAGGGCTGGTGCGGTCGATGCAGAATCGTTTCGTCCGTCGGAATAAATCGGTAAGGCGGAAGTAGCGTTTTGAAGGGAGTTGTAAATATTTCAGAACCTAACTTCGCCATGATTTGATTCCAGATGCAACCATTTGAACCCTATCTTAAGATACTTTTCAAACGATCGTGGTTTTCTGCATCACTAGACCTCCAAGCTTACGGGAAACTCGGAGGTCTAGACGATTTGGCTAGCACGCCTTACCGTACCATCACTTGCACATTGGCATTTTGTAATCCAGGACGCTTCACCTGATTCAACGTTTGCTGCACTGCGTACTTCTGATTCACTGAAGTCATCAATTCTGCAAGGTTATGCTTTCTGGCGACACCCCAGAGATCTGCCACAATGCTAAACGTTCCATCTTCATTATGAATCCAACCGATATCGTAGCTGCCATCCAAGACTGCAACGATGTCTGCATGAACACGCTGACATCCCATGCCTCGGACTTCTGCATTTGTTTCAACTGTGAAACCCAAATCGCGCAAAGAAGACTTGAGCAATTCTGCATCCGTAATCTTGCTGCGGAGTGTACTAAAGTGCGACATAGCTATATACCTTGCTTTAAATGAGTAATTGCATCTACGGTAGCAAGCACCCTTAGCTGCGACCGTCTATCCAAAGGCTGCATTTCTCATCTTAGGTCAGGCTTTCCGTAGAAAATGAGTAGTTAAATTGAGTTATGTAACAATTTCAATTACAGTTTCCATAAGATTCAAAGCGCATTTTGGAGAAAAAAATGACTGTTGCCCCTTCTCAGCGATCGCTCATTTCAACGATTCTGCAATCTGACCTCAGCCCAAATCCAATCTTCCAAGCAGCTTGGCTTGTAGTTCGCGTTGTGGTTGGGTCATTAATGATTCACAACGGGTTTAGTAAATTAGCCGATGTGCCAGGCTTTATTGAACATGTGATTAATGTGATTGGATTACCGTTTCCAACCTTTTTTACTTACTTAGCGGCTTATACCGAAATCGTCGCTTCTATTTTCTTAATCGCTGGGTTGCTGACTCGATTCAGCGCATTGTCTCTACTCTTCACCATGCTGATCGCGGTTTACTTTCACCTGAAGGATAGCGGGTTTCAGATTCCCCCGTTAGAAACGGCTTCGGTTTATTCGCTTTGCTATCTGGCTCTAGCAGCAGGGGGAGGTGGAAATCTCTCGATCGACCATTTCTTAGTAAAAATCTTTAACAAGCAGTAATACTGTAAAAAATCACAAAATAATGGTCTAGATCATATGATCTAGACCATTGCTTTCGTAGTCAAAACTTTATTCCTCTTCTGTTTCTTGCTCAACGCATTCTGGTTGATCGGTTTCGTTTTGTGCAGCAATCTCTTCGAGTGCTTTCTGAATCCACAATCTTGATAAATCAACCAAGCTAATGCTGTCTGGCACAGTGGTCATTTTGTTAATCCTCCTTATCTATCTAAGAGCGTAGCGAACCACGCCTGAAGTTTCATCAAAAGACTGATTTATTGAAATATTTGTTTACAATTCACAATTCTTTGCAAGCTGCCCGCGCTGCCGTGAGTGGTAGCGCGGGCAATTTAAGGCTAATTTAAGGCGCGTTCGGTCAATTTCGTGAGCACCTGGTTCGATCGCTCAACAAAGGCTTTCATCCCATCGGCATCAAAGCCTTTCTGCGCCATCAGGGCTAAGTCATACACATGATGACAAATCATATCGGCAAGCTCAGCCGACGGAGAAGCAGCAGATCCGGTAACAATTGCGCCTTGACTCAAATTCATTAAGTTTTGAATCATTGGATGCGCTGTATTGACGAGCAGAATATGCTCTTCTGGAAACTGCATTGCTTGTTGCTGCAAGAGTGCATTCATTTCTTGCATTCTGCGCAGTTGTTCGGGCAGTAAGACGATCGCCGGAGGTGCCGCATTATCGCCTTTGAGTGCCTCGGTGCGAATCGTCAATTTTGGCTTGCCTAATGCCTTGAGGAAGAGGTCTTTGATCTGTTCTCCCCGTGTCTGATTGGTATTGGGGTCAACGATGTCTTCTGCTTTGTCTTTGTCGATCAGTGTGTCATCGAGTTCGGCATCGACTCGTGAGAACTTGATATGGGAGTACTCTCGTTCTAAGAAGCTGACAAAGTGGCTGTCGATGAATGAATCCATGAACAACACTTCTAAACCTTGGCTCGTATGCAACTGCACATACGTTGCTTGAGTCACTTCATCGGTGCAGTAGAAGACTCGATTCTCATGACGCTCTTTGTTGCGTTCCAGGTATTCTTGCAAGGTGGTGTAAGTCTTGCCGTCGATCGTATTACTTGCCTCTTGCCAGACATCGCCTTCTGAAGTTTCGACTTCAACTTTCGGCTTGCTCAAATCCGCAGTCGTGCGATAGATCAAAATGTCTTCGACTTGCTTTTTGAACTTGTCATCGTTCAGCGAGCCGAATTTTACGAAGGTTCCGAGGTCTTGCCAGCTTCGGATATAAGCTTCTCGATCGTCTCGGTAGAGTTCTTTTAAGCGATCGCCGACTTTCTTCGCGATGTAATCTGCAATCCGGCGGACGGTGCGATCGCTTTGCAAAAAGCTCCGCGAAACGTTCAATGGAATATCAACGCTATCGATCACCCCTTGCAGTGGGAGTAAGAATCGTGGGACAACTTCTTCGCAGTTGTCGCTGACGAAAACTTGATTGCAGAAGAGTTTGATCTGCCCCTTGCTGACATCAACATCGGGCTTGAGTTTAGGGAAGTAAAGAATGCCATTGACGACAAAGGGATAATCCGTATTCAAATGCACCCACAACAGCGGCTCATCTTGGAACGGATAGAGGTAGCGATAAAACTCTAGATAATCTTCCTTGGTGAGATTGCTAGGTGACTCTTTCCAAGGTGCTTTTTGGCGGTTAATTTGCTCTGGCGCAGTTGCTTCCTGTCCTTCAGATGCTAGGGTTTCTAGCTTAATCGGGAAGGGCAAGAAATCGCAGTACGTCTTGATCAGTTGGCGAATTCTGTAAGGCTCTAAATATTCTAGTTCTTCTTCTTGGAGGTGAAGTTTTACCGTTGTCCCACGAGTCGATCGCTCAGATGCCGACAATTTGAACTCAGTCGAACCATCACAGATCCAATTGACCGCTTGTGACCCTTCTTTGTAAGACAGGGTATCAATTTCAACCTGCTTCGCCACCATGAAGGACGAATAGAATCCCAATCCAAAGTGACCAATGATTTGCTGATCGCTGCTTGCCTGATACTTTTGCACAAACTCTTCTGCGCTAGAGAATGCGACTTGGTTGATATATTTTTTAATCTCGTCAGCCGTCATCCCAATTCCGGTATCCGAGATGGCGAGGGTTTTGTTTGCTTTGTCGATCGTAATGACAATTTCCGACTCGCCTAGTTCGCCTGAAAACTCACCAGAGCGAGACACCATGCTCAGTTTTTGCAGTGCATCGACCGCGTTTGAAACCAGTTCACGCAAGAAGATCTCATGGTCTGAATACAGCCATTTTTTGATAATCGGGAAAATATTCTCAGTATGAATTGAGATATTCCCCTGCTCTAGGATGGTGGTCATAGGCTTAAGGAGAAATTCTGTTTATAGGCAACGCATTTATTGTGCGTGATGATTGTGCCCTGCGTCTCTATTTTGCTAAGTGCGGGTTTCCCCACCTGCGGAAAGTGGGGAGTGGGGAGGTGGGGGATGATCTAGGTCGGAACCTTCACCGTCACATACAACGCTGGACGCATCGGTAATCCCAATGACTCCCACAACACCACAGGCTCGATCGCTGGAATCGCATCCACCTCGATCGATAAGGCTTGATAGTCTTCTAGTTCTGGGGATAAAAATTTTGGCTCAAGCTGTCGATGTTTTTTGAGCGAAGATAAAGCTTCTGATAATAATGGCTGGTCACCCCAAGCAGGCGTATCCCAAGCGCTGATGACGAAAGCTAAAGCGACTTCTGGAAGCGTCGGCTTTTTCTCAGCGCAGCAATAGTTGTAGCAGTAGATATTGAGAGCCGCCTTGCCCATCAACGACTGAGACGGTGGATTAAAATCAACCCGTTCAACTTCATTCAGAGAAGTCTCGATCGCCAGCACATTTGCTAGCGCTTTAGAAATGGCAGGAATCATTATCTTATGTAGCGATTAAAGGGGACAGTTTATGACGATCACAGAGAAGAGATCGTTAGCCGTAAGTCGAACTGAGTCAATAGAAACGATGAAAACCGAGATGTAGCGGGTAAAAGATGGCAATTAGCACCGTATAGAGTACCGATGCGAAATTAGGTCTTTACAAAATAGGTGTTAAATAAATTGCCTCCCTCCGGGAAATTACTGAGATATTTATTAGAATCCGTGGGAATTTTGAGGACTTTTCGGACTCTGGGTTATACAAAAGTATGGTTCTTTATCAATGTGCTTAACTTGTAACCGATCGTATTGGATTACAAGCAAAAAGCACGCACTTTTTAAGATATTTTGTCGTGTTTCCCTAACTTCGGATTCTTGTGGTGTTATGCAAGCTGTCCATTCATTTAAGCGGTTTCCCTCTGCGATCGTATCCCATACGGTCGAGCCTTCCACAGTTGCTGAGAATCCAATTCAAGCGTTTTGTCGGTTGCAAATTGAGCAGATTTTGTCTCAATTTCCAGATCTCGGCATTCGTTTAGTTTTTCATTCTCCAGAACATTCAAAACGTCAGTGTTTGCTTTATGGTCGCGAATTTTGGTCAGTGTTAGATACGGAGGCTCAAGCATTTTTGGCATCCGAAACTTGGTGGATCAAAAATTCGATCGGGCGATTGATTAAAGTTTTTACAAAATCAAAACCTCGATTCTATGCTTGCCCGATTAGTCCCACCAAACCGGAATACCTGTTGCTTGGAACCCCCAAACTTCTTACGGCAAAGCAGAAAAGATTGATAGAAAACTGCGCAAATCTGTTGAGCCATCATCTCTCAATGGTGCGCGAACTTTATACACAACGCCAGTCGTACCAACAGTTAGAGCAAAAAAACAACCACATTGAGCATCAGGTAAAAAGTCCGATCGCGCTAGTTCAAATTTATACTGAGATGCTACTGACGACTGTTTCTGAACAGCACTCCAGATCGCATCTCGAATCAATTCAGGCATCGATTCAGGATATCAGCCGTCATCTGAAGCAATTGACCGTCAAACAGAAACCGCTGCGAATTGCGGAACACAATTTGAGTGAACTGATCACGGAAAGTCTCAAACAGTTGCAGCCTTGGCTGACTGAGAAGGACATTACTGTGAACTATTCGCGATCGCTGATGCTGATCGATGTCGATGCCTGGCAATTTAAGCAGGTGTTGGATAACTTGATTTCCAATGCGATTCATTTCAGCCCTATCTCTAGTCAGATTGATTGCCACTGGGAAGTGACCGACCAGGAAATCGTGATCGAAATCTCCGATCACGGTGTGGGTTTGTCTGAGAGTGATGTCGAAAATCTCTGTACTCCGTTTTATTCTCGTCGTCCGGGTGGAACAGGATTAGGACTTTCGATCGCTCAAAAGATCATTCACGCGCATAATGGTCGCCTATGGGCAGGCAATTTACCAGAAGGCGGCGCGAAGTTTTCGGTGGCGCTGCCTCGATATAGCCCCAAATTATCGATCGTGCCTGCGATCTAACGGTTCCATTTTTACGAGTTCACTATGTCCACTCCTGCCACTATTCAGCAAACCTCTGTTCTGCTTGTCGATGATGATGCTCGGTTCCGTCAGGGTCTACAAACCTTGCTTCAGTTCTATAACACGACGAATGATCAACGATTTACAGTAGTGGGTGAAGCAGCTTCTTCACAGCAAGCGGTGCAACTGGCAATGGAGCAGCACCCTATGCTCATTCTGCTGGATATGGAGCTAGCAACCGGAGATGGGATTGCGACCTTGATGGAGTTAGCAAAGCTAGATCTACGATCGCGCATTCTCGTTTTGTCTGGTCATCAAGAGGATGAATGGGTGTTTCGAGCAATGCGGGCTGGCGCAAATGGCTATGTCGTGAAGGATGATCTGGCGACGCAGTTATTTCAAGCGATCGAGACGGTTTTGAGTGATCAGATTTATTTGTCTCCAGAATTGGCAACGCGATTTTTTCAGACGTTCCGGTTTTACAACGGGCAAGCTTCAGAAGCGAAGGTAAAGTTACACTTGACGGAGCGCGAGCAAGAGGTGTTGCACTGGTTGGTGCAAGGCGCTTCTAATGAGGAGATTGCAGCCCATTTATATATTTCAGTCGCGACAGTGAAGGCGCATTTGACGGCGATTTTCAACAAACTAGGTGTGACAAGTCGAACGCAGGCAATTATTAAAGCGTTAAAGATGGGACTAGTCGGTTATTCTTGATGCTGCCTACGAAGCGAGTTAATCTTTGGGAATTGATAAAGTAGGCAACGATGGGCGAGACGATCGCTCTGGTAAGGCTCGCATTGGCGCTCGTCGAGAAGATTCAGTCGAAACTTTCATCGGTGCAGGGCGATGCGACAAATGCCACCATCGCAAGGCTAACGCGATCGTCACCGTGCTCAATCCGAAAATCACCAATGAAGTGCTTTGATCAATCCCACCGATCGCGACATTCATTGCACCCGCAGTCAGAATAAATCCTGTGATCGGCTCTTTACGATAAACCGTTCTCAAAATGCGAAACCATAAAGCATTCATCATAGTCATTTCATATTCAGGATTTTGAAACGTGACCTCCGAGTCCTGGGGAAACTGAGAGGTCATACCTTTTCTCTAGCTTAGCTAACCGCAACGGATTCAGACAGCGAGATCTGAGTCACGATCGTGTTACATCCTAGCCATTGCTGTGCCAATTGCATGAATGGTTTCGGATCACCGCTGACATAAAACCGCGTCGGCATCGGAGAACGCTGATTTCGCAGTCCCAAGATCTCCAATTCCTGAGCCGCTGCTTTCGCCACATGCACTGCCGGGTCAACAAACTGCACCGAAGCAGGCACGATCGATTTCAACACAGGTGCTAAATGCGGATAATGCGTACAGCCATAAATCAGCGTGTCAATTTCTTGGTCGAGTAACGGTTGTAAATAGTTTTGAGCCACTTTGTAGGTGTAAGGATCGTCGATGCGTCCTTGCTCGATTAAGGGCACAAATTCAGGACAGCCGACCTGCCAAACTTCAGCCGTGGGATCGACTTCGAGAATCGCTTGTCGATACGCATCGCTCGCAGCCGTTGCTGGCGTTGAAATGACTCCGATGCGTCTGCCTTGTCGGACGGCGGCACTTGCACCCGGTAAAATCACGCCCAAAATCGGTAAGTTGGGATATTCCTGACGTACCGTTTCGATCGCTAAAGCCGAACTCGTATTACACGCCATGATCACCATTTTGGCGCGGTGAGCCACCATCCAATCGAGAATTTCGCGCACGAATTGAATAATCTCAGACTGCGATCGCGTTCCGTAGGGCAATCGCGCTGTATCGCCAAAATACAAAAGTGATTCATTCGGTAATTGACGGTACATTTCGCGTAGCACGGTCAAACCGCCGACCCCGCTATCGAAAAGCCCGATCGGATCAGAGCCATTCGGGAGATCTCGCAGAAATCCCCCAAAATTCGATACTTCCATGTTCATGCTGAATCCTCACACCAATGTAAAACGCCCAAATCAGAAAAAATTCCTGCTTGAATTGTAAATGTGTACTTCGATTCCTGAACCGTCCTTTTCGGACGTTTCTACAATCAAAATCCAAAATCTAAAATTCAAAATCCTCTATCTGACTGTTAACTTTTTTCTAAGTCTAGGCGGTCTTGCTCAGAGGCTCAAGATCGACTTCAGAGAAGAAATCATGAATTCTATTTGCAGAAATACTTGAGAGGAAAGCGCGATCGCTTCTGTCGGGAGGTCAGATTGTTGAGCAGGGTTGCCAATGTTGTCGGGCTGCATTCCGGGGAAGTACGGATAATTCTGCGTCAGAGGGTTAGAATCTGAGGAAGTTTCGTAGAGTGTGGATGGGTTATGAGTACTGCCTCTAAGCTTGAACTGATGCTGAGTTTTCAAGATGCGGAGAGTCCTGAGAAGCAGGAGAAATTGACACAGACGCTCTGGCAGCAGATGAGACAGATTGACGGAGTGAAGGTCGATCGCGTCAGTGATGACAATCCGCCGGAGGGCAGTAAGGCGTTTGGGTCGTTTTTGTTGGGGTTGCTGAGGGCGACGGTGACGTTGGAGGGGTTGAAGTCGCTGTTTGGGTTTTTGGGCGATCGCTTGGGGAATAAGCCGATCAAGATTAAGGCGAAGTTTGCGGATGGGCGTGAGGTTGAACTCGAAGCGAGTAGTCGTGAGGAGTTGGCGCTGGCGGAAGAAACGTTGAAGCGGTTGGCTCAAACTTTGTAGGACGATGGCAAAGATAGCATTGCTGATTGGCGTGAGCGAGTACGCTGAGGGGTTGAAGTCGTTGCCTGCGGCGGTGAAGGATGTAGCGGCGATGCGATCGATATTGAGCGATCCAGAGATTGGTGGGTTCGATCGTGTTGTGCCGCTTGAGAATCCAGATTTACAGACGATGCAGGAGGAGATTGCTACGCTCTTTAGCGAGTGTGGTGAGGAAGATCTATTGCTGCTGTATTTTTCGGGGCATGGGATCACGGATGAGTTTGGCAAGTTTTATTTCAGCAATCGGAGTTCGAGAAAGTTAGCGGATGGCAGGCTGAATAAGGGTACGGCGGTTCCTGCGAGTTTTGTGCATGACCAGATGGAGAATTGCGAGTCGCGGCGGATGGTCGTGATTTTGGATTGCTGTAATAGTGGGGCGTTTGGGGCGAATGTTGCGCGGGATGAGGGGACGATCAACTTTTCTCGGCAGTTGGGTGGAGAGGGGCGGATTGTGCTGACTTCTTCTTCGGCGATCGAGTATTCGTTTGAGCGGTCTGGGGAGGAGTTGGCGATTTATACGCGCTATCTGGTGGAGGGGTTGCGGACGGGGGCGGCGGATCTCGATGAGGATGGGTTGATTTCGGCGAATGAGTTGCATGAGTTTGTTAGGACGAAGCTAAAGCGGGCGATGCCTTCAATGCACCCGGAGCGGTATGTGGTGCGGGATGGGGAGAAGATTGTTTTGGCGCGGGCATTCGTTGATGTTGCTCAGAAGTATCGCAAATTGGTAGAGCAGTATTGCGCGGAAGGTGAGATTCGTCCGGCGGGGCGGAGAATGCTCGATCGAAGAGCGCAAGGTTTTGGACTGGATGCGGCGGTGGCGAGGCAGATTGAGGATGAAGTGCTTCAGCCGTATCGAGAACATCGGGCGAATTTGGCAGAGTATGAAGAGGTTTTGCGCGAATGTAGGTTTCCGTTAGATAAACGAGATCGACGAGAGCTACAAGAGCTTCAGCAGGAATTAGGTCTGACGGATGAGAGTGTTTTAGAGATTGAGCGGCGGATTGTTCCTGATGCAAAGGATGTAGAGGTTCCAGTTTCTGTAGAGCCTAAACCAACAATCAAAGAGCCTTCAAAGCCTTCGCTTCCGGTTTTTAGTTTTGAAGTGATTACGGTCAACGATCGAGGAAAAGAAATAGATCGTCGTCAAAGTCAAGCAAGTTACCGTCGAGAAGAACTCGCGCAAGGTGTCTTTCTCGATATGGTTTGGATTCCAGGTGGAACCTTTTGGATGGGTGCGGCAGAGGGAGAGTTAGAAGCAAGAGATAGTGAGAAGCCGCAACATCAAGTCACGATCAAGCCTTTTTTCATGGGTAAGTATGCAGTGACTCAGGCGCAATGGAAAGAGATCGCTCACCTGCCAAAAATCAATCGCGATCTCAAGCCAGAACCATCGAGTTTCAGAGGTCAAGAGCGACCTGTTGAACGAGTGTCTTGGGAGGATGCGATTGAGTTTTGCGATCGATTATCTCGAAAAACTGGACAGCAATATCGATTGCCGAGTGAAGCTGAATGGGAATATGCGTGTCGGGCTAGAACAACGACACCGTTTCATTTTGGAGAAACGATTACGCCTGCTCTAGCAAACTATAACGGCAATTACACTTATGCGAATGTGCCGGAAGGAATTTACCGAGCACAAACAACGAATGTAGGCAGTTTTCCCCCGAATGCTTTTGGACTTTTTGATATGCACGGTAATGTTTGGGAGTGGTGCGCTGATCCTTGGCGTGACAGCTATACGGATGCACCCACTGACAGGCTCGTTTGGGAAATGGAAAGAGATCGAGAGAACAACCGCCGAGTCTTGCGTGGCGGTTCCTGGTACTACAGTCCGCGGGCTTGTCGTTCTGCCTCTCGCGACGACGATCCGCCCGTCTACTGCAGCTTCACTAACGGTTTTCGTATTGTTTGTTCTGCTCCAATGGCTCTGTAGCCCCTTACCCTCATGCCTTTTGCCCTTGTTTCTTTTATCTCCTTTTCGCGCTCTGCTTGATCAAATCTTCTGAGCATTTTGGGAAAGCGATCAACGGATTTACGATTGTGATTCATCGATCGTCGTCTGCGATTCATTAGATGACGATCGCGATTGTTCGATCGTCAATGACGATTCATCGAGCGACGTTTACGAGAGATCGAACATCGTGAGTGGATCACTGTAATATCATTCGCGATTCATCGAGCGACGTTCGCGAGGATTTGAACATCAAGCGTGAATGTTCGATCGTCATTGAAGATGTATTGATCATCGTTTGCGAGGATTTGAGTATCAAGCGTGAATGTTCGATCGATGTTGGAGATGTATCGAACACCGTTGGAGATGTATCGATCTACGTGACCCATAAAATTTTCTTTGACGTATGCAATAATTTATAGAGCGCTTGTACTCATCTCATCACATTTCCGTTTCCAATGACGCGACAGCCCTTCGACGAATTTTCCAAACAACTCTTTGAAGCGCTCCTCACACCTTATGGACGAGTCACCATCGATCGCACCGTTCCCGGAGAAGCTCGTCGCATCGACATCTACTTTGAGCCAGACGACTCAGTTCAACTCGACCCCAACGAACTGGGTCAACTCGCCCAATTAAGCACAAGCAAATCCCTATTTGAGCCATTTCGCAATCCTCCAACCGCAACCGATATCCGTAGCTGTGTTTCAAAACTCTATTTCCTTCATGCCGAACTCGATCGCGCCGCCGAACACACCCTCCCAGATTCAGAACAACCGCAATTATGGATTCTGGCATCTTCTGTTTCTGATCGAGTTCTAAACGACTTTGGCGGCAAACTTCAGGAAGAAGACGGGATTTATCTTTTCGATCGAGGTTGGCGAACAGGCTTAATCAACATTGCTGAATTACGCTCAACTGAAGAAACTTTATGGCTCAGGCTACTCGGCAAAGGCACAACTCAAGAACAAGCGATCGAAGAGCTACTCATGCTGCCAGAAAACACCCCAAAGCGTTCCACAGCCCTTGATCTATTAGCCCGCTGGAACCTTAGTATAAAAGTAACTGAAACTCTTGACGCAGAGGAGAAGCGATTTCTAATGGCACTCTCAAAAGCATATTTAGAATGGGAACGTCAAACGCTCGCGACCGGAAGAAGACAGGGAATTGAGCAAGGAATTGAGCAAGGAATTGAGCGCGGGAAAGCTGAACTGATCTTGATGCAACTGCGATCGCGCTTCTCTCTGCCCGAACCCCTCGAACTTCAAATCCAGCAACTCCCGATCGCACAACTTGACCAACTCGCGATCGCACTGTTGAATCTCAGTACGATCGCAGAATTAGAGCAATGGTTGGCAGAACCCCGCTGATTCTCAAAACTAACTGCGTCTACCCAAGTACTCAAGAATCCCACGTGCAATCGATTCTGCCATCCGTTGCCGGAATGTCGTATCTGACAACCTGCGCGCATCATCTCGCCCTGTGACAAACCCAAGTTCGAGTAAGACTGAGGGCATTGAGGTGCGCCGCAGTACATAAAATCGAGCGCTGCGAACTCGGCGATCGGGCGCGCCAGTGCCCGCCAAGATATTGCGATGAATCGTCTGGGCGAGTTCCAATCCACTTTGGAAATAGTAGGTTTCGACTCCATTGATATCGGGACGGCTCATGCTGATTGCATTCGCGTGAATGCTGACAAAAATTGTGGCTCTAGCGCGTTCAGCAATATCGACACGGGGCTGCAAATCGAGATCAATATCTGCATTGCGCGTCATCACAACCTGAACATTACTACGTTCTAAGATGTCTCGCACGCGGCGGCTGACATCGAGAACGATTTCTTTCTCTTGAATTCCACCAATTCCGACTGCTCCAGGATCGGGTCCACCATGTCCGGGATCGAGGATAACGACTTGACGACCGCTTGGGATCGGGCGGGGAACTGGGGGGGGAGTGGGACGTGGGGTGACGGGTTGTGGGGTGATAGGGGGTGGGGTGACGGGGAATAAGCCCGATCGAGTAAATGGAACCGTCAATTGTTGTGGGCTAGACTGCACGATCGCGCCAATTTGGTTGCCAGACGCAGGAATGATCAAGACTGCAACGTCATTGCCTTCTTGCCGAACTTGGGCACGAAGTAGGGGACTGTTGGCAGGGAGTTGAATCGTTCTAAGATCCGTACGGGCAGAGCGAATCAGGATACGATAAGCTCCTGAAGGGCGATCCCATCCGGCGCTGTAGTTGAGAGCCTGATTGCCTCGGATCACGAGTTGACGGTTGGCATCTAGTTCTACGGATTGGACGATCGCGGTTTGCGAAACGGGCTGTCCAGGACTCGCTCCGATCGTTTGGGGCAGAATTATCAAGCCCCCGGAAGGACTGACACTCGCCTGCCAATTTGGGCTTTGTTCAGAGAGTGTCAAAGTCACACGAACCACATCTGGCGAGAACTGGGTAATTTGAGCGCGAGAAACGCCATTCAAATTGACGGGCAAATCACGCGGGGAAAGATTTGGAGAAATCGTTGCGCCGTAAAAATCGAAAATCATTTGGCGGCGATCTCCGGATCTCAAGGAACGAATCTCCGGTGCACCTCCGGTCGATCGCAGAAAGAACCCATCTCCAGTCGCTTGCAGACTTTGTAGAAACGCGCGCGCATTAGTCGCAGGAGGAGTCGAGGAAATCGGCGGCGGGGTAACGGGTGAAGGCGTAACGGGTGAAGGATTAATCACGCCTGAAATTTGGGGATTCGGCAACTGCACCGACCATTGATTGGCGGCTCTCGGTTGGAACTGCACCTGATTAGGGTCGATCGTGTATCCGGGCGCATATTCAACGACCATGCGAGTCGTACCAGGAGCAAATTGCCCCACTCGAATCGCGCGAATCGCACCGTTATAGGATTCTGTGACTTGGGGGCGACCGAACGTGACACCGGGCATATCAATCACAAGACGAGTCGGATTGCTCAACAATTGCGCGGTGGGCTGCACGCCGTCATCGGTGAAAAATTCTAATTGAGTTTGAGTCGGACTTAACCGCCAAGACTGTAATCGGGCAGCCTGAGCCGGGAAAGTCAATAGTAAAAAATAAAAAGAGCAAAGCAAAAAGAAAGCTTGAACGCAAGATGTTTTCTGAGATTTGCTTGCGCGAGATGCCTTAATTTTTGTACTCATCGTGTGAAGACCGCGTTCCAACTTTTCTCTCCTTTGATGCGTGGTGTTGCACTCATTTCGTCAGCAACTTTTATCATTTGACCGTCAAAATTCGGCGGCAAAATGTTAAAGATTTCGCCTACAAATTCAATGATTCTGAATCTATTTTCAGTCCTCGCTCACCCACGATCGATGAATCCTTGCTCGGCTGAATCCTTGAATTCATGCCAGTATTCACCTCAGAAATCTAACCTTTATACACCAAATATCTTGAATCAGAATCAACGATACTGGATCGACTGACCTAATATCCTCAAACTCGTTCCTAGAATCTGGAAACTCTGTTCAATTGATTTGAGAAATCGGTTTGTTCTCTTCGATGAAGCTCGACGCAAAAAAACTCGATCGAGTTTCTGAATGGTTCGATCGAGTTTCTGGGAAATAGCGGTTGCATAAATTCAAAAGAGGTGAAACAACGGCATCTCTAACTCAACAGGGTGGAGTTAGGCTAGAGCATTCTAGTACAGATGCCGGGATCACAGCATATTTTTTTGCTCATATATCGTCTGGCGCACTGAGAACTGGAGCCGACTCTTCTCGTTGGAAAACCAGCCGCAGTAAAGGCGGTGCGACGAATGTGGTTAAGATCACCATGACGATAATCGCAGCTTGTAAGGCATCGGAGAGAATGCCTGTATTTGCCCCAAATGACGCAAACACGAGTCCAACTTCGCCTCGTGGAATCATCCCGACTCCGATCGCGAGTCGATTTAATCCAGGCTGACCAAACACCGTAAATCCAGTCACGACTTTTCCTAAAATCGCCACAACAATTAGAAATCCGGACATGATCAAGCCTTCATGATTCGCTGGATCGAACGGGTTGAGGACGCTGACATCGGTTCTTGCTCCGACAACGACGAAGAAAACCGGGACAAGCATATCTGCGATCGGCTTAATCTGAGCTTCGAGTTCTTCACGTTTTTCGGTTTCCGCCAAAATTAATCCGGCAGCAAACGCCCCTAAAATCGCTTCTAACTGAATCACAACTGCAATATCCGACAGAATGAATGCCACAATCAAAGCACTGACGAGTAATTGACCCCGGGTTTTCAATTCATTGACCAGCGTGACAAAAAACGGGCTAACTAATCGTCCTAACCACAAACTGCCAATCAAGAAAATTGCCGCACTAATAATCAAATAAATGACGCTCGAAACCTGCACTTCGCCTGTTTTTGCCAAACCTGCGACGACTGCGAGCACAATAATTCCGAGAACATCATCGAGCACTGCTGCGCCGATAATAATCTGTCCTTCTTTCGAGCTAATGCGCTGAATTTCGGACAAGACTCGTGCGGTAATGCCGATACTGGTCGCTGTCAAAGCAGCTCCTGCAAAAATCGCAGGAATCGCAGGCACGTGAAAGAGGAGCATTAAGCCTGCGGTTCCCAATCCAAATGGCACAGCCACCCCCACGCAGGCGACCACCGCAGCTTGATAACCGACTCGAATTAATTCTTTGAGGTCAGATTCTAGTCCGATCTCAAACAGCAGAATCACGACTCCGATTTCTGCCAAGACTGAGATCACTTCACTCTGCGATTCAAATACGCTATTGAGTGCTTCGGGGCTGAGGTTGGCAGTCATTTGCAGGGCTTGCATGATCAGCGATCGACTGGCATCAAAATCGGCACTGGGAAACACTAACAAATGCAGTGCCGAAACTCCAACCACAACCCCTGCAACCAATTCGCCTAACACAGAGGGCAAATCAAGGCGGGCACAAATTTCTCCGCCGATTTTACTTGCGAAATAGACAACGACTAGGCTTAACAGAACGCCTGCGAGAACAAGAGACCCGCTTTCTGCGCTGGCTTCTGCAATGAGCGGATGAGAAAAGACGAGTGAGGAAAGGGAATTGATCATAATCCGACCGATCGAAAATCCCTTTCACTGTACTTGGTCTCAGGGATTTCTTCAGCCAACGAGCTTACCGAATCGATCGTAAATGAAAAGGACTTGTTACAATCCTTTATAATGTTAGAAAATCACTCTCTAAAACCAATATGGAACCAGCATTCGCGCTGAATATCTCGCTCTGTGTAGCGATCGTTGGACTGACCGGATACGCGATTTACACTGCTTTTGGGCCGCCTTCGGTTGATTTGGATGACCCGTTTGAAGATCATGAAGACTAAAAATTAGAGGGTGTCGAAGGATGCCCTCTTTTTGTGAGATTTATAATGAGGGAGCGAAAAGATTTAGTCGCGCACTGTTTCCAAGGAATCGCTCATCATGCGGATTACGATCGATCTTCCTCAAGATTTGCAAGTTCACCTCGCTGAACAAGCTCAACAACTTAATTTGTCGGTTGAAACGCTCATTCTTCAATCCCTTCAAGAGCGGTTTCAAGCTCCTGATCCAGATGAAACTCCAACGGAGACGGTGATTGAGGGAATTCATCAGGGGTTATATGAAGCGCTAACGGGGCAGACGATTCCGCTGTCGCAGATGTGGGATGGAATTGATGCCGACTGATTTGCCTTTTGTTCGGATTGAACTTGCTCCCCGCTTCAAACGAGACTTACGCGCTCTTGCTAAATCGTATCGTCACGTTCGATCTGATCTTCAACCGCTGATTGATCAACTTCAGGCAGGCGAGCTTCCTGGCGATCGTATTTCTGGAGTCAAATACACGGTTTTCAAAGTTCGTTTAAAGAATCGTGATGTTCAGAAAGGAAAGAGCGGCGGCTACCGAGTAATTTACTATCTCAAAGCAGGTGACTTGATCATTCTGGTTACGATTTACTCCAAATCAGACCTTACCGATGTTGGTGCTGAAGTGGTTGAAGACGCGATCGCAAAGTACGAGAAAGAACTCCAGTCTGATTCTTCCGATTTGGAGGAGCGCTAGACATAGTTACCCCTTCTTTTCAATTCGATAAGACCGAATTTGCCAGGGTTCGATTTTCGTGGAAGTGTTGATCGGTCTTTCGAGTAAATCAACGGCTTCAATGATCTCGAAGTCGCCTTTTAAGTTGAGTTCTGCAGGTTCTCCGTGGCATTCGTAGCAGCGCAGAATGTACTCGTCTGGATTGTCCTCGGATTGCTTCAGGCTAGAGAGGATAAGATTGTCTGCTCCTAGATCGAGGAATGAATGAACGGGGGGAAGTGTGCCGTTTTCGGGGATTTTTTCCAGCACGATCGCTTGCATTGGATTGCAAAATTCTGCGGCTTTGCGAACGGTTTGAGCTTCTTTCCAGTTTCCAGCGTGCGGATAGATTGCATAGCTAAATGTATGGTGTCCTAAGTCAGCTTCTGGATCAGGGAATTCTGAGCCGCGTAGTAATGTGAGTCTAATCTGATTGGATGTGCAATCGTATCCATGTTTGGATTCGCTGAGAATGCTAATTCCATAATTTTCGTCGCTCAAATCTGCCCAACCGAGGGCAGAGACTTCCCATTTTGCTTTTTCGGCTTCGGTTTGGGGAATTGTAGTGCGCTCGATCGCGCCTCCTGCAATTTCATAAGTTGCAAAATTCGCTTCAATGTTAAGCGGAAATGCTGTTTTCACAAGAACATGCCGCTCTTGCCAATTGATAGTGTTCAGAACATTTAAGATAGGCGCATTTTGTTCAAGGCTATAGGTTTGGACGAAGGTTGACTGCCCAATTCGACGACGTACAGAAATATAAGATTGAAAAGAATGTTGAGGGTTAAATGTAGAACCTAGAGGTGGATGCACTAGACCCAGTTTGATATCTAGCAGTTCTGGACTTGGTAAGGCATAGTTGGAGTAATTTGGATCAATATTCCAAGCATCCCAATACTGACCTTCATCCCGAAATACTTGGATCTGAGTACCAGAAGCGCCCAGAATCTCGCGCTGATCTTGTTTATCAAAAATACTTTTTAAATTACCAGTTTCCAGATCAATAGAAACCTTTAAAAAATCATTTTCAAGTGTTGATGTTTCTGGGAATTTAGGTAAGAGAAGCTCTTCAGTTTCAATTGGAATAAGCCAAAAGCATTTATATCCTATCGCTGGAATATCTTCAGCGTAGAAATCAATCAAATCGCTCTTTAACTTTTGATTTGAATTGTAGTAGTAACATTGCTTTTCGATCTGATTACCTTCTAAATCAGTGATTCGCCATTGTAGAGAATTATTATGTAAAAGCTCGATATCATTTGGAATCCAAGTATAAACTAGTTGGCTTTGTTGCCAATTCAGTGGATTAAAGACCACAACTAACTTGGCATTCGGATGTGGTAAAGATGGAACTCGAATGTGCGCTCCGATTGACTGCTTTGCTCTCATGCTGAATCCCGTAGCCGAAAAACATGCGTCTTTCCAAACTTTATTCGCGTCCCGAAAGACTTGCTGAATTGAAGTTCCTGGCAGAATATCGTGAAATTGATTAAATAAAACTTGCTTCCAAGCCTCTTCTATTTCTAACTCTGAATTAAAATTTTGTTCTGCAATCCCTAGCTGTGATGTCCAAATGTCTGCTTCTCGTAATACTGCTTCACCCCACCGATTGAAACTTTTCTGATCGCCATGCGTTGTATAGCAACCTCGATGAAATTCTAGATAAAGCTCGTCATTCCAAGTGTCTTTCGGAGCTTCTAAGCTTTCTAAGTATTTCAATGCGGTAGTAAATTCTAGCTTTGGAAAAAAGGGCGATCGCTTCCACCGCTCTGCAATTTCCAACATGTCGCGTGTTGGGCCTCCGCCATGATCGCCCACACCAAATAACCACAGCGCATGAGGTTGACCCGTTTTCTTCACCCAATCCCAAGCAAACTGTGCCATTTTGATCGGATCAATTCCTTCCCCGATCGGCGAAGACATCAAACTCTTTACTTGGCTACCATCCGGTGCTTGCCAGTTAAACCATTCGTAGGGAAATTGCGTTGTATCATTCCAGCGCAGCTTTTGCGTCACAAAGTAATCAATGCCTGCTAGCTTCAAAAACTGCGGCGTTTGCCAATTGAAGCCAAAGGTATCCGGTAGCCATGCGACTCGGCAGATTGCACCAAACTTCTCTTGACAGTAGCGTTGACCATACAAGAGATGACGCGCGATCGATTCTGCATTGATCAGATTCATCTCTGGCTCAACCCACATGCCGCCGACAATTTCCCAGGTTCCAGCTTTTACCTGTGCTTGAATCTGAGCAAATAGCTCCGGTCGATTCTGTTCAACCCATTCAAATAAAGCTGGAGTCGTATGGCAAAACGTCAGCTCAGGAAAGTCTTTCTGCAAATTGAGTACCGAAACAAAGGTACGTTCTGCGGCTCTCCATGTTTCTTCCACATTCCAAAGCCAAGCCATATCTAAATGAGCATGACCGAGAAGGTAAATCGTATGTTGTTTGATTTGGGTACTAAATGGTAAAAGTGAATTTCTTAGTACTGCTAGAGATTGATGAAACTGCGATCGGTTACTAACCTGCCAATCCAATTCAAATTCAAGCTTGTCTAACTCAAACGCTTCAACATAGCTCTGAATTACTTCCAATTCATCCGCGACAAAGCCCGGATCGATCTCGTCGTAATTCGACTCGTAAATTAGACGCGATCGCATCAATCCGCCAATGTCATGTCCCGGACTGACCAATCGAATCGCAACTGCAATCTTCTCGCCTGGAACTGTGGCAGAACTCAACACAATCCGACAAGAATGATCAAATAAATCCCCTTCCTGAACCTTCTGCCCGTTCACAAAGACTTCAGCCAGTTCCGCCCACCAGGTTAATGCCAACCGCAGCGTTAACCCTTCTAAGGGATAGCCTGCTAAGTCTTCCGGCACGCTAAACTCTTGATAGAACCAGCGAACCTTTCGCCCCTTCTCCCACACTAAATAGCGTTTCTCATTCAGCTCAAGTTTTGTAAAAGATTGTGTCGATAAATCTGCGATCGTACAATCCGTTTCGCAGACGAGCCAATGCTCGATCGCATCTGCTTGAACTAAATTTCTCAAACGCTCAATAAAAGAAGTGACAAATTCAACCATACCGATATGATATTGGGGTGGAAAATCGCGATTGTTACGATCGTCCTCAGTTTATGACCTCTCAACGCTATCAAAGCCAATTGTTTAACTTTGTCACGCAAAAGACTCAGAAATTTGCGGACAAGACGAGTACCTTATTGCGGCACGCCAAACTTGCTGCAATTTGGGGCACTCAAATTTTGCTGTATCCGGTCTACGCCCTCTTCCAGGGCACACGCTACGTTGGGCAGCAAATCGGGCAACGGGTAGAAAAAACAGTATTACGCTTGAAGATGAGTCGAGAGGAAATCGCGATCGACCCCGATAACAACCTCAGCGATGCGCCGATTCAAAATGTTCTGGTCGCTGTCAAACGCGCCTTAGTCAGCGGCGGCAATCTTCCCGTTCTCAAAGAACGGCATCCACTCGTCGTAATTGGACGATTCTTGTTCCGTCGCGACGAAGAAGCCCTAATTGTCTCGAATCCGTATCAAATTACCGCGATCGCTTGTACCGTTGATACCCAAAAAATCGTTTTGATTCTTGAAGATAATGTCATCTTCGACATTCTCACTCCAGAACAACAGCGTCAGATCGGACAGCGCATCCGGCTCGAACTCGCCCGCTACTGGCAATGGCGACGGAAGCTATATCTCAAATCTGCTCCCTTATCCTTGCCCGAAGATCGAGAAACTTTACTAGCTCCGATTCGAGTCTTCCGGCAATTAATGGCTTGGGTGCAGACTAGCCCAGTTGCGATCGCTGCCAACCTGTTCAACGAATCAGAACTCGTCGAAGTGGCAGAACTCACCTGGTTTGTTCCGAATGTTCCACTGTCGGCTTGGAATCCCACCGGACTGATTCCCACGCCTCCGAGCCGCAAAGCAGTGACCACTTGGTTTGCTCAAGCTCCGAACTTAGCTGATTTAGAAGCGTTAATCTGGGCAGCCATTCACTATTTCTTTGGCAACAAGCCTCGCTTGGCGACAGCAAATGGTGCTTTGTCAGACACAGTGGACTCCTCACCTTGGTTAAGCTTTACCGATGTCTTTGGTGGGGCGTTGCCGAATCAAGCTGTCAGCGAAATTCAGATCTTAGAAGGCTCGGCTGCCTTTAATGGAGTGTTGATGCCGAATCAAGCTCCATCGTTTACAGAATCGCTCTTCGAGCATGTTCAGCGCCATCTGAGAAGATTTTCTGGAAAAATCATTCTGCGATCGAAACCCAAACAGCGCGCTGCAAGCTTAAGCCGCATCGAAACCCGAATCACCCAAGTGTCGATCGAGTCCGCACAGCCGCTCGATTTTGGCACACCCACCGAACTGGCAACGACTCAAAAAGCATCTGTACCTGCGGTAAGACGGGTCGAACGGACTCAAGTAGAGACAGCATTTGATTGGATTGAAACCCCGGCGACTGAGGTCGAATACATCCTGAGCCGTTGGCAAAAAATTCTCAAATGGCTGGACAATTTGGTGCTTTGGATCGAGGAAAGAATCATTGCCTTCTGGCATTGGCTCCGCGAGCGCAATTAACAACGATCCCGTCCTCCTGTAAGATAAAGGGACTAATTTCAAACCCCGCCCAACCAGTTTGGAGTCATTCATATGATCACACTCAAAATCGTTGTCTATATCACGGTCTTCTTCTTTATCGGTCTGTTCGTCTTTGGATTTCTCTCGAACGACCCCTCGCGCAACCCCAACCGCCGTGATTTAGAATAATCCATTCTCGATTTTGAGAATGAAGAGGGCAGACATCTGCCCTTTTTTTTTCAGTCAATGCCGCAAGAGCGATGCGCGATCGACATTACTATCGATCAACCTCTAAAACCTACAAGGCTCTAACCGAACTCGTGGAATCAATTTGCTGAAATTCCCGTCAATCCGTTAAAGTGCCAATGCTGCCGTCTGCCTTCTGTTCCGAGTCGTATTTCTAAGACTATGCCCTATCTGGTTCAACCTCCTGCGATTGTTCAACCTGCCCCTGCCCCTACGCAGAAGCCCAACCTAGCGATCGAGCTTGCTCAAACCGCTCCGCCAGAGAAGCTTCCCGTTGAGTCAAAAAAAGCAGAAGACCTAACTGGAACTCAATCCATTTCAGCGATCGAACCCGATTGGCAATTTGCAACCTCAACCCCCCTCTCCCAAACCCCCCC